>NZ_JAMYOJ010000008.1:0-262032 GCF_040319795.1 Mesorhizobium sp. M0862
ATACATCAACATGGACGACCTGCGCGAGCACAAGAAGCTCGCTCTGCGCCAAGCCGCATGACCAGCATCATGGCCGCCCCATTTTGCAGAACTTGACGCACACAACCGTCTGGCGCGGCATGGGGTGGGTGCCCCGCCCCTGCGGCAATGCCTTTGTCACGAAACCAGGCGGCACACAAACTCCACCCGATTTAGTCGCCAAGTCGAGCATACGAGGGGCACCAGACGCAGGACAGTTGGTACCTATAAAGTCTTTCACAACGGCACGGCAGTAACGGGTCTATCGGGGTTCGTGTGTGAATCTCGCGGCCCAGGCGACAATTCCAAAGAAGACAATGGCAGGCGCATCGAGCCCGGCACCTATCCACTGGCGACGCAGGCCGGAGGCAAATATGTGACCATCGGCTACACTGGCGGCAAGACGCCACCCAAACCTGGACTCGAACTGCTGAAGACCAACAAGCGCACCGAAATCCTGATCCATCCGGGCGTCAATTTCCTGTCCAGCGTCGGGTGCATCAATCCGACGAAGAAGGTGAGCGGTCCGCTTTCCGACATGGATTTCACGGAGAGCCGGACACGCGTAATCGCCCTCATCGACGATCTGAAAACCTTTGCCGGCGGTGGCTTCCCGAAAAGCAACGGCAAGCGAATTCCCAATGCTTCGGTGGTCGTCGAAGGCGAACCGGTGCTCTCGACCGAGAGTGTCGAGAGCGTGCTCGAAGCCGTTGCGGGCGATCCGAACAAGGGTTTGCCAGCAGCGGTCTTCCAGAAATTCGCGCCGAGACCGGCAAGCGGTTCCAAGCGAACAATCTATGACGGTTACATCGGCGCCTTTACCTCCGACAAAGGCCTCAAGACACTTGGCGATCATGGCGTGTGCAACAACTATGATCGGCTGATGCATTTCTTCGCTCAAGCGGCGATGGAAACCGGTGGCTTCACCCTCATTCGCGAATCCCTGACCTACACGACCGTGGCGGTAATCCGGAACGCATGGAGGTCGCGAGCCGCGGGCAAGACCGATCAGTGGATCGAGGACAACCTGCTGCGCAAGCCGCAAGCCCTGGGCGACTGGGCCTATGGCAGCCGCATGGGCAATGTGAAAGGAACGTTGGACGGCTTCAATTTCCGCGGCGGCGGCACGTTCCAGACCACCGGGCGCGACGCGTACACGGCCAAGGGCAAGCTCGCCAACGTTGACCTCGCCAATCATCCTGAACTGATCGAGGATCCGCAGACTTCGCTGCTCGCAGCTTGCGCCGAATGGAAAGGGTCAGGCTGCAATGCCTTTGCCGATGCCGGCCTGATCAAAAAGATCTCGCGCGCGATCAACGTCGGCAACGCCAATTCAACCACGCCGGCCAATGGCGAAGCGGATCGGATCGCCTGGCACGAAAAGATTTTCAAGGCGGTGAAGAATGCCGGACTCCTCGGCTGAGCATGCCTCGGATCACGTTCGACAACACCACGTCATCATAATTCAGAGATAACAATCTCTGTGTCGACTAGGATGGTGATGCGCGGGGCGAAACAGGAGGAGTTTCGCCATGTCCGAGTTGAGCGGTATCGTGAGTTTGTTCCTGATCGCGGCGGCGTTCCTGACGTCCTGCGATACGCAGCAGCCGCCAAGGGCGGCGACGCAGCTGTCCACGCTTCATGCAGCAGAATAATTTAGAAACTGTCGGGTTGCACTGAAAAGGCCCCCGTTTCGGAATTCGGGGCCTTTTCACGTCAGGCGTCAGCGCAGCTGATCAATGCCAATACGGCGTGACCTTGTAGTAATCATAGGAAGCATCACGCGCGGCCTCGCCATCGGCGCCGGCCAGTTCATTGATCGAATAGGCGGGTGCTGCCTTCAGCTGCTCCTTCGAGAACGGCACGACATAGCCGCCCTTGTCCTCGTCATAGTCGAGGCTCGCCCACGGAATGGCGTGATACTTCTCGCCAATGCCGAGAAATCCACCGAACCCGATCACCGCGAACATGATGCCGTTCGACGTCTTGTCGAGCATGATGTCCTCGATGCTGCCGATGCTCGTGCCCTCGGTGTTGTAGACCGACGTGCCGATGACGCGCGAAGCGGCGATGGCTTCGGTGTGGCCTGTTTGGGTGGTCATGGCTGATGCTCCTCATGTCGTTGATCTATACTTTGACAATGAGGTGCGCGGGCGAAAGTTCCCGTTTTTTCGAGCGGCGGGCGGTTACTCCGCGAGGATGAACGTCACCTTCATGTTGACGCGATAGGCCGCGATCCTGCCGTCCTCGACGACGATCTTCTGGTCCTGGATCCAGGCGCCTTCGACGTTCTTCAGGGTCTTTGAGGCGCGCTCAATCCCCTTCTCGATGGCGTCCTGAAAGCTCTTTTTCGACGACGACGTGATTTCGGTGACCCGGGCGACGGACATGGCTTCCTCCTGCCAAGACGCTCATTTGCAGCAGCGAGCCTACAGCCGGCTTATGCCTTCCACAAGCAGGGCACCGCGCGCGAGCGCCGTAGCCGAAACCATCAGCCTCGGTTCAGGTCAACAGCATTCTTGGCGATGCGGTCGAATGCCATCAGTCTTTCGAGCAGCGCCGGCATGTCCTTCAGCGGCAGCATGTTCGGCCCGTCGGAGGAGGTCGAATTGTCGGGATCCTGGTGGGTCTCTATGAACACGCCGGCGACGCCGACGGCAACGGCAGCCCGCGCCAGCGTCTCGACAAAGCGGCGCTCGCCACCGGAGGAACCGCCCTGCCCGCCCGGCTGCTGCACCGAATGGGTGGCGTCGAAAATCACCGGCGCGCCGATCTCGGCCATCACAGGCAAAGCCCGCATGTCCGACACCAGCGTGTTGTAGCCGAAAGACGCGCCGCGCTCGGTGGTCAGCACATTGAGGTTGCCCGAACCGGTGATCTTGGCCACCACGTTCTTCATATCCCAAGGCGCCAGGAACTGCCCCTTCTTGACGTTGATCACCTTGCCGGTCTTGGCGGCGGCGACCAGCATGTCGGTCTGGCGCGACAAGAAGGCCGGAATCTGCAGCACATCGACATGGGGTGCGACGATCGCGCACTGCTCCTCGGTGTGGACATCGGTCAGAATGGGAACCGAAAATTCCTTGCGCAACTCGTCGAACACCGGAAGCGCCGCGTCCATGCCGGCGCCGCGCGTTGCCGACAGCGAGGTGCGGTTGGCCTTGTCGTAGCTGGTCTTGTAGACGAGGCCGATGCCGAGCTTGCCGGTCAGTTCCTTCAGCGCGCCGGCCATGTCGAAAGCGTGCTGGCGCGATTCGAACTGGCACGGGCCGGCGATCAACGCCAAGGGCCCGCTATTGTCTAAGACGACGTTGCCGACGGTTACCGATGAATTCGGCGCCAGCGAATTGGGTCCTTGCGGCTTGCTCATGGGGTCTCCCGGAAGATAAAAGCCGCGCCCTGCCCGGATGCCGGCTGCACGACGATTTCGTTGCCCGCTATATCGTGCCCGACGGCGTTTTCTGCAAGCAGCCTAGCCGTGACACCGACGCTACCGACTGAAAAGACGATCGCGGCGAAGCGAAGGTCCGTCGGCGCACCGGCCGGAATGTCGAAGCGCGCGGTGAAAGCCGCAGGATCCAGAACGGTCAGACGCGCATTCGGCAGATCGAAGACCGCACCGCTCTGCTGCTCCGGGCCAACCACTGTCGAGATCAGGCTGATCTGTGTGGAAGGCGCGTCGCTGACCGCGACGATTTCGGCAATGCCGGTCACGCCGTTGGCATGGGCCTGCAGTGCCGTACGGTCGATTTGAGGGGCGTTGATCCGCTCGCAAGCGAACAGAAAGGCGTCCGTCGTCTCGGCGCCGGCGGCGAAAGCCAGTTTGAACGACACCATGTCGCTCTTTCCGGCCGTGTCGGTGAAGTCGCGGGAAAAGCTCAGCACGTCCCCCGCCGACAGACCGGCCGAGACATAGCGCGCATGATCCGCATCGGCATCATCTGTGGCCAGCACCACGGCGGAAAAGCCCTCATCGCCCAGGCTGGCGCGATAGAGCCGGTCGCGCGCGACAAAGACATTGCCGCCGGCGATCGCACTCGCTGCCACCTGTTCATTCCCAACCGCTAGCGGTTCGAGATAGGTGCCGTCGGCAAGGAAGACGCAGCAATTTTCGGTGCCAAAGGGATGAACGCCGGTTGGCGCGACGATGAAGCCAAGCGATGTCAGCCGCGCCCGCGCCACGGCGAGGCTCGCCGTCGGCAGCACCAGATGGTCAAGCGGATGGGTCGTGCTGGTCATGCCGGCGCGGTGTGCATCATTCCCGAAATCGGTTCAAGGCCTCTTGCCGGCCCGATCAGGCCGTCGCCACGACATCGGCCGAATAGCGCAATTCGCGCAATGGTTTGACCCGACTGGTCGTCTCGGCATAGAGCGGGTGCGCCTTGTAGGCGGCAAGCGCGGCATCATCCTCGAACTCGGCATAGACGACCACGTCGATCGCATCCGACAGCGGATCGACCTTGGTGTTGAGCGTCACCTCGAAGAGGCTTGAATGCGGGATCTTGCCCAGCGCGAGCAAGCCCGTGCGCACGGCCTCGACATCGTCCTTGCGCCGCGCGCTGAAGAAAACGATATGCCGGATCACGCCTGCCTCCACGTTCGATTTGCGGCATGTTTTGTGTGAGCGGGACCGTCGCGTCAACCGCCACGATGTCGCGCCCGGCAATGCCGGCAGGCGACTTTGCAGAGGCGCAAAAAGCTAGGCTTTGCCGGTGACGTAGCGCACGACGCGCGACATTTCCCTGACCGTCGTGTCGAGATAGCGGCCCTGATTGTAGAGGCCGTCCCAGATCAGGAAAAAGGCGATGGCGACGATGACGATGACATAACGCATGGCTGAAACTAACGTATGTGGCTGTTCGTAACCATAGCGATTTCGCCGAGGGCCGCGCTCTCCCGCAGATTCTGGCCTCAGGCCGGCAAGCTGGGCCAGCGCCGCGCGAAGCTTGCCTCTTGAAGTTTCGGCCAATGCCATGGAAGATTGTGGCGAAAATTCACGCAGGCAGCGGCATTCGCGCCTGGCGAATGAAAAGTGGAGGATGTGGGGGCCGGCAGATCTTGCGCCGCCCCGCGGAAGTCCAGGGGGGTGTGAGATGGCTGTCAGGGAATACAAAGGCATCGGCGACGCCATCAGGCTGGACGAACTCAATTTCGCCGAGATGGTCAAGGGCCTGCCGGCCAAGGCGCGCATGGTGCTGTCGGCGGCGATGAAATTGCCGCGCGGTTCGCTGAAGGTGAGGATGCCGGATGGCCGGGCGGTGCTTGTCGGCGGCAATGGACCCGGGCCGGATGCCGAACTGGTGTTGAAGAACTGGCGCCTGCCCGGCCGTGCCTTTTCCGGCGGCACCATCGGCGTTGCCGAATCCTACATGGACGGCGACTGGGAAAGCCCTGATGTAACCAGCTTCCTCGAATTGTTCGTCGTCAACTCGGCCGTTGGCGAACGCATTGCCGGCGGCGCCAGCTGGCTCATCAACACGGTCCAGCGCATCCGCCACTGGTTCAACGAAAACACCCGCACAGGCTCGAAGCGCAACATCTCGGCGCATTACGATCTCGGCAACGCCTTCTACAAGCAATGGCTCGATCCCAGCATGACCTATTCGTCGGCGCTCTATGCGACCGGCGCCAACGACCTGGAAAGCGCTCAGGCCGCCAAATACCGCGCGCTGGCCAAGGATACGGGTATCGGCAAGAAGGACCATGTGCTCGAGATCGGCTGCGGCTGGGGCGGTTTTGCCGAATTTGCCGCGCGCGAGATCGGCTGCCGCGTCACCGGCCTGACCATCAGCCGCGAACAGCACGATTTCGCCAAGGCGCGCATCCAGAAGGCGGGACTGTCTGACAAGGTCGACATCAAGCTGCAGGATTACCGAGACGAAACGGGCACTTACGACCGCATCGCCTCGATCGAGATGTTCGAGGCGGTCGGCGAAAAATATTGGCCGGTATTTTTCGGCAAGATGAAGGCATGCCTGAGGCCCGGCGGCACCGCCGGCTTGCAGATCATCACCATCAACGAGGCCGCCTACGACACCTATCGGGCGCGGCCGGATTTCATCCAGCGCTATGTCTTCCCAGGCGGCATGCTGCCGACGCCGTCGATCCTGAAGACGCTGGGCAGCGACCATGGCCTTGCCCATCTGCGCGAGCGCGTCTTTCCGGACGACTATGCCCGCACGCTTGCCGAATGGCGCAACCGCTTCTGGGCGTCGTGGGAAAAGATCGTCCCGCTCGGCTTCGACGACCGCTTCAAGAAGCTTTGGGAATTTTATCTCCACTATTGCGAAGCCGGCTTTAGAGCCAGCTACATCGACGTGCGCCAGGTGGTCTACAAAGCCTGATCCGAAGCGTGATTGAGCGGGCGTATGCCCGCTTGTTTTCCCTGTTAGCTGCACGTTGCCTCAAAGCAGGATGCGATACTTCGCAAACCCGGATTCGCCCTCGCCGGCCGGCTCGATCTTGAGCGATTTCACCCCAGATATGAAATCCTTCGCTTTGGGGCCGGTCTCGAACACGACGCTGGTGCCGGGCAGCGGCGTGAACGACCAATTGTCGTCGGCCGAGGGGTTGATCGTGCCTTCGCTGACGACGTAGCGCACGATCACGTCGCGGTTGGTGTCCGGCGCCTCGTAGATGATCTTCGAGGCATTGATGTCGGGGAAATTGCCGCCACCGCCGGCGCGGTAATTGTTGGTGGCGACGACGAATTTCGCTGCCGGATCAATAGGCTTGCCGTCGAAGCTGAGGCCGACGATGCGGTTCGAGCCGGCATTGGCGACGCCACCCTTGGCATCGTATTTTGGCGGCTGCGACAGGTCTATTCCGTAGCTGACGCCATCGATCACATCGAAATTGTAGGACGGGAATTCGGTGTCGATGAGCGCCTGGTCGGCCTTGCCCGGCTCGATCTTCCTGAAAATGCCGGCCGACATTTCCAGCCATTCCTTCACTTGCGCGCCGGTGATTTCGACGGCGCGCACCGTGTTCGGATAGAGATAGAGGTCGGCGACGTTCTTGATGGCGATGTCGCCCACCGGCACGTCGGTATAGTAGTCGGCGCCGTTGCGCCCGCCGGCCTTGAAGGGTGCTGCCGCCGACAGCAGCGGCACATCCTTCCACTGCGTGCTTTTTAATATGTCCTTGAGGTACCAGCTCTGCGCCTGGTTGACGATCTGCACCGACGGATCGTCGGCGACCAGCGCGAAATAGGAATAGAGCGGCGCCGAGGTCTTGCCGACCGGTCGGCGGACATAGGCAAGTGTCGCCTCATGGTCCGCCTTCAGCGCATCGACGACGCGCTGGTCGTCCGCCACCGTCGGCTTGTTTGCCTTGTCGACGCGCTCGTAGATCGGCCTTGCCTCAGATGTGGCCGAGGCTACGCGCCATTTCGATCCGTCCCGTTCCAGAAGCAGATCGATCAGTCCCATATGCGAGCCCCAGAAACCGCCCATCACGGCGGGCTTGCCCTGCAGCGTGCCTTTCTCGGTGTCGACGCCTTCGAGCGCCTGAAAATCCTTCTTGCCGGGGAAGACCAAATGCTGATGGCCGGTGAACACCGCATCGATGCCTTCGACGCCGGCGACGAAGAAGGAGGCGTTCTCCATGCCGTCGCCCTGCTTGATATCGATGCCGGAATGCGAGAGCGCGATGACGATGTCGGCGCCCTCCTCCTTGATCTGCGGCACCCATGCCCTGGCCGCCTCGACGATGTCGCGCGTCCTGACATTGCCTTCCAGGTTCTTCAGGTCCCAGACCATGATCTGCGGCGGCACGAAGCCGATGATGCCGATCTTGATCGGCTGCTCGACGCCCGACCCGTCCTTGATCTTCTTGTCGAGGATGACATAGGGCTTGAGGTAGAGCTTGTCGTCGCGCGGGTTGGCGGCAAGCTCGGTGCCGCGGATCAGATTGGCGCAGACGAAGGGGAAATTGGCTCCGCCCAGCACCTTGTCGAGGAACGACAGGCCGTAATTGAACTCGTGATTGCCGAGCGTCGAGCATTCATAGCCCAGCAGGTTCATGCCCTTCATGATCGGATGCAGATCGCCTTCCTTGAGGCCCTTCTCATAGGCGATGTAATCGCCCATCGGATTGCCCTGCAAAAGATCGCCATTGTCGATCAGCATCGCATTGGTGGCTTCCTTGCGCACCGCCGCGATCAGTGAGGCCGTCCGCGACAGGCCCATCGTGTCGTTGGCTTTGTCTGCGTAGTAGTCGTAAGGCAGCACATTCACATGGATGTCGGTGGTCTCCATGATCCTCAGATGCGCCTGATTGGCCTGCGCGCGGGCGGAAAACGGATGGAGCATGATCAGCGCCCCGCTGGCGGCCGTACCGGCAAGAAAACTACGGCGGGAGACGGGGTAATTGAGATGCGGCATTGGTTTTCCTTCCCAGCGACGTGACAAGATCCCAGCCCCGAGCGGAAGCTTCGCGCCGAAAACCGGCCATGTCCATCGGGAAGTCAGTCGATCAGCTAAAGGTGACGGCTGGATGAATATCCTTGGCCGCGGTTGAGAACCTCAGCCCTTGTTATCATCGCCCTGGGTGATCAGCCGCGCGCTGCGCTGGCCGGTGAAATAGATCCATAGCCAGCTAAGCGACACCGAGAGCCGGTTGCGAAAACCGATCAGGAAGTAGATATGCGCCACGCCCCACAGCCACCAGGCAAGCCATCCCGTGAGCTTGATCGAGCCGAAATCGATCGCGGCTGCCCACTTGCCGATCGTCGCCAGGTCGCCGGCATGTTTGTAGCGGAAAGGGCGCGGCGCGCTATCGCCGGCCAGCCGCGCCCTGATCGTCGCGGCAACATGCTTGCCCTCCTGCTTGGCCGAGGGCGCCACGCCGGGCACCGGTTTGCCGTCCGGCCGCAAGACATGCGCGGTGTCTCCGATGACGAAGATTTCAGGACTGTTCGGCACGGTCAGATCGGGCTCGACCATTGCCCTGCCCGCCCGGTCCACCGGCGCGCCCAGCCACTCTCCCGCGGGTGAAGCCGCCACGCCGGCGGCCCACAGGATGGTTCGCGCCGGCAGATGCGTATCGCCAAAGACGACGCCTTCGGCATCGAGGCGCGTGACGGCGCGGCCAAGCTCGACCGTGACGCCCCGCCGCTCCAGCGCCTTGCGCGCATAGTCGGACAGCTTTGGCGCGAAATTGGCTAGGATCCTGTCTCCGGCCTCGACCAGCACCACACGCGCCTCACGCGTGTCGATGTTGCGGAATTCGCCGCGCAGCGTTTCATGCGCGAGTTCGACAATGGTGCCGGCAAGCTCCACGCCGGTCGGGCCGCCGCCGACGATGACCAGTGTCAGCAGTGCCTGGCGCTTGGCCGGATCGGTCTCGCGCTCGGCCTGCTCGAAGGCGAGCAGGATGCGCCGCCGAATGGTGGTTGCGTCTTCAAGCGTCTTCAGCCCGGGCGCGAAAGGCTCCCATTCGTCGTGGCCGAAATAAGCATGACGCGCGCCGGTGGCGAGCACCAGCGTGTCGTAGGGAACAGAACTGCCGTCCTCAAGCAGCACGCGTTTGCCTGGACGGTCGACGCCGGTGACGTTGCCGAGCAGGGTCGTCACGTCCTCGCGCTTGCGCAGCAGATGACGGATCGGCCAGGCAACTTCCGAGGTCGCCAGCGAGGTGGTCGCCACCTGGTAAAGCAGCGGCTGGAAAAGGTGATGGTTGCGCTTGTCGATCATGGTGATGCGCACGGGTGCGCCGGCCAGCGCCCGGGTGAGTTCGAGACCGCCGAACCCTGCGCCGACGACAACGACATGATGGCTGGTTTCACTCATCGCATTCACCCCTGTTTGTCTCTCTTTATCTAGTGATTTTTGTGCACCGCAACAATGTCGCGGCGCGCTAGACTGCCGCGCGTAAGGCTGCCCAGGACTCGTCGCCGGATGTCGCGAATGCCTATGTCGGCAAGCCTGGACGGGTATAGCCTTGCAGGGGCTGGAACCACGGGAGTGAAGCATGGCCAACGACGATGACAAAGATCGCAAAGGGCGGGCGCAATATTCTTCGCCGCCTTGCTTCATGCACGAACTCGATCCGGAATTTCGCGCGCCATTGACCGACTGGACCGATGTGCGCCGTTGGCGCAAGGCCGAGCGCGAGCGTCTGATCGCGGCACGGTTGGCGGTTTCCGCCGATGCGCGGGTGGCGATGTCGCGGGCTATCGCCGAAGGGCTCGACGCGACCATCGGCGACATTGCCGGCCGCATGGTCAGCCTCTATTGGCCGTTTCGCGGCGAGCCGGACCTGCGGCCGTGGATGGCGTCGATCAACGAACGCGGCGGCCGCACGGCGCTGCCCATCGTGATCGAGAAGGGCCAGCCGCTGATCTTCCGCGCTTATGTGCCTGGCGACCGGCTGGAAAAAGGCGTCTGGAACATCCCTATCCCCGCCGAAGGCGACCCGGTGCTGCCCGACATCGTCATCTCGCCGATCGTCGGCATCGACCCGCGAAACTACCGCCTGGGCTATGGCGGTGGCTTCTTCGACCGCACGCTGGCTGCCATGCCGTTCAAGCCATTGGTCATCGGAGTCGGCTACGAACTGCAGCGCATAGCCACCATCTACCCGCAGCCGCACGACATCCCAATGGATAGGCTGGTGACCGAGACTGCTCAGGGCTAGGCCAGTTCCGGCTTCATGCCCATCGCCGTGCGATCGACGATCTCGCGCAGGGCAAACGACGAATTGATCTTGGTCACGTGCGGCATCGCCGACAGCCATTCCTTGTGGATGCGCTCATAGTCGACCAGGTCCTTGGCGGCGATGCGCAGGATATAGTCATATTCGCCCGACATCAGGTGGCAGGACAGCACATTGGGGCAGCGCTTGATCGCCGCCTCGAAATCCGACAGCGTCTTTTCGAATTGTCCCGACAGCGATATGTGCACGATCGCCGTCATCTGGTGGCCGAGCGCTGCATTCGAAAGCCGGGCGTGATAGCCGCGGATGGTGCCGGATTTCTCCAGATTGTCGAGCCGGCGCGAACAGGCCGACTGCGACAGGCCGACCCTTTCGGCGAGCGCCGCATTGGGTATGCGGCCATCCTTCTGCAGTGCCTCGAGAATGGCGATATCGATCCTGTCGAGCGGCATTTCTCGTGATTCCTGCGAAATTTCCTTGATTTCGCGCAACGATTATCGAAACGCGTGACCCCGCGCAAGCGCATTCGCAAACACCTGCGCAACGATTCGTGGTTCACTCGGTTGATACAGGGAACGAGCCCGAAGGGCCGGATCAGGAGAAGACTATGCGCGTCGGTTGCCCCAAGGAAATCAAGAACCACGAATACCGCGTCGGCCTGACGCCGGGCTCCGTCCGCGAATATGTCGCGCATGGCCATGAAGTGCTGGTCGAAAGCGGCGCTGGCGCCGGCATCGGCGCCGATGACAATGCCTACCGCGCCGCCGGCGCCACCATCGCCAGGACCGCCGCCGACGTGTTCGCCAAGTCGGACATGATCGTCAAGGTCAAGGAGCCGCAGCCCAACGAATGGGCGCAGCTGCGCGACGGCCAGATCCTCTACACCTATCTGCACCTGGCCCCGGATCCGGAGCAGACCAAGGGCCTGCTCGCGTCCGGCGTCACCGCAATCGCCTATGAGACCGTAACCGACGACCGCGGCGGCCTGCCGCTCTTGGCGCCGATGTCGGAAGTTGCCGGCCGCCTGTCGATCCAAGCCGGCGCGACCGCGCTGCAGAAGGCCAATGGTGGCCGCGGCGTGCTGCTCGGCGGCGTGCCCGGCGTACTGCCCGGCAAGGTCACCGTGCTCGGCGGCGGCGTCGTCGGCCTGCATGCAGCCCGCATGGCGGTCGGCCTCGGCGCCGACGTCACCATCATCGACCGCTCGATCCCGCGCCTGCGCCAGCTGGACGACCTCTTTACCGGCCGCGTCCACACCCGCTACTCCACAGTCGAGGCGCTTGAGGAAGAATGCTTCTCGGCCGACATCGTCGTCGGCGCCGTGCTCATCCCGGGTGCTGCTGCACCCAAGCTGGTGACTCGCGAAATGCTGTCGGGCATGAAGAAGGGCTCGGTGCTGGTCGACGTCGCCATCGACCAGGGCGGCTGTTTCGAGACCTCGCACGCCACCACCCACGCCGAGCCGACCTATGAGGTCGATGGCGTGATCCACTACTGCGTCGCCAACATGCCGGGCGCCGTGCCGGTGACCTCGGCCCACGCGCTCAACAACGCGACGCTGCATTATGGTCTGCAGCTGGCCGATAAGGGCCTGAAGGCGCTGGTCGACGACCACCATTTGCGCAACGGCGTCAATGTCCACAGGGGCAAGATCACCAATCGCGCCGTCGCCGAAGCACTCGGCTATGAGCTGGTCGAACCGAAAGTGGTTCTGGCTGCCTGACCCCACCTAAATCCTGATCTCACCTAAATTGGGAAGACTTGCTCCCGTCAGCCCGCCGGCTCATCCCGGTGGGTTTTTTCTTGCGGGCAAAACGCCGGCAACAAAAAAGCGGAGCCAAAGCCCCGCTTCCTCGATATCGAGATCCCCGCCGGTTCATCCGCGGTCGGCAATCCATCGACACTCACCTTTTAACGTATGAATGCGACGGCAGTACGACAGTTCGCCGCCAGTCGGCGCGCCACCGTGTGCCGGCGATAGTCGCGGGCGCTGTGTGAAGCGTTTCACATCAGCCATCCGAAAAACCTGCACAGACAGGGGTGCCAACTTGACGGATCGAGCCGTCACACGGTTCCCAACTGCCCGCCAGACCAACGGCGGGCATTTTTTTGTCAGGCACGTTCGATTCGGCACTGATATCAATTGTTGCGTGCCGAGCGGACATGGACGTAGGCGATATCGTCGCGTTCGAGCAGGGTTTCGGCCCGCGCCGTGATTGCTGAGGTCAGGATGACGCCGCCACTGCCGTAGACGATGCGATTATCCCCGTCATAGCCACGCACGATGTAGTCGGGGCTTTCGAGCACCTCTGGCAGCTGCTCGGTCTCGGGGGCGCGTTCGCATTCTTCCGCATGCAGGAAGATCGGACCAGTTTCAGCGTAAGGCTGCAGATCCGGGAATGGGCGATAGGCCAGAACGAGATAGACGTCGCCCGCGGCGATGTTCTTCAGACAGTGCCGGCAAGGGATGCCGTCGCCGTCGGAAATCTTTCGCTCGGGCGTGTGGCCGTAGGCATCCGGGCCTCCAAACTGCAAGGCTCTGACCTCCTGGGTTGGCAGGGCTTTGAACTGAATGGTCATGGCAGAAATCTCCGGTGTCGTTGACCAGAAATCATGCATCCAAGCCGATGCTTCCCACCCGATTCCTGCCAAGTATCGAAGCGTCAATTGGGTATCATCAGCCGGTGCTATCGAAATCTCGATGAATCTGCGATGGCGGTCGGTCTCGCAAACAAGCCGGCTAATTAGGATGTCATGGCCTCATGACGCTGGCCGAGCGCTCGGAGAACGACAGCGGATGCACGATCTCCTTCTTTTGCGCCACCGGCGCAAAACCGAGCTTCTGGTAGAGCGGCAAGGCCGCCGGATGGTCGAGCGTGCAGGTCTGCACCGTCACCCGCTTCGGCTGATACGACCAGGCGGCGGCGATCGCCGCGCCCAGGAACCAGCGGCCGATGCCTAGCCCGGTCGCATGCTCCATCATGCCGAAATAAGCGAGCTCGACCTCTTCCGGCAGATGCGGCTTGAGGTCGAAGAACCCGGCCGGCGCGCCGTCAAGATAAAGCACCCGGATGTCGCGGTCCTCGCGGTGAATGCCGGCCGCAAGCTCTTCATCGTGCAACCGCAGCACATTGACCCAATGCCATTTGCGCCCCACCCGATCCATCAGATAGCGGTAGAAATGCAGCGGAATGTCCTTGGTCTTCAACAGCGCGATCTGCCTGTTGTAGGGCAGCGGCGGTGAATAGGCCGGCGGCACATGCATTTCCAGAAACGTCACCGTGACTTCGATGTCTTCCAGCACACCGTTTTCCATCGCCGTCATTCCTTGCCCGTTGCAACGGGCGTATCTGATAGCCCGCCCCATTCCGTCCATGAGCCGTCATAGAGCCGGTTGTCGGTGTGACCGAGCGTCTCCAGCGCCAGCGTGATGACCGCCGCCGTCACGCCGGAACCGCACGAGGTCACGATCGGTTTCGACAGATCGATGCCGGCATCTTCAATGGCCTTGCGCAACTGGTCCTTCGACAGCAGCGCGCCGTCCTGCGACAGCGCCGAATAAGGCAGGTTGCGCGCACCAGGCATGTGACCGGAGCGAACGCCGGCGCGAGGCTCAGGCTCGGTGCCGGCGAAACGGCCGGCGCCACGGGCGTCGGCAATCTGGCTTTCTTTCGTTTCGACGATGCGACGCATGTCGGCTAGGCTGGCGAGGCGGGCGGCGTCGAAATCTGCGTGGAACACGTTTGGCGCGATCTTGGTCGGCTCCGCCGTCACCGGCCGGCCGGCCGCCTTCCAGCGGTCGAAGCCGCCATCCAGCACATAGGCCTGGAACACGCCCATGACACGGAACATCCACCAGGCGCGCGGCGCCGAGAAGAAGCCCGGACCGTCATAGACGACGATGGTGTCGTCGGCCGAAATACCCATGGCGCCGACATATTGCGCGAAATGCTGCGGCGAAGGCAGCGTGTGCGGCAGCTTGGCATCTGGGTCCGAGGCCGCATCCTGGTCGAAGAAGCGCGCACCCGGAATATGCGCTGCCTCATATTCGGCGCGTGCATCGCGCTTCTGCGCCGGCAGGTACCAGGACGCATCGACGATCGTCAGGCCGGGCTCGCCAAGACGGCTCTGCAACCAGTCCGCATCGACTGTGAAAGGGCTGTCATCGGCCATCGTTGTTCTCCTGCCTTGTTGGCCGACTACTATATTTTGGCGGCCATTCGGTTCCGGATCCTGTTTGGCCCGACAATCTGAATGCGCAGCGAGCGCACGACGTAGTCAGCCGCAGCAGGTGTGTTGATTCTGATTGTTTTCGTGTTTCGTGGCGAGTACGGAGTGATGGTTATGATCTGGGATGGGCGGGGTCAATAAAATCTCGACATGAGCAATCTCTTGTTTTCCCGAACTCCGAGCAATCCGGCTTCGCTCGGGCTTGTTTGCAATTTTCTTGCACACTATCCGCCTTTCGATGGTTACGAGTTCGGCTTGATGGTGAAGACGCTACGCTATCAAATGGATCAGCAGACACATATGATCGGCTCGATCGACGACGTTATCGTGGCCTACGTTGGATGGATCCAGACCAGTCGCGAGATAGCGGAGGCATGGGCGAAGAATGGCGGTCCGCTCAATCCTTTTCCCGGCGGCGACGCTACCGCCGTCACGGTGCTGGCGACGCGGTCTTCGTCCCATATCCTGCCACTTATCAAGAACGCCAAGCTCATAAACCTTGACAAGTCGGTGTTCTGGAAACGCGACTTCATTGACAACCGCGGCTCGGTCAAGCGTGCCGTCCGCAAGCGCGACATCTGATGAGTTCGGCCAAGCCTGCCGAGGCACTGACGCAAGAAATACTTATCCGGCTGGATGACCGGTATGCCGCAATGTTCGTGCGCATCTGGCGGCCAGCCGGCACGCCTCACGCCACAGTTTTCTGCCTTCACGGCTTCACCGGCAATGGTGCCGATTTTAACTACCTCGCCACATTCTTGTGCCGCAATGGTTTCCTGGTTGTCTGCCCAGACCTGTTGGGGCGCGGGCGTAGCGCCTATCTGGGCTCCGGCTACGACATCAACGTCTATTCCAAGTGCCTGCGCGCGCTTGGCGAGTTCGCCGGCACGGAGAACCACTTCATCGGCACTTCGTGGGGCGGCACGATCTTGCTGTTGTTTCTGCACATGACTCGCTCCAAGGCCACGAAAATCGTTCTCAACGACGTTCCAATGCTCGGCGGGCCTAAGGTCGACGCTATGAGAGACGTCGTCATGAAGGAAAGTGCGCTTAAATTTGAGAGCCGTGCGGCTGCCAAGGACTATCTGGCCACCACCAGATCCCTCATGGGGCCGGTCGAGGACGCAGTGTTCAATCGCTATGTGGAGAACCGGATCGCAGCCGGTCCCGAGGGCTTCCGGCTCGCCTATGACCCCGCAACGACGGGAAATTTTGGCGCACTGACCGGCCGCCAATACGATCTTTTCCCAATCGCTGCCAAGATCGACGCCCGCGTTCTGTTGATGTACGGCCGCGACAGCCAATTCGTCGACCGGCAGGCCATCGAGCGCACACGGCTCGCACGGCCTGATCTGTGGCTTGTCGACAACATCGATGCTGGCGATCCGCCATCGCTGATGACGCTGGACCAGGCTCTGCTCATCCTGGGGTTCCTGTCTGCGGCCTAAATCTGGCGTGTGATTGTGGGTTGGTTCCGGATATGCATTTCGACGATTTGTACAGTGAATACATCTCGGCGACCTATGATCGCCAAAGCTCAACCGAAAATCCCGCCAAGATCCTGATTTGCACCACTCCGCGAACGGCCGGGCATTCCTATTGCCAAACCTTGCAACAGTTCGGCTTGGGAATCCCAACCGAGTATTTTCAGTGGCAGTATGCCTTGCCGCTGATGATACGCTGGTCGGCCGACAACACAATTGATCTTGAAAAACTCAACGAGCGGGCAATGGCCTATGGTCGCCAGCTCCTGGCGAAAAGGACTGAGAACGGTGTGTTCGCCGCCAAGATTTTTTTTGAAAACCTGCCATTCGCACGCAATTCAATCGGCAACGACGACGGCAACTCGTTCTATGTCTTCCTCTCAAGAAGAAACAAGGTGGATCAAACCATAAGCCTGCTTTCGATGCTCCATACTGGCCAGCCGTTCGACAGTCGGGAGACGCTGCCTGGAATCCCCAAGGTGACAATTTTGACCGAGAGGGTTGCCAGGGATACCGCCCAACATATTTTCGACAGCGAAATCAGGTGGAAAAATTACCTGAACACCCTTGATCAGAGCAGAGTGGCTGAGGTCTGCTACGAGGACTTCATCGCCAACCAGCAGGAAAACGTTTCCGCCACGATGAGCAACTGGTTCCCAGGTTTCGAGTTGAAATCAAAAGCCGTATCGACGGGTGCGCGCTATGCGCATGATGCCGAACTCAAGGCGATGATCAAAAGGCAATTTGGGGACTATGTCGCTCGGTTTTGGCAGGACCATGCCTGACCCTGCGTTTCATCGACGCGAAACACTGACGGAGGCACCCTGCGCCGGGCGCAGTGCCAGCGCATAGTCGAACCGGATGACATCGTCGGCCCGGCTAAAAGCAAACTGGCGCACAATGGCAAGGACTGCCTCCCGAACTTCCAGCCGGCCGAGACGTGCGCCACCGCACATGCGCGGTCCGGTGAGGAAAGGAATGAAGGCCCTCCGATCAAAGCTGTTGTCGAGGAACTCCTTCCGGCTGGCATTGAAGACACGCGGGTTTGACCAGAAAGCCGGGTTCTGGTGCACGCCGACGATCGACACCATGATCAATTGTCCGGCGTAGAGACGCCGACCTTCGAGAACCGTATCGGCACCGACTTCCCGGGTCAGGAACGGAATCGGAGGGAAAAAGCGCATCGTCTCGTTGATCATGCAATCGGTATACGGCGTCTGCGCATCGCCCGAGAGAACCTCGGCATGGATACGGTCTTGCACCTGCTGGTTTGCCCCCAGTCGATCGATCACCCAAAGTGCGGTCGTCACCGATGTCTCGACGCCTGCGAAGAAGTTCATGACAAACTCCTCCACCGGCGAGAAGCCTTCGATATCTGTGGCTTCGCTTCTAAAGCGGTCCATCTCCGCAGCGGCGCGGGGATCCGCCATCAGCAGCGATGCGAAATCGGCGACCACCGCGCGAGCGTCCTGGATAGCGTTCCCACGTTCGGCGGTCGTCGGCGTCACCCAGGAATAATATTGGAGACGCCTCAGAACGTCGCGGACCCTGTCGAGCAGCAACAGCGTCGCCGCCATATCGGGAACAAGGCCGAAAGCCCTGTAAAATATGGTCATCGACGCGGCGAACAACGATTGCTGGATGGCTGGTAGCGTGGCGTCGCTACTGGACAGACAGGTGGCGAAGATTTCCGCAACGGGGTGCTGCTGCGCCGGCTTGGCGGCCGCCAAATAGACGTCCTGGGTGATGGTACGCCGGACCGACCAATCCTGATCGTTCGTGTTGAAACGGCTGAAACCGAGCGCCGAGATCAGGGAGAAGTTCTTCCGAAAGAGCTCCGGCGCCTTGACGATTGTGTCGACGGCTTCCGGATTGTCAAAGACAACCATGTTGCCGAAGTCGCTGGGCCGACCACTCGTTTCCGCCTGCCCGCCATGAGCAAAAAGCGCATAGACGAGGTTGTTGAGAACGCTTTCGATTTGTATCCGGTCGTCCATCGATGCCCCCCCGCGCAGCCGTAGACACCAGGCGGCCAGCGCCGACATCTCGACCAGAAACTCCTACGCTATCACATTCGATTCGCAGAGATAAAACGGGTTCTGTGGCAAACGCGTAACACTGCCCGATAAATGATTATGGCAGCTATGACGAAAGGTGCCGCTGCGGTAGTGTGCGAGTGGGCTAATATCAATTCAGATCGATTCCAGGCGGGGAAAAATGCGAAATCAGGTTTCAAGTAAGCTTCTTGCTACGGTTGCAGCGTCTGCCGCTTCGGTGACATCAGTTGGTGTGGTCGCGGCTCATGCCGCCGATGCACAGGTAACCGATCCTGCAGTGGTCGATTCCCGCATCAAGATTGCCTTCGAAGGCGCGGTCTATCAATCCAACGTCGACAAGCTTGGCGATACCAGCGACAAGCTCGGCAGTGGCAATGATTTCGGCGATCTCTACGGATCAGTGGCGCTCACCAAAGCGATTTCTTCGGATGTGGACTGGAGGCTCGCTGGTACTTTTCACGCCGGCCAGGACAACGACTTTAGTCTGAATGTCCCGCAAAGTGGCGGCGTCATCGGCCTGTCGTTCGGCAACAGCTACAATTTCCAGACGCTCGACTTCGATATCGGCAAGCATGTCGAGGCGCAGGGCGCCGACATCCGGTTCTTCGGCGGTCTGCGCTTGCTGCACTCCAAGGAGAAGCTGAATTTCAATGTGAGCGCCACTCCCAATGATCCGGCCGACAAGGGCGGCAACGCTGACAAGCTTGGCTCATCCGAGTTCTACGGCATCGGTCCGCGCCTCGGCGCCGAAGTCTACTATCCGCTGGGTGAGACGTGGGGTCTTACCGGTGCGGTTTCGGGCTCGGCTATGTGGGGCCGACGGACGGACAAGTTTAGCCTCCACGAACATGAGAGCGATCCAAGCGATCCTACTCCTGATCCAGATATCAACGTCAGCGAAAGCCAGCATTCCAACAAGGTTGTTACCAGCATAGACCTTTCCGGTGGCGTGACTTTCAAACCGTGGGAAGATACCACGTTCACCGCAGGCTATCGGGTCGAACAGTGGCACAATCTGCTTGAGATGGCGGACAAGAGCACCCAGACATTCAACGGCCCGTTCCTGCGCCTCGAAGTCAAGATGTAGGCCGGCGGTTCGAGCCTCCCAACTCGGTCTACTGCTTCGAATGGATTGCAATTGACGGAACAGGAAGTGGCGTTTGAATCTAGGGTTGCCGTCAATGGCAACGTCAAACTGCACTACACAGCGGCGGGCTCAGGCCCGCCGATTGTGTTTCTGCATGGCATTCCGGATCACGGAATGGGCTGGCGCCGGCAGATGCAAGCGCTCTGCGACCGATATCGGGTGATCGCGCCGGACCTGAGGGGCTTCGGACAAAGCGATGGACCACAAGGCCATGGCAACTATGCGCTGACCCACCTGGTCAACGACGTGCTGGCTGTTCTTGCAGCGGAAAAGCTGACCCAGGCCGCTATTGTCGGCCATGACTGGGGTGGCATCATCGCATGGTGGCTGGCCGTACGCGTGCCGCAGGTCGTGCGCCATCTCATCCTGCTGTCGGCACCGCACCCCCGCAACTATCTGCGTGCGGTCGCCGATCCGGCCAATGCCGAGATCATCGGATATGTACGTGGCTTCCAGGTCCCGGGCGCCACCCAGATGCTGGACATCGACAAACTCGCCACCTGGGTCGCCGATCCGCAGGACAGGCAGGCCCTGACAGATTCGCTCAGGCGATCCGATCCGGAAGCGATGCTGGGCTACTACAGGGCCAACATACCGCTTGGCAGGGTGCCGGATCTGGGCCAGCTGCCTTTGGTCAAGGCGCCGACCCTTGTGCTGTTTGGCTCCGACGATCCCTATGTGCCGTCAAGCGCTTTTGACGGGACCTTCCGAGAAGTCGACAACGTTACCGCCGTGATTGCTTTGCCCGGGGCTGGCCACTTCATCCACCATCAAGCAGCCAAGTTTGTCACCGAGCAGATCGAAGCATGGGTTGAGCGATCACCGTCCAGTTTCCGACACCTTGGTTAAGCCAAGGTGTCTCAGACCGGCTGAGCAACATAGAGGCCACGTGCTATTTGACCCTAATTCGCCGGCATTGGTCCGAAGCGAATGCGAAAACGCCGGTTTTCGCGGCCCTTCTTCTCGATCTTGCCGATATGGATTTCACCGACTTCGCCGGTGCTTTTGACATGGGTGCCGCCGCAGGGCTGGCTGTCGATCGAAGCGTTGTCGCCGATGCAGACCAGGCGGATCTTGCCGGTGCCGGCGGGCGGCCGGACAGTCTTGGATTTCACCAGGCCAGGATTGGCTGCCAGTTCCTCGTCGGTGATCAGCCTGACGAAGATCGGATGATCGGCCCGCACCAGCTCCATCAGCCCGGCGGTGACGTCTTCCCTGGTGAAGCCGGCATCGGGAGCGTCGAAGTCGACGCGGCTGTCATCTTCGGAAACCGCAGCACCGGTAATCGGAAACGGACAGACGACGGTGAGCAAATGGCAAGCTGCGTGCATGCGCATCAGGAGATGCCGCCGCTCCCAGTCGATGGCGAGTTTCACCCGCTCGCCCACCTCGGGTGCCGGCTGCTCCGGCGCCGGCACATGGATGATCTCGTCCTTGGTCTCGCCGGTGATGGTGGCGGCAATGGCGATGCGGCTGCCGTCCGCGCGCTCTAATGTGCCGGTATCGCCAGGCTGGCCGCCCGATGTGGCATAGAAGATGGTCCGGTCGAGAATGATGCCGCCGCGCTCGTTGATGGCGACAACGGTGGCGTCAGCCTCTCTGAGATAGGCGTCGTCGCGAAACAGCGCTTCTGTTCTGTGCGCCATCAGGCGACCTTCTCATACGGCACCGAAATTGTGCTGCGCTCATCCATCCAGCCCGGCACCGGCAGGTTCTTCTCACGCAGGAATTCCGGGTTGAACAGCTTCGACTGGTAGCGCGTGCCATAGTCGGCAAGGATGGTCACGATGGTGTGGCCGGGGCCAAGCTCGCGCGCCAGCCGGATCGCGCCGGCAATGTTGATGCCGGTCGAACCGCCGACGCACAGGCCTTCTTCCTGGATCAGGTCGAAGACGATCGGCAGCGCCTCTTCGTCCGGCACCTGGAACGAGAAGTCCGGCGTGAACCCATCGAGATTTGCCGTGATGCGCCCCTGCCCTATCCCTTCGGTGATCGAGCTGCCGTCGGACTTCAATTCGCCACTGGTGTAGAAGGAATAGAGCGCCGCACCCAGCGGATCGGCGAGCGCGATCTTGACGTTGCTGCTCTTGGCCTTCAGCCCGAAGGCGACGCCGGCCAGCGTTCCGCCCGAACCCACCGCCGAGACGAAACCGTCGACCTTGCCGCCGGTCTGCATCCAGATTTCTTCCGCCGTGGTGCGGATATGGCCGTCGCGATTGGCAACGTTGTCGAACTGGTTGGCCCAGATCGCGCCGTTCGGCTCCGACCTCGCCATCTGCTCGGCCAACCGCCCCGACAGTTTCACGTAATTGTTGGGGTTCTTGTAAGGCACCGCCGGCACTTCGATCAGCTCGGCACCAAGCAGCTTGATCGTGTCCTTCTTTTCCTGGCTCTGGGTGTCGGGAATAACGATCACTGTGCGATAGCCCAGCGCCTTGGCAACCAGCGTCAGGCCAATGCCGGTATTGCCTGCCGTGCCTTCGACGATGACCCCGCCCGGCTTCAACAGCCCGCGCTGTTCGGCGTCGCGGATGATGAACAGGCCGGCGCGATCCTTGACCGACTGGCCGGGGTTCATGAACTCGGCCTTGCCCAGGATCTCGCAGCCGGTCTGCTCCGAGGCCTTGTTGAGGCGGATCAGGGGCGTGTTGCCGATCGCTTCGATCACAGAACGGGGCATCCGGGATTCCTTATGTAGCTGCGGCGAGACCCTAGAAACCCGAAGCTTGCGTTTCAAGGCAAGAATTCGCCTGGTCCAGTCGCATTTCGGGCACTGCAATCTCCCGCGGCCGGACAACGCGCGATGACGATCATTTCAACCAGTACGGAAAAGCGCTCTTTTCATTCGATTTTTTCACCGCTAGAGCACTAATGACAGATCGGCAGGGCGCAGAATGACACTTTACCGGGCCAACCCGAAGCACGGCGTCGCCTGGATAACCGGCGGCAGCAGCGGCATCGGCCGTGCGCTGGCCAAGGACCTCGCGGCAAAGGGCTTTGTCGTCGCGGTCACCGCACTCGACGGCGACCCACTCGACGCGCTCATCGTCGAGACGGCGCAGATGCCGGGACGTGTCGTCGCCTACCCTTGCGACGTCACCGATGAGCCGCGCATGGCAAGCACGGTGGCGGCGATTGAAAAGGAGCTCGGGCCGATCGTGCTCGCCGTCTTCAACGCCGGCAACTACATCGCCACGCCCGGCGAAGACCTCAGGGTCCGCGACTTTCGCCAGACCTTCGAGGTCAACTATTTCGGTATCATCAATGGCCTCGTCCCGCTCATGGAGCGCATGCGCATCCGTGCGCGCGGCCATATTGTGCTTGTCGGATCGGTTACCGCCTATTTCGGCTGGCCGACCACGGCGGCCTATGGCGGCTCGAAGGCGGCGATCAACATCTTGGCCGAGTCGCTGAAATACGATTTCGACAAGATGAATGTCCGGATCCAGGTGATGAATCCGGGCTTCATCGACACGCCGCTGACCGAAAAGAACATGCTGCCGATGCCGGGACTGATGCCGGTCAACCGCGCCTCGCGCCGCATGCTGCGCGGCATCGAGCATGGCGGCTTCGAGGTTACCTTCCCTCACCGGCTGAGCTGGGGGCTGAAGGTGCTGGCACTGCTGCCAAGGCCAGTCTGCCGGTGGTTCATCAGCACGGCGACCCGCTGGACAGGGCGGCCGCTGAATTTCGACCGCAAGCCGCCGAACCAATAGCTGTCCACAGTCCGGCTGTTGCCTGACTGCACCGGCCGCCATAGGCTTTAGAATTGTTGTGGAGTCTGAGATGGGGCGACGGATCGTGCTTGCGGTGCTGGGCGTCGTCATCATCCTTGTCTTGGCCCTCCTGCTTGGTCCGCGCGTTCCCGTCGACACAACAATCAGCTTCGACCCCAAAGTGATCGGCGACGATCCGCAAGCGTATATTGCGCGCGAAGAGGCTGCCGTGCCCAACGTTCGCGACGGGCTCGAGAAAGAAATCATCTGGGCCGATCCGATGGTTCACGCCAGGACGCCATTGGCGATCGTCTATATCCATGGCTTTTCGGCATCGAAGGGCGAGGTTCGCCCGCTGGCCGACGAGGTCGCCGACCAACTCGACGCCAACCTTTTCTACACCCGCCTCACCGGTCATGGGCAGGACGGCGCTGCTATGGCGCAAGGCAGCGTCAATGCCTGGATCAACGACTATGAGGAGGCGCTCGCCATCGGCCGAGCCATCGGCGACAAGGTGATCGTCATCGGCACCTCGACCGGTGGATCGCTGGCGGCATGGGCGGCGACTGAGCCTGGCGCATCGGACGGCGTCGCTGCAATCGCATTCATCTCGCCGAATTTTGGCATCAGGGCTTCAGGCGCCGAGCTGCTGACCATGCCCTGGGGCAGGCAGATCGCCGATTTCGTCGGCGGCAAGGAGCGCAGCTTTCCGACCCGCAACGCGCTGCACGAGAAACTCTGGACGCACACATATCCAATGGCAGCTGTGCTACCGATGGCGGCGCTGACCAACCTTGCCTACGCAGCGCCTGTGGAGAAGGCAATCATACCGGCGCTGTTCATCTTCTCGGATTCCGACAAGGTGGTGCGCCAGGATCGCACCCGCGAAATCGCCGGCCGCTGGGGCGCACCGCATGAACTGGTGCCCGTCGACGACAATGGCGATCCCGACGACCACGTCATTGCCGGCGACGCGCTGTCGCCCTCGACCACGGCTTTCCTGGCGCAGCGGATCGTCGTGTGGGTGAAGGCAATTACCGGGCAGCCCTAAACGAAAAGGACGGCCGAAGCATTGCCCCGGCCGTCCTCATATTCAATCGTCAGCAATCAAGCCAGGCTCGACGAGCCTGACCGGTTCGTCTGATCAGGCAGCCCGCGCAGCGGGCCGCTTGCCGCCGAAGCGGCGCTTGTTGTTGCCCTTGAAGGCCTTGGCGCCTTCCGGCTTGCGCTCGCTTGCACCCGCAAAGGCCGGCTTGTCACCAAAACGCTTCTTGGCGAAGCCGTTGTTCTGGCCACCGGGCCGCCTGCCGTCGCGACGGCCATTGCGGTCGTTGCGATCATTGGCGGGCTCGAAGCGCTCGTTCTTTTCGGCCGGATTGCGCACCGGATCCGGGCTGCCGAGATGGTCGGCAACGATCGGCAGCTTGCTGCGGATGATGCGCTCGACCTGACGCAGCTTGCTGTTTTCGGAAGGATCGCAAAGCGTGATGGCGATGCCGTCCATGCCGTTACGGCCGGTACGGCCGATGCGGTGGACATAGCTTTCGGCCTCATCCGGCAGATCGAAATTCACCACATGGCTGATGCCGGGGACGTCGATGCCGCGCGCCGCGATGTCGGTAGCCACGAGAATGCGCACCGAGCCCTCGCGGAAATCGTTGAGCGCCTTCTGGCGGGCGTTCTGCGACTTGTTGCCGTGGATGACGGCGGCCTTGAAGCCGTCGCGTTCGAGGTCCTTGGTCACCCGGTCGGCGCCATGTTTGGTGCGCGAAAAGATGATGACGGACTTCATCGCTTCGTCGGCGAGCATCGTCGACAGCACCTGGCGCTTCTGCTTTGTGCGGGCAAAGACAACGCCCTGCACGATTTCGGCAGCAGCGGTGCTCTGCGGCGCGACTTCGACGCGGATCGGGTTCTTCAACAGGCCCTTCGCCAGCTCGGCGATTTCGTTGGGCATGGTGGCCGAGAACAGCACCGTCTGACGGTCGGGCGCGGTCGCCTTGGCGATCCGCTTGACGTCGTTGATGAAGCCCATATCGAGCATGCGGTCGCCCTCGTCCAGCACCAGCCATTTGGTGTCGGAGAGAATCAAGTCGCCCTCGCGCACCAGGTCGGTCAGGCGGCCGGGCGTGGCGATCAGGATGTCGACGCCGGGAGCGACCTTCTTCACCTGGCTGAAGCGCGAGACGCCGCCAAGCACGAGAGCGGTCGAGACATGCGCGCCCTTGGCGAGGATCTTGATGGTGTCCTCGATCTGGACGGCGAGTTCGCGCGTCGGCGCCAGGATCAGCGCACGAGTGGTCTTGGCTCGGCGCTTGGTGCCGAGCGCGATGATCTTCGACAGGATCGGCAGCGCGAAGGCAGCGGTCTTGCCGGAGCCGGTCTGGGCGATGCCGAAGATATCACGGCCTTCCATCTGCGGCGGGATCGCCTGCGTCTGGATCGGCTTCGGCTCGGTGAAGCCGGCGCCATGCGTCGCCTTGAGCAGCGCGCCCGTAATTCCAAGGGCTGCGAAACCGGTGAGCTCCGCAGTGTTGCCGGTCGAGATAGCGTTACCGGCTGAGGTGTTTTCGTTGGTCAAAATAGTCTTCTTTCACGCGGTCTTGGCCGCAAATATCGATGGCGGCAGGGCGCAACCTGCCGTCGAAAATTTGATATGAAACGACAAGGCGGGCGGACGGAAACGTCCACTCGGCTGCGCTGTCGTGCCCGCAGGCGTCATGCCACGGGACTCTTTCGCCACTTCGTGATGTATCGGAAAGAGGGGCCGATATACCGGAAAGAGGGAAAACAGACGCAACCAGTCTCATTTGTCGAGAAGGCCGGAATCTCCGGCCCAAGCGCCTATGGGCTGCATATGGCTGAGTTCGCTCCGGAATACAAGGGGCCACATGTTGCAGCGCAATAATCGAGGCCGAAAGCGGCGCTTGCACACGCCTGCAGGCATCATTACCACAAATGCAGCTTCCATTTCTGGAGACCGAGCGATGAAGGATGTGCTGAAGGAACTCGAGCGCCGCCGCGAGATCGCCCGCATGGGCGGCGGCCAGACCCGCATCGACGCCCAGCACAAGAAGGGCAAGCTGACGGCGCGCGAACGTATCGAGGTCTTTCTCGACGAAGGCTCGTTCGAGGAGTTCGACATGTATGTCGAGCATCGCTCGACCGATTTCGGCATGGAGAAGACCAAGATCGCAGGCGATGGCGTCGTCACCGGCTGGGGCACGGTCAATGGCCGTCCGGTCTATCTCTTCGCCAAGGACTTTACCGTCTTCGGCGGCTCGCTGTCGGAGGCGCATGCCGAAAAGGTCATCAAGGTGCAAGAGATGGCGTTGCGCAATCGCGCGCCGATCATCGGTCTCTACGATGCCGGAGGCGCCCGCATCCAGGAAGGCGTGGCGGCGCTTGGCGGCTATGCCGAGATCTTTCAGCGCAACGTGCTGGCCTCCGGCGTCATACCGCAGATTTCCGTGATCATGGGGCCGTGCGCCGGCGGCGACGTCTATTCGCCTGCGATGACCGACTTCATCTTCATGGTGCGCGACACCTCTTATATGTTCGTCACCGGGCCGGATGTGGTGAAGACCGTAACCAACGAGACGGTGACGGCCGAGAGCCTTGGCGGCGCGTCCGTCCACACGACCAAATCCTCGATCGCCGATGGCGCCTACGACAATGACGTCGAGGCGCTGTTGCAGATGCGCCGGCTGGTCGATCTGCTGCCGGCGTCCAACACGTCGGAGCTTCCGGAGGTCGAATGCTATCAGTCGGTCACCGACCATGATCTGTCGCTCGACCGGCTGATCCCGGACAACGCCAACAAGCCCTATGATATCAAGGAGTTGATCCTCAAAGTTGCCGACGAAGGCGACTTCTTCGAGATCCAGCAGAACTTCGCCAAGAACATCGTCACCGGGTTTGGCCGCGTCGAGGGCCGTACCGTCGGCTTCGTCGCCAACCAGCCGATGGTGCTGGCCGGCG
Source organism: Mesorhizobium sp. M0862 (assembly GCF_040319795.1). NCBI lineage: Bacteria > Pseudomonadati > Pseudomonadota > Alphaproteobacteria > Hyphomicrobiales > Phyllobacteriaceae > Mesorhizobium > Mesorhizobium sp. M0862. Next base: position 27,290 of record NZ_JAMYOJ010000008.1, read on the forward strand.
TGCTCGATTCCGACGCAAGCCGCAAGGCGGCGCGCTTCGTGCGCTTCTGCGACTGTTTTTCCATTCCCATCGTCACCTTCGTCGACGTGCCGGGCTTCCTGCCCGGCACCGCGCAGGAATATGGCGGCCTGATCAAGCATGGCGCGAAACTCCTGTTTGCCTACGCCGAGGCGACCGTGCCGAAAATCACGGTCATCACCCGCAAAGCCTATGGCGGCGCCTATGACGTGATGGCCTCAAAGCACCTGCGTGGCGACATGAACTATGCCTGGCCGACGGCGCAGATCGCGGTGATGGGGGCGAGAGGCGCGGTCGAGATCATCTACCGTAAGGATATCGGCGACGCCGAAAAGATCGCAGCCCACACAAAGTCTTACGAAGACCGCTTCCTGTCGCCCTTCGTCGCCGCCGAACGCGGCTATGTCGACGAGGTGATCATGCCGCATTCGACCCGCCGCCGCATCGCGCGGGCGCTGCGCATGCTGCGCAACAAGGACATGCAGAATCCCTGGAAGAAGCACGACAACATCCCGTTGTAACATCCAATGTCGCGACTGATCATCAGCGCCGGTCGGCGGTTTGGCAGGTTCACGGTCCTGTTTTTCGTTGTTCCCGCTCTCATCATCTTCTGCGTCTGGATGTCCCTGCTCGACAACCATCCAATCTGGTTTATCGCCAGCGGCTTCGTCGTCATGCCGATCGCCACCACGGCCTTGGCATTTCTGTTCGGCACATTGTTTGCGGGCTTCCGACGCAGCAAGATCAAAGGCGTCAGTGAAGCAGAAGCGCCCGGCCTGTGGGCGCTGTGGCGGAGCGTCGCCGGACCGCGCCGTGCTGCGCGCACGGTTGTCATACTAGAGGGCAACCTGAACGCCAGCGTGCGCGAAGAGCGCACGCTTCTCGGCCTTCTCGGCAATCGGCTGTTTCTAACCATTGGCATCCCTCTCCTCGCAGTGACCGATGAAAGAGCGCTTGCCGCGATCCTTGCCCATGAGGACGCGCATGTGCGCAACAAGGATACCAATGGCAGCCTCAATCTCGCTGAGTTCGAAAACGGTTTCGGATTTGTCTTCGAGTATGCCCCGCCCGGAACCACGATCACAGGCAGCCTGCTCCACGCCGCTATCGGCTGGCTGTCGCAATCGTTCGAGCGGGAAGAAATCCGGCTTTCGCGCGAAGCGGAGATCAAGGCAGATCGACACACGGCATCCTCCGGCGACGCCGAGCACGCCGCACGCGCGCTGTTGCTTCTTGCCACGGCAGACGTGCATTTCACGGAGACGGTCTATGACCCTTTGCAGCATGAATTGCGAGGTGCTTTGCGTCCGCCGCGACCGCCGCTCGAGCGCATGCTGGAAGCTGCCGGCCAGCTGCGAGAACCCATTTGCCTCGATGTTTGCGCCCGCAAGGCGTGGGCAAGCCCGGATGATGCAAAGTCCACCCATCCATCATGGGCTCAACGGCTGGCGGCGCTTGGCTACACGGAGCCGCCCGACCTGGACCCGATCGCCGTGACCGCGCTCTCGACGCTGCTGAACTCGAGCGTAGCACAGCGCCACATTTCGGAATTCGACACCAAATGGACTGCGCGGATGGAAGACTATCTCCAGCGCTGAACTGGTGGTCGCCCAACTCGCAGGCTCACTCCTCTTCCGCCGCCCCGAACCCCGCATCCCTGGGGGCGCTGGTCGCGCTCGCCCAGGGCGTCGCGTGATTATCGATGCGCATCTGGAAGATGAAATAAGTCGGCGAGCAGTAGCCGATGCCTTTCACCTTGGCGGCGCCCGGCGTGTCCGGCGGCAGCGACTGGCACATATAATCCTCGCGGCAGAAATGATCGGCCGAACATGCGGGACGGTTGCCGCGGTTGACCGCGCCGCCGAGGCACTGGTCGAAATTGTTGGTGGCGACGCAGGTGTCGAATTTCTTGCCGCCGACCATGCCGCAAATTTCCGATGGCATCGGCTTGCCCGTCTTGAAGGCGGCGAAGCTGCGGTCCTTGTCGTCGCAACCGCGATAAGCGATGCCTGCCGGTACGCCGATTTTCGGTGGCCGGCAGGTGTAGGCGGTCCGCGAAAAGGTCGGCGCAAAAGCAGCGAACTGGCCGGTGATCTTGTAGCGGTCGTTGAACGGCTGAGACGGGTTGCTGGAGATCGACCCGGTCAGGCAGGGATGGCCCGAAAACATCTTTGGACTGTCCTTGGGCAACAGACATTGCGCCAGCGTGGTGCGCACGCCTGAGGCCGTCGCCAGCGGCGTGCAGACGGTGCCGCCACCGCATTGCCAAGTCGCGCCGAAGCGTTTTGCATCATCCGGCATCAGGCACGGCATCGCGATCTCGGCCGGGGCGTAGTCGACATCGCCGGCATCGGTCCATGTCGCCGGCGGCGCGAAGGACAGCGGCCGGTAGCGGTTCGGCTCCTTGCCTTCTTCCGTCGCGCGCAGCCAGGCCTCACGTCGCGGAATCTCGGCATGGAGATGCGGCGAGATGCCGACCTCGATCCGGTTGAGAGGCGACGTCGTTTTGTCGTCGAGGCCGATGAAGTGAAAGCCGGCCGTCGAGCCTGCCTGGTGGCAGCCCTGGCAGGCGCCATTGTCCAGCCGCTCGACCAGCGCCTCCGGTGTCCGCACCAGTTTCAGCGCCGCATAGTCCAGGCCGGCGAAATCCGCTGGCTGGAACAGCGGCGTGAACGGATGGTTGGCCTGTCTCGCGCTGCCGAAGGTCGACCACGAAATGATTTTCTTCGCCAGGAATTCGTTGGGGATTTCGTAGACGCCGAGATCGACCGCCGCGACATTGGCGCTAACATAGTCGGCAAGCCTTTTCTTCAGCGCCGCATCGTCCGAGAGCCGTGCTGTGTCAGGCGTGTTTTCCAGCGGATTCTCGCTGACGGTAGCGCCATCGATGCCGAAGATCCGCATCAGATAGGCCGCCTGCCCGCCGAACTCGGTCTCCTGGCCCGAGGGAAAGCGCACCACTTGCGCGTTGAGTTCGAGCTGTTTGAAAGTCAGTTCCTCCGGTTCCAGCGGCCCGCCGGCCAGCCAGCCGGCATCGACGTTCTCGTCGATCTGCGGTGTCCAGCGCCCGGCAACGCCGACGCAGCCGCCATCGGCATCCGGCGCCACGCTGTAGACGGCGTTGAAGTTGAACGGCAGGCGCGAAGCGAGAAGTTTGCCGTTCTTGCGGAAACTGTAGGCCAGGCGATAGATGAAGCGCACCTCGCCGCAGCTCTTGTCACCTTGGAGCGCGGTGAAGTCGCGCCGGTCCAGCCGGTTGACGACGCCGACCAGGCGGAAGCGCGCGGCCTCGGTCTTCAGCCAGCGCATATCGATGACGCGGCCGACATTGCCGTCGGTCACCTCGTAGAGCGTGCGCCCGCCAGCCTTTATCTCGGCCCGCAGCGCGGCAATGTCGGCCGCCACCATGTCGACGATTGCACGATAGGCCGGCGCCTCGCTGTAGAGCGACTTCAAATCGTCCTCGCCATCGACGGCGAAAACCCCGGCGAAACCAAAGCCCTTGGCATCAAGGGCGGCGAGCACCGCCGGATCGTCGACAATGGTGACCGGTTGCTCGGCGCGCACGGCATGCGATGCGAACAGCGCCATGATGGCCGCAACGACGAACGCGAAATGCTTCATCTGATCGCCACCTTCTGCCGTGCATCGACCAGTTCACGCAGCACCGGCACCAGGGCCAGCGGCAGATCCTCCGCGATCAATCCAGCACCGAAGCGGCTGCCGGCCTCGGCATGGATCCAGACAGCGGCGCAAGCTGCTTCGAAGGGCAACATGCCTTGCGCCAGCAGCGCGGCAATTATGCCGGCAAGCACGTCCCCTGACCCGGCGGTGGCCAGCCATGGCGCGCCATTGGCGTTGATCGCGGCGCGGCCGTCGGAAGCCGCGATGACGGTGTCGGCGCCCTTGTAGATGACAGTGGCGTTGGCGCGCGCCGCAGCCACGCGAGCCTTGGCGAGCTTGGACAGACTTTTGTCGTCGGCGATGTCGGGAAACAGTCGGCCGAACTCGCCCTCATGCGGCGTCATGACCAATGCTGGCGCATCCGGCCTGCCGGCCGCCTCGAACAGCGTTGAGACCGCGTTGCGGAAGGACGTGATGCCGTCTGCATCGAGCACCAACCCTTCGGCACCGCCCTCCCTCTGTTTCCTGCCGAGCACGGCGAGGGCGAAATCGCGCGCCTTGTCACCAACACCAAAGCCCGGGCCGAGGACAAAGCTCGACGACCGGCGATCGCCGAGAAAGTCTTGCACGTCCTCGATAGCGTCGGCCTTGCGCAGCATGATCGCGGTCAGATGCGTGGCGTTCACCTGCATGGCATTGGCAGGAGACAGCACGGTCACTGCCCCTGCCCCGCTTCTTGCAGCGGCAAGTGCGGCCAACCGCGCCGCACCCGTCGCCGACGGTCCGCCGGAGAAGACGCCGACATGACCGCGTTTGTATTTGTGTGCATCGACCGCCGGCACCGGCAGTGCCTCAAGCCAGAACGCCGGCTTGTTTTGAAACGTGCGCGACGCGACCTGCGCGATGATGTCGTCGCCAATGCCGATATCGGCGACGACGATCTCGCCGCATCGGTCCCGGCCGGGCAACAGCAGATGCCCCGGTTTCTTGCGCGCGAAGGTGACGCTGATGTCGGCACGAAATGCCGTGCCGAGAATGTTGCCGCTGTCACCTGAGACCCCTGAAGGCAAATCGACGGCGACAACAGACTGGCGGGCGGCACTGTCCACCGCGCGTGCGGCATCGCCCGAAAGGTCCTTGGACAGCCCCGCGCCATAGAGAGCATCGACAATCAACGAGCCTGGCTCGGCGGCAAAAGCCGCTAGCGGCTTGCGTTCCAGCAGGCATTGGGTCGCGGCGATCGCGGCATCGCTGCCTGCCCTCGGTTCGCCTGACGTCCACAGCGCGACATCGACACCCGTCTCCGCCAGCAACCGCGCCACGACATAGCCGTCGCCGCCATTATTGCCGGGGCCGCACAGCACATGCACGCGGCTCGCGGCGGGGTAGCGCGCCAACACCACAGCAGCGACCGCTTCGCCGGCGCGCTTCATCAGGCCATAGCCGTCCAGTGGACCGGCCGCGATTGCCAACCGGTCGGTCTCCGCCATCTCGATCGGCGACAGCAGTTCCAATTTGGCGCCGGCTGGCAAACCCATCGCTGGTACGTCCTTCGGTTCATCCGCCTTGCGTGGCAGCGTCGGGAGCTCGGCCGGACACGAGGCCGGGATCGAGCTTTGAGGCATAGATCGCCGATTCCATGACGATGGTGAGACCCAGCTTCGGGTCGAGCAAATCCTTGGCCTGGCCGAGAATCAATGCCGCCACATTGGCGGTGATGGCCGGCCAATTGGTCACATCGGCCTCGCCATAGACAATTGTCGCATTCGGCAGACGGCCGGTCAGACACGTCACCGGCACCGGCCATGCAAATCCAAGCAGCTTCCTGACCGGGAAATGCGGATGATGATTTTTGCCGACCGACGGCAGCCCCTCCAGTGGGCCGCCCAGCGTCTGCGAGACATGGGCGAACATGGCCTCGAGCGAAGGCATACCATTCGGCGGCAGGCCGTTGTTGATCGCCGTTCCGGCAGCGAGGTTCCAGAGCCGCTCCGGAGGTTTCTTGTCGTCGCGGGCAAAGAGCATCTCGTTCAGCGGCTCGCCGAACAGGAAACGCGACCCGTCCTTGGTCGTCACGATGTCTAGCTCGGGTGTGCGGCCGCTGAGCAGAGCGCACTGCGCGGCAAAGCCGGCAATCGCTCCCGCAGCCGAAACGATGGTCTCGGCATGGATGCGTCCATTCACCGCCAAAAGCTGCGGAAGATTGTCGCGCAAATGTCCGAATGCAAAGTTGCAGGCGGCGCTGTCAGATTTGTCGCGCCATGGAAAATCCACGGCCCGCGGTGGTCCGCCACCAGTCGAACCGCCACCGGAGCCGGCAGAGCCACGTGAAGACTGCCCGCGCCCAAATACACCCTTCATTCGTCCACCTTTCACTGCGTCGTTGACGCGGATATGCCCACACCGGGAATGATGGGTCAAATCTGCCAGGCCGCCCAAACTGCACGGATCCGCGCGGGCCTGCAAAATGCGCAATCTGCCTAATTATCGTGCAGACGCCCGAAGCGGCAATGTGTAGGCTTCGGGCAGCTTTGCCGCAGCCGAAGCAGAGGATGACGCGAATGTGCATCCCGGCGCGGCGCGGCATTGGAATTGCGCGAAACCGCTTCGCGTGGGCTGAAATTGGCACAGTTCGTGCTTGATGGAGGCGCAAGCGGGGCGCACAACCCGTTTTTTTGGCAGTGGAGGCCACTTTTTACATGAAAAAGATCGAAGCGATCATCAAGCCGTTCAAGCTAGACGAAGTGAAGGAAGCGCTTCAGGAGGCCGGTCTGCAAGGCATTACCGTGACCGAGGCTAAGGGCTTTGGCCGCCAGAAAGGCCATACCGAACTCTATCGCGGCGCCGAATATGTCGTCGACTTCCTGCCCAAGGTGAAGATCGAAGTCGTGCTGGGCGACGACGCCGTCGAAGGCGCCATCGAAGCCATCCGCAAAGCGGCGCAGACCGGCCGCATCGGCGACGGCAAGATCTTCGTCTCCAACATCGAGGAGGTCGTTCGCATCCGTACCGGCGAAACGGGGATGGACGCCGTCTGAGCTTTCTGATTTCAGATTAACGTCTCCTCGAAACGTCATCACACAGGGAAGAAACGACATGACGACAGCCAAAGACATCATGAAGCAGATCAAGGACAACGACGTGAAATTCGTCGACCTGCGCTTCACCGATCCGAAGGGCAAGCTGCAACACGTGACGATGGATGTCATCGAGGTCGAGGAAGACATGTTCGCCGACGGCGTCATGTTCGACGGCTCCTCGATCGCCGGCTGGAAGGCGATCAACGAGTCCGACATGGTGCTGATGCCCGATGCGGACACCGTCCATATGGATCCGTTCTTCGCCCAGTCGACCATGGTCATCCTGTGCGACATTCTCGATCCGGTCTCCGGCGAATCCTACAACCGCGACCCGCGCGGCACCGCCAAGAAGGCCGAGGCCTACATGAAGGCCGAAGGCATCGGCGACACCATCTATGTCGGCCCCGAAGCCGAGTTCTTCGTCTTCGACGACGTCAAGTACAAGGCCGATCCCTACAACACCGGGTTCAAGCTGGACTCGACCGAACTGCCGTCCAACGACGACACCGACTACGAGACCGGCAATCTCGGCCACCGCCCGCGCGTCAAGGGCGGCTACTTCCCTGTGCCGCCGATCGACAGCGCGCAGGACATGCGCTCCGAAATGCTGACCGTGCTCGCCGAAATGGGCGTGCGCGTCGAAAAGCACCATCACGAGGTTGCCGCTGCCCAGCACGAGCTCGGCATCAAGTTCGACACGCTGGTCCGCAACGCCGACAAGATGCTGATCTACAAATATGTCGTGCACCAGGTCGCCAACGCCTATGGCAAGACGGCCACCTTCATGCCGAAGCCGATTTTCGGCGACAACGGCTCGGGCATGCACGTCCACCAGTCGATCTGGAAGAACGGCAAGCCGACCTTCGCCGGCAATGAATATGCCGGCCTGTCGGAGTCGTGCCTGTTCTACATCGGCGGCATCATCAAGCACGCCAAGGCCATCAACGCCTTCACCAACCCGCTGACCAACTCCTACAAGCGCCTTGTGCCTGGCTATGAAGCACCGGTTCTGCTCGCCTACTCCGCGCGCAACCGTTCGGCCTCCTGCCGCATTCCGTTCGGCTCGTCGCCGAAGGCCAAGCGCGTCGAGGTCCGCTTCCCCGATCCGGGCGCGAACCCCTACCTCGCTTTCGCCGCCATGCTCATGGCCGGCCTCGACGGCATCAAGAACAAGATCCACCCGGGACAGCCGATGGACAAGGATCTTTACGACCTGCCGCCGAAGGAACTGAAGAAGATTCCGACCGTCTGCGGTTCGCTGCGCGAAGCGCTGCAAAGCTTGGACAAGGACCGCGGCTTCCTGAAGGCCGGCGGCGTCTTCGACGACGACCAGATCGACTCTTACATCGAGCTCAAGATGGCCGAAGTGATGCGCTTCGAAATGACCCCGCATCCGGTCGAATACGACATGTACTATTCGGTCTGAACGATAAGCCTCAGCGACAAGGAAAAATCCCGGCGTCAGTTCAGACGCCGGGGTTTTTGTTTGACCAATAGCAGACCGTAGACGTGATAGCAGCAGGCTACGGCGCAGGCTTATGAAGCCTGCGCCGCTATAGATGCTTAGGCGGCCGCCGAAACCTGGGCGCTGGTCGAAACCTCCGCGATGGTCTTCAGGATCTGCGAAGCGATCTGGTAGGGGTCGCCCTGCGAGTTCGGGCGGCGGTCTTCCAGGTAGCCCTTGTAGTCATTGTTGACGAAGGAATGCGGCACGCGGATCGAGGCGCCACGGTCGGCGATGCCGTAGCTGAAGCGGTTCCACGGCGCGGTCTCATGCTTGCCGGTCAGGCGCTTGTCGTTGTCCGGGCCGTAGACGGCGATGTGGTCCATCAGGTTCTTGTCGAATTGAGCCATCAGCGCTTCGAAATAGGCCTTGCCGCCGACTTCGCGCATATAGGCGGTCGAGAAGTTGGCGTGCATGCCCGAGCCGTTCCAGTCGGTGTCGCCGAGCGGCTTGCAGTGATACTCGATGTCGATCTCGTATTTTTCGGTCAGGCGCTGCAAGAGATAGCGGGCCATCCACATCTGGTCGGCGGCCTTCTTGGAGCCCTTGCCGAAAATCTGGAATTCCCACTGGCCCTTGGCCACTTCGGCGTTGATGCCTTCATGGTTGATGCCTGCTGCGAGGCAGAGGTCGAGATGCTCCTCGACGATCTGGCGCGCGATCGGGCCGACATTCGAATAGCCGACGCCGGTGTAGTACGGGCCCTGCGGCGCCGGATAGCCGCTCTCGGGGAAGCCGAGCGGACGGCCGTCCTTGTAGAAGAAATACTCCTGCTCGAAGCCGAACCAGGCGCCCTCGTCGTCGAGGATGGTGGCGCGCTTGTTGGACACATGCGGCGTCACGCCATCGGGCATCATCACTTCGCACATCACCAGCACGCCATTGCTGCGGGCCGGGTCCGGGAATACGGCGACCGGCTTCAGCACGCAGTCGGAGCTGTGGCCTTCGGCCTGCTGCGTCGAAGAACCGTCGAAGCCCCACAGCGGCAGCTGCTCGAGCGTCGGGAACTCGGCGAACTCCTTGATCTGGGTCTTGCCGCGAAGATTGGGGACCGGCGTGTAACCATCGAGCCAGATATACTCGAGCTTGTATTTCGTCATTCTAGAGCCTCTCGTTGCTTGATCACCGAACCTGGATGACGCCGGCGCGCCGAGCCATCCAGCAGCCCAGCTGCCGGTCGATAAAATGCAAATCGTGTGCCACTTCAGTTGGTCAGGGTGCGGCAAAAATGCCCTTTCATCCCGCCGGTGATGGCAAGCCGCCTAAGCAATGCGCCCGGATCAATCAAAGGCGGAATTTGCTTAAATAACAGGCAAATGCCGATCTTTCTTTAGGCATCTTGCCTAAAAGGATTGCAGGACCTACCTTGATGGAAGATGAATCGAAGAGCCTCTCCAGAAGAAAGGAGACCGACCATGGAAATCACCTCAGCCCGTCCGTCGGCCAAAATCCTGATGTTCCCGGCGGCATCGCGTGTAACTGCCTCAAATTTAGGCGTAAAGGCCAAGTTTGCGGCAGAGCTTGCTTCGCTGCGCGATCAGCCGCTTGACCATGGCGAGGCTTGGTATCATGAGGCCGCCATTGCGGACGCCGAACAGCCTCGCAAGAGCTAGGCGTCTTCCGCGCTGATAGATCGAACAGGCCCACAAATGAAAAACCCGGCGCGATCGCTCGCGCCGGGTTTTTTGTATGACACAGAGCTGTCGGCTACTGCTTGGTATGCAGGTCGGTGCCGAGCGTATCCCTGACGAAGATCATGCCGATGATCAGCGACATTGCCGCGATCACCACCGGATACCAGAGCCCGTAGTAGATATCGCCCTTGTAGGCACTGAGCGCGAACACGATCGCCGGGAGGAAGCCGCCGAACCAGCCATTGCCGATGTGGTAGGGCAGCGACATGCCGGTGTAGCGGATGCGGGTCGGGAACATCTCAACCAGGATCGCCGCGATCGGCCCGTAGACCATGGTCACGTAGAGGACCAGGATGAACAGGATGCCGATGACCTTGGCCCAGTTGACCTGTGCCGGGTCGGCAAACATCGCAAACGCACCCGCTGCCGGAATGCTGTAGACGGTCACCTCGGTGGCGCCGGCTGCCTCATCCTTGGTCAGCACCTTGTCCTTGATCGCCTGCTCGGTCGGGACTGCGGTCTTTTCGCCTGCGCGGATGGCTGCCGCGTCGAGCTTCAGTTCGGGGTTGGCCGCGACAAAGGCGTCGAGCTTCTGGTCGGCAACCTTGGCGGCAGCGCGCTTCAGCGGATAACCACCATCCTGCAAGGCAATATTGATTGCCTTGCCGAAGGCTGCCTCTTTGGCCTTCAATTGATCGCCAGCCGCGACCGCGTCATAGGATTCAGCTGTCTCGTTGCCGATCTTGACTGTAGCAGGCGTTCCAGCCGCTGCCGTCGTCACGACGTCATAAGGCACCGAGTTCTTGCTGAGAAAGGCGGTCGCGATATCGCATGACGTCGTGTATTTGAAAGTGCCCGTGGGGTTGAACTGGAATTTGCAGTCGCCAGGCGCGGCGGTCACAGTCGCACGCGTTGTCTGTTGTGCCGTTGCCAGAGCTGGATTAGCCGCCCAGGTCAGCGCCTTAAACAGCGGGAAAGTGGTGACGATCGCCAGCGCAAGACCGGCCATGATAATCGGCTTGCGGCCGATCTTGTCGGAAAGCCAACCGAACACGACGAAGAAGATCGCGCCTACCGCCAGCGCGATGGCGACCATGATGTTGACCGACTGCGCGTCCACCTTGAGCACATTGGTGAGGAAGAACAGTGCGTAGAACTGGCCGTTGTACCAGACCACGGCCTGGCCGGCGGTGAGGCCGAAAAGCGCCAGCAGCGCAATTTTTGCATTCTTCCATTGGCCGAAGGCTTCCGACAAAGGCGCCTTGGAGCCCTTGCCCTCTTCCTTCATACGGACGAAGGCCGGCGATTCCGAAAGCGTCAGGCGAATCCAGACCGATATTGCGAGCAGGATGGCCGAGAGTAGGAATGGAATGCGCCAGCCCCAGGCCGCGAAATCCTCCTTGCTCAACGAATTCTGCACGGCCAGGATGATGATCAGCGACAGGAACAGGCCAAGCGTCGCTGTCGTCTGAATCCACGACGTATAGAAGCCACGGCGATCGTCGGGTGCATGTTCGGCGACATAGGTCGCGGCACCGCCATACTCACCGCCGAGCGCCAGGCCCTGCAGCATGCGCAGCCCAACCAGGATGATGGGCGCCGCGATGCCCCAGCTCGCCGAACCGGGAAGCAGGCCGACCAGGAAGGTCGACAGGCCCATGATCGTGATGGTGACGAGGAATGTGTATTTGCGGCCGACGAGATCGCCGATACGGCCGAACACCAGCGCGCCGAACGGCCGCACGAGGAAGCCGGCAGCGAAAACCAGCAGCGTGAAGATGTTGCGCGTCCCCTCCGGATAAGAGGCGAAGAATGTGGTGCCGATTGCGGCCGCCAATGCGCCGTAGAGATAGAAATCATACCATTCGAAAACCGTGCCGAGCGAGGAAGCGAAGATGACTTTCTTCTCCTCCCGCGTCATGCCGCGGCTGCTTCCGCCGGCGGTCGATGCCAATGCCATTGAACTGTCCTCCCGTGAAATCCGTCTGCTTTCGATTCTGGCCGTCATCGTCGACGTTCCCTCCGAACGCGACCCGAACCAGCCATCGGCATAAAAAATGACAGAAAGCGACCGCCGGAGGCAGACAGACCTTGGATTTATGACTTTGGTATTAGGTGCAGTGCGGCAAAGGCCGAGGATCAGGTCTTCAGCGCATCGAGCAGGCCGACGGCCGCCATCATGTCGCGTTTGCGAGCCGAGCGGCGTGCGACAGCCTCGGCATCCTGGCCCCAATGCTCGATCTGCCAGTCCTCGTCGACATGGCCGGCGGCCCAAGCCGCATCGCCATCGAGCGCACCGTAATCGACCGCCAGCGCCAGCAGCGCCGACCCGGTCAGCGAAGTCATGACATGGATTGCAGCCAGCCGCAGCGGCTCGGCACGCTGGGCAAGATGGGCGCCGAGGACGGCGAGGCTTTCGCGCGGCTGCTCGACATGGATGATGCCCTCGGCGAGGTTGAACCGAGCCCCTAATGTCGCCCTCGCCCAGTCGATCACCGGATCCCAATGCTGGTTCTGCCGCTCGACCAGCCCCTGCGGCGCGTCGGCGCGGTAGCAGGTCAGATCGGACGAGGCGAAGCGCAAGACGTCCTCCAGCACCGCCTGCGGGTCGCTGGCGACGCCGTCGATGGCGGTGTTGACCAGACGCAGCACCGGCATCGTGACCGGGTCGATGGTCTCGCCCTGTGCAGCGAACTCATTGGCGACCAGGGCGGCGGCGTTTTCGGTCGGCAGCGCCAGCTGCGCCTTGCCCGGCGTGCGCACCGGCTTGCCATCGAGGTGGACGGCAAAACCGTCCTCCACAGCTACGACCGACACGTCCTTGTAGAAGCGCTTCGGCAGGTGCGTCTTCATCTGGATCTGCGCGCGGCGAACCGGATCCGGATCGGACAGATGCTTTCCCGCTTCGAGGTCGTTGAGGATGTCACGCATGGTCGAACTTTCTATCCAGGTACCTGCTTGCGCGCCGGCCGGTTGACGATGATCAGGCCGACAGCGATCAGCCCAAGCGCCACAAAGATCCTGGTCGTCGGCGCCTCGCCCAGAATGATAGCGCCGCAGAGGACGCCGAACACCGGCGACAGGAAAGCGAAGCTCGACAGGGCCGATGCCGGATAGCGCCTGAGCAGCCAGAACCACAGCACATAGGTGAAGGCAACTATATAGAGCGACTGGAACAGCAGCGCCAATGCCGGCAAGGCACTGACCGCGCGGATCGGCGGGCCGGCGAAAGGCATCACCAGGACACCGACAATGGCCGCACCGGCCAACTGATAAAGCAGCAATTTCTCGGCACTGGTCTCGACCAGTTTCGAACGCTTGATGACGATGCTGGTCGCCGCCCACAGGATACCGGAGCCGAGGCTGAGCAGATCGCCCATCAAGGTCATCTCGGTGCCGCCGGCAATCCCGTCGGAAAACACCGCCACCAGGCCGCAGAAGGCGAGAACGAGCCCGCCAAGCTTGCGCGCGTTGATACGCTCACCGAGCAGGAAATGGCCGCCGATCAGGACCCAGAACGGCATGGTGTTGACCAGCAGTGTGTTGCGAGCAACGGTCGTGTATTCCAGCCCGATATAGAGGCACAGGAACTCGACGCCGAACAGCACGCCGACAATGATGCCGGCGACAAGCGACCCGTCGGCCTTAAACAACCTGATGCCGCGCAGCCAGCACCAGCCGAGCACACAGAGCCCGCCAATGATCGAACGTGCGATCGAGACGAAAACCGGATCGAAGCCGGCATAGGAGATCTTGGCGGCGACGTAGTTCAGCCCCCAGGAAAAGGTCAGCCCGACCATGATGGAAGCAGCCGCCAGATCGACCGCATCGCGGCGATCCAATGCCGAGGCAACGGCCAATGTCAGTCCTCCGCGCTGGCGTCGTCGAAGCCGATCAGGTTCCAGCTCTGGCGCATATGCGGCGGCATCGGCGCGGTGACGTCGATGACGCCCTTGTCCGGGTGCGGAATGACGATGCGGCGCGCATGCAGATGCAGGCGGTTCTGAATGCCGCCCGGAAAGTCCCAGTTGGTGTCGGCCTCGAAATATTTGGGGTCGCCGAGGATCGGGCAGCCGATATAGGCGGCATGAACGCGCAGCTGGTGGGTGCGGCCGGTATAAGGCTCCATTTCCAGCCAAGTCATCGTCTGAGCCGCCTGCTCGATGATGCGATAGTAGGACACGGCGTGGTCGGCGCCCTTTTCGCCATGGGCTGCCACGCGCACGCGGTCGCCGTCCTCGGTCGGCTCCTTGATCAGCCAGGTCGAGATCTTGTCCTCACGCTTGGGCGGGACGCCCTTGACCAGCGCCCAATAGGTCTTCTTGGTCTCGCGCGCCCGGAATGACTCGGAAAGCTTCATCGCCGCAAGCCTGGTGCGGGCAACCACCAGCACGCCCGACGTGTCGCGGTCGAGCCGGTGCACCAGGCGCGGCTTCTCGCCCTTCTGGCTGCGCCAAGCCTCCAGCATGTCGTCGACATTGCGGGTGACGCCCGAGCCGCCTTGCACCGCCAGGCCGGCCGGCTTGTTGAAGACGAAGACTTTTGGATCTTCGTGGATCAGCATCTTGGCCAGGACATCCGCGTCGCCCTGGTTGCGGATCGAGTAACCCGTAAGCGCACTCTCGCCCTTCTTGTCGACCTCGAGCGGCGGCACACGCACCACCTGCCCGGGCTCGACACGGCTGTCGGCCTTGACCCGGCCGCCATCGACGCGGATCTGGCCCGAGCGCAGCAACTTCTGCAGATGGCCAAAGCCGAGGCCGGGGAAATGGGTCTTGAACCAGCGATCGAGCCGCATGCCCGCCTCGCCGGCCTCCACCGTGATCTGTTCTACGCCTGCCATGATTTTCGCTTTATCCGTTTCTAACGCGTGACCCCGAAAATCTACTCCGGCTTTCGGAAAGGATCATGCGCAAGATCAAAGTTTCTGCAGCGCGTCCAGAGGATGCGGCGTGCTCCAGGTCGGGGCAATAACACTATGAAACGGTTCTTGCGAGCCAAAGTCCCAGAAACAGGGCGATAATGGCGCCAACGACGCTGGCCAGCGCATATCCCAACGCCGGCAGCGTCGCTCCGCGCTCCCATAGGGTCGCGAAATCGAGCGAAAAGGCGGAGAAGGTGGTGAAGCCGCCAAGGATGCCGGTGGCGACGAACAGCCGGAGCTCATTGGAACCGCCGCGCCGCATCAGCGCGGCGACGAACAGCCCCATGGCAAAGGAGCCGACGATGTTGATCGCCATCGTCCCCCAGGGATAGTTGGGGCCGACGAGGCGCAAGGCGCCGATGTTGGTCAGGTGGCGGATGCCGGCGCCGATGCCGCCGCCGACCACAACAAGAAGCAGATTGAACATGCCCGTTTACTGCCCGGCCAAGGCAGTGCGGTCAATCCCTTCAGGCCAACGCCTCAGGTCGTCTCGACCTTCTTTGCCTTGCTCGAGCCGATCATCTTCCAGTTCTTGTAGAACATGGAATTGATGCGCTCGACGGTGACCGAAACGATGGCCAGAAGTCCGGCGATGAAGCCGGGAAACGGCGACGGGCGGATTATGTCCATGAACACGCAGTAGCGGCGTCCGTCATACTCGTTGACCGAGCGGTGCAGCAGCGTGTCGTCGAAAATATAGAGCGGGTTGTCGTGCCAGTAATTCCTGGCGCCGTTGCATTCGACGAAAACCTCTGCCTTCACCGGCAAGAGATTGTAGAGGATGCGCAGGCTGAGCCGCAGCGGTCCGAAATGCCAGGAAGTCGATTCCTTGCCTCTGAAGACAGACACGGCAATGGTCTTGATGTATTTGAAATCCTTGTTGAATTCCGCGACATTGTCGATCCGGTGCTTGCCGTACCACTGATAGACATACATGCCGCGACGACCGGTGCCGAAATTGGCGTCGATATCGGCGATGATCTCGTCCTTGCGCGCCTTGAAGACGTCAAGAACCTCGTTGACCTCGCGCTGATAATCGGCGGGAAACTGCTCCAGCTTCCACACGCCCGGGTTCCTGTAGCAAACGAGGTCCACCAGCAGATTGAAGGGCGACAGCAGCCAGGTGAAGATGCCATTGCCGAGGAAATAGCCGCGCAACAGCGACAGATCCTTGTTGGCGTTGCGCAGCACATCGATCAGGCCGCAGACGATCCAAATCGTGGTCAGGATCGGAATGAAATAGAAGCCGAGCACGAGCAGCGGGACAGCAATCACAGCCTGGCGAAGCGTTTTGCGAAGGGATTTTGTCATTTCTGTTCGCGCCGCGCGCTGTCCCCGTTCCGAATTATCGCCCGTCCTGGCAGCCTCCCGGCCGAGTCATCCGACGTGATAGGGCTTTTTGTCATGCGGTACAATCACACTGCTGTGACTGGCGGGGACAGAATTTCAGTTCATCGCGGGCAGGCCGAGTTCGTCCCGTTTGTCCCGCGCACCTATTTTTCCCGCTCGCTGCGCAGCTTTGCCCAATAGTCCAGCCGTTTCTTGATATCGCGCTCGAAGCCGCGTTCGGGCGGATCATAAAAGGTCTGCCGGCCCATCTTTTCGGGGAAATAGTCCTGGCCGGAAAAAGCATCGGGCTGGTCGTGATCGTAGCGGTAGCCGGCGCCGTAATCCTCCTCTTTCATCAGCTTGGTCGGCGCGTTGAGGATGTGCTTGGGCGGCAGCAGCGAACCGAACTCCTTCGCCGCCCGCGTGGCTGCCTTGAAGGCGGTATAGACGGCGTTGGATTTGGGCGCGGTGGCGAGATAGACGGTGGCCTCGGCGAAGGCCAGTTCGCCTTCGGGCGAGCCGAGATAGTCGTAGGCGTCCTTGGCGGCGTTGGCGATAACCAGCGCCTGCGGGTCGGCCAGCCCGATATCCTCCATCGCCATGCGCACCAGCCGGCGGCCGAGATAGAGCGGATCCTCGCCGGCGTCGAACATGCGGGCAAGATAATAAAGCGCCGCGTCCGGGTCGGACCCACGCACCGATTTGTGCAGCGCCGAGATCAGATTGTAGTGACCGTCCTGGCCCTTGTCATAGATCGGCGCGCGGCGCTGGACGATGCGCTGCAGCCCTTCGGGATCGAAAACCTCGCCGGGTTTGGCGGCGCGCCAGACTTCCTCGGCCAGCGTCAGCGAGGCCCGGCCGTCGCCATC
The DNA here is from genome assembly GCF_040319795.1 of Mesorhizobium sp. M0862. Classification (NCBI taxonomy): domain Bacteria; kingdom Pseudomonadati; phylum Pseudomonadota; class Alphaproteobacteria; order Hyphomicrobiales; family Phyllobacteriaceae; genus Mesorhizobium; species Mesorhizobium sp. M0862. The sequence continues at coordinate 44,272 of NZ_JAMYOJ010000008.1, forward strand.
GCTCATGCGGATGAGCATCGCCCGCGCCTCGTCGTCGAGCGGCAGCGCCCTGCCCTCCGTCTCCTCCGCGCGCGTCATCAGCTTGGCAATGCTGTCCTCGCCCAGCGAGTGAAACACCAGCACCCGCGCGCGCGACAGAAGCGCGGCGTTCAGCTCGAAGGACGGATTTTCGGTCGTGGCGCCAACCAGCACGACGGTGCCGTCCTCCATGACCGGGAGAAACGAATCCTGCTGGGCGCGGTTGAAGCGATGGATCTCGTCGACGAACAGCAGCGTCTGGCGGCCATTGGTGCGACGCAGCTTCGCCGCCTCGAACACTTTCTTCAAATCGGCAACGCCGGAAAACACCGCTGAGATCTGCTCGAAGGCAAGGCTGGTCTCGCCGGCCAGCAGCCGCGCCACCGTGGTCTTGCCGGTGCCGGGTGGCCCCCAGAAAATCATCGAGCCGAGCGAACCGGAGTTGATCAACCTCGTCAGCGCGCCGTCCGGCCCGGTCAAATGCTCCTGGCCGACAACCTCGCCGAGGTTTTTCGGACGCAGCCGATCGGCCAAAGGCCGGCCGGGCGGCGCTCTTTCCGGTTCATCGACGCTGAACAGATCGGCCATCTAGGTCTTCTGGTTGGAGCACGATCCTCAGAAATGGGAAGATCGCCTCAGTAACGCAACACCTGGCGCAGTATCTGCCCGCCGCGCTCGACGGTAAAGCGCCACCAGCGTGTATCCTGCTGGGCAAGCTGCGCCAGTGTCGCCGCCGTATCGACCGTCGTGCCGTTCACCTCGCGCACGATGTCGCCCGGCTGGAAGCCGAAATCGGCGGCCGGCGAATCGCGGTTGATGTCGACCACGGTGACCCCCTTGAGGTCGGTGCGCAGGCCGAGCCGCTGGGCGAGCCTGGGCGACAGTTCCGCGACCTTGGCCCCGGAGAACGGGCTGCGGCCATGCAGGGTCACTTCCGACGCCTTGCCGCCTTCCGGCGCGCGCTCCAGTGCAATCTCCATCGTCGCCTGCTGGCCCTTGCTCAGGATGGCGAAGCTCGCCTTGGTGCCGATCGACAGGGTCGCCATGCGGTAGTCCAGCGCCTCGATGCCTTCGACGGTCGTGCCATTGAGCTGCAGCACGACGTCGCCGGGCTTCAGCCCTGCCTTGGCCGCCGGTCCGGCTTCCTCGACCGACGACACCAGCGCGCCGGTCGGCTTCTCCATGCCAAGCGATTCGGCGATCTGAGGTGTGACCGCTTCGAACTCGGCGCCTATATAGGGCCGCTCGAAGAAATCGAGCCCGGCCTTGGCCGCATCGGCGAAGGCGCGCACCATGTTGGCCGGGATGGCAAAGCCGATGCCGATCGAGCCGCCGCTGCGGCTGTAGATAGCAGTGTTGATGCCGACCAGCTGGCCGCCCATGTTGATCAGCGCGCCGCCGGAATTGCCGGGATTGATGGCGGCGTCGGTCTGGATGAAATAGCCCGAATCCGAAACGCCGATATGGCTGCGGGCAAGCGCCGAAACGATGCCGCTGGTGGTGGTCTGGCCGACGCCGAACGGATTGCCGATGGCCAGCACCAGGTCGCCGACCTCGAGGGCGTCGGAATCGCCGATGGCGATCACCGGAAACGGCTTGTCGGAGGTGATCTTGAGCACGGCGAGGTCGAGCGTCTCGTCCTTGAGCATGACCTTCGAGGTGAATTCGCGCCCGTCCGCGGTCGCGACCTTGACCTCGTCGGCATCCTTGATCACGTGGAAATTGGTGACGACGACGCCGCTCGGGTCGACCAACACGCCCGAGCCGAGCGAGGATTGCGCGCGCGGCTGTGCGCGGCCGAAGAATTCCTCGAAGAAAGGATCGCCGTCAAAGGGCGACGTGACCTTCGCCGTCTGCGAGGCATAGACATTGACCACGGCCGGCGCCGTCTGCTTGACCAGGGGGGCAAACGACAGCTGCACCTCTTCACGGCCGAACGGCACGCGCTTGTCGGGACCGGAGGTGCCGTTCTCGCCCTCGACGCCATGCAAGAGATCGGTCAGCACATCGGAGAGCCCCGGATCGGCTGGCTTGGCGGCGTCCTCGGCCAGCGCCTGCCTGACTGTCGGCGCGGCTGCGAACGCCATCATAGCGAAGAGCAGAACAAGAGACAGTCGGTTGGCGCGCATTCGCGAATCCTCCAAGGCAAGTTCGGGGGCATTGTCCCGACGATTGTGCAAAATGAAAGGCTAATGCACTGAAATGCGGCGATTGTCGTGCAAAAGCACTTGGCCGGCAGGCAAAAAAAGCCCGGCGAAGCATGCCCTTGCGACAATGCAAAAAGGGGCCCGAAGGCCCCTTGAAAGTCATTTGCGAAAACCGAGCCTTATGCGGCAGTGGCTTCCTCGTTGGCGCCTTCGGCTTCGAGGCGGGCGCGGTCGCCGGCGCCCTTGGCGTCGGTGTCGCGGTCGACGAACTCGATGACCGCCATGGCGGCATTGTCGCCGTGGCGGAAGCCCGCCTTCATGATGCGCAGATAGCCGCCGTTGCGGTCGGCGTAGCGCGGCGCAATCGTGTCGAACAAACGCTTGACGACGCCTTCATTGCCGATCTGGGCAATGACCTGGCGGCGCGCATGCAAGTCGCCGCGCTTGCCGAGCGTCACCAGCTTCTCGACGATTGGACGCAAATCCTTCGCCTTCGGCAGGGTGGTGACGATCTGCTCATGTTCGAGCAGCGACACGGCGAGGTTGGCGAACATCGACTTGCGATGGCTAATGCTTCGGGCGAAGCGGCGGCCTTTAAAACCGTGGCGCATGGCTCTTTTCCTTCAGTTGTTCAAGAGGCCACGGCCTCTGATGGTTTTCCGCATGACCGTCGGATCGAGCGGCCCACGCCGCCGATCCTTGGAAATTCATGCTCAATATTGGTCTTCGTAACGCTTGGCGAGGTCTTCGATGTTTTCCGGCGGCCAGTCCGGCACTTCCATGCCGAGGTGCAGGCCCATCGCCGCGAGCACTTCCTTGATCTCGTTCAGCGACTTGCGGCCGAAGTTCGGGGTGCGCAGCATCTCGGCTTCGGTTTTCTGGATAAGATCGCCGATATAGACGATGTTGTCGTTCTTCAGGCAGTTGGCCGAACGCACCGAAAGCTCGAGTTCGTCCACCTTCTTGAGCAGCGCCGGGTTGAAGGCGAGCTCGGTGACGGCCTCGGTGGCGACTTCCTTCTGCGGCTCGTCGAAATTGACGAACAGGCCAAGCTGGTCCTGCAGGATGCGGGCAGCGAAAGCCACCGCGTCCTCCCCCGAGATCGAACCGTCGGTCTCGATAGTCATGGTCAGCTTGTCATAGTCGAGAACCTGGCCCTCGCGGGTGTTCTCGACCTTGTAGGAGACCTTCTTGACCGGCGAATACAGGCTGTCGACCGGGATCAGGCCGATCGGCGCGTCTTCGGCGCGGTTGCGGTCGGCCGGCACGTAACCCTTGCCGGTGTCGACGGTGAATTCCATGCGGATTTCAGCGCCCTCGTCCAGCGTGCAGATGACGTGGTCGGGGTTGAGGATCTCGACGTCGCCAACCGTCTGGATGTCGCCAGCCAGAACCGCACCCGGGCCCTGCTTGCGAACGACCATGCGCTTGGGACCATCGCCTTCCATGCGGATGGCGATTTCCTTGATGTTGAGGACGATGTCGGTCACGTCCTCACGCACCCCGGCAATCGACGAGAATTCATGCAGAACGCCGTCGATCTGCACGGCGGTGACAGCCGCACCGCGCAGCGAAGACAAAAGCACGCGGCGCAGCGCGTTGCCGAGCGTCAGGCCGAAGCCACGCTCGAGCGGCTCGGCGACCAGCGTGGTCAGCGTCTTCTTCTTCGACGAGAACTCGATCTTGTTCGGCTTGATCAGTTCCTGCCAATTTTTCTGGATCATGATGCTTTCCTTCCGTTGACCCGCCACCATCCAATCGTGGCGGGCGACCTGGAGTGCCGTGGAGGAGCGCCTTGAGGCGCTCACGCGGCGTTCGGTAATGTCTTAGACGCGGCGCTTCTTGCGCGGGCGGCAGCCATTGTGCGGGATCGGCGTCACATCACGGATCGAGGTGATGGTGAAGCCGGCCGCCTGCAGGGCGCGAAGCGCCGATTCACGACCGGAGCCGGGTCCGCAGACCTCGACTTCGAGCATGCGCATGCCGTGTTCCTGGGCCTTCTTGGCGACGTCTTCGGCAGCCATCTGGGCGGCGAACGGGGTCGACTTGCGCGAACCCTTGAAGCCCTGGGCACCGGCCGACGACCAGGCAATGGAATTGCCCTGCGCGTCGGTGATGGTGATCATCGTGTTGTTGAAGGTCGAATTGACGTGGGCAACGCCCGACGAGATGTTCTTGCGTTCGCGACGGCGAACACGAGCGGCTTCCTTGGCCATGATAGTCCTTTCAGTTGATCTCTACACCGCCGTAATGCCAGCGGCTCCACCTTTGAAAGCGAGTAGTGAGCAGGGACCAGCGAATAGGGAACCCCTACTCGCTAATGGCTACTCGCTATTCGCTCACTTACTTCTTCTTGCCTGCAATCGACTTGGCCGGGCCCTTGCGGGTGCGTGCATTGGTGTGCGTGCGCTGGCCGCGAACCGGCAGCGAACGGCGGTGACGCAGACCGCGGTAGCAGCCGAGGTCCATGAGACGCTTGATGTTCATCGACACTTCGCGGCGCAGGTCGCCTTCGACCTGGTAGTCGCGGTCGATGGTCTCGCGGATCTGCAGCACTTCCGCGTCGGTCAGCTGGTTGACGCGGCGCTCGGCCGGGATGCCGACCTTGTCGACGATCTCCTGGGCGAACTTCTTGCCAATGCCGTGAATGTACTGAAGCGCAATGACGACGCGCTTGTTGGTCGGAATGTTGACGCCGGCTATACGAGCCATATTCTTCTCTTCTCCATGTGGGACCGGCCGGCCTTCAAAAAAAGGGGCATGCGCGGCGCTGTTCAAATTACCCGCGTCCGGTGGAGGCCGGCCCTTGCGGGAGTTCCCTAGTTTCAATGCGGCTGCCTTGCCCTTGCGGACAAGCAAGCCTCATGCCTGATAGGAAGACGGGCCGCCATAACCCAGCGAACCGTTCCAGTCAAGCGCAATCTTTACTTTACCGTAACGGTCTCCCGCGTCACCGCCGCGAGCAGCGCTTCAATCTCCGCCGTCACGGTGTCGACAGGGGCCATGCCGTCGACACTCCTAAGCGAGCGTTTGGCATAATAATAGCCGATCAGAGGCGCGGTCTTCTTGTAATATTCCCGCAGGCGCTCTTCGAACACCACCGGATTGTCGTCCTTGCGCACCGGCTGTCCGGCGGCCTTGGCGTCGTCGGCGCGCTTGACGATGCGGCCGACCAGCGCTTTGTCGTCGACGACGAACTCGATCACGGCATCGAGGCCAATGCCGCGCTCGGCGAGCATCGATTCAACCGCATCAGCCTGCACCAGCGTGCGCGGATAGCCGTCGAGAATGAAACCGTTGGTGCAATCGGGCTGATCGATGCGCTCGGCCACGATGGCGTTGACGATGGCGTCGGAAACCAGCTCGCCGGCATCCATCACCGCCTTGGCGCGCTTGCCGACTTCGGTGCCGGCCTGCACGGCCGCCCGCAGCATGTCACCCGTCGACAGCTGCGGTATGCCGTATTTTTCTACCAGTCTTTGTGCTTGCGTCCCCTTGCCCGCTCCTGGCGGCCCAAGCAATATCAATCTCATCTGGCCTTCTTCCCCCCGCGCAGCTTCGACTTCTTGATCAGGCCCTCATACTGGTGCGCGATCAGGTGACCCTGGATCTGCGCCACCGTATCGAGGGTTACACTGACCACGATCAGAAGCGATGTGCCACCGAGGTAGAATGGTACGCCAGTCGCCGAAATCAGGAACTCGGGCAGCAGGCACACCAGCACCAGATAGATGGCGCCGACGACGGTGATGCGCGTCAGGACATAGTCGATGTAATCGGCGGTGCGCTCACCCGGACGGTAGCCCGGAATGAAGCCGGAATGCTTCTTGAGCTGGTCGGCGGTGTCCTTCGGATTGAACACGATGGCCGTGTAGAAGAAGGCGAAGAACACGATCATTGCCGCATAGAACAGCATGTAGAGCGGCTGGCCGTGGCCGAGCGAGGCGAGCACGGTGCTTGCCCAGGCCGGCAGGTTTGTCGTCTGCGAGAAGCCGGCGACCGTTGCCGGCAGCAAAAGCAGCGACGACGCGAAGATCGGCGGAATGACGCCCGACGTGTTGAGCTTCAGCGGCAGATGCGAGGTATCGCCCTGGAACATGCGGTTGCCGACCTGGCGCTTCGGATACTGGATCAGCAGGCGGCGCTGCGCGCGCTCGAAGAACACGATCAGCGCGATGACGATGATAGCCAGCACGATGATCGCGAGTATCAGCCCGGTCGATAGGGCGCCGGTGCGGCCGAGCTCCAGCGTGCCGGAGATGGCGCGCGGCAGGCCGGCGACGATGCCGGAAAAGATGATCAGCGAAATGCCGTTGCCGATGCCGCGGGCGGTGATCTGCTCGCCCAGCCACATCAGGAACATGGTTCCGCCAACCAGCGTGACGACGGTCGAGATGCGGAAGAACATGCCGGGATCATTGACGATGCCGTTGCCGCCTTCCAGGCCCACCGAAATGCCGTAGGCCTGCACCAGCGCCAGGAGTACCGTGCCGTAGCGCGTGTACTGGTTGATGACCTTGCGGCCCTGCTCGCCTTCCTTTTTCAGCGCTTCCAGCGACGGAATGACCGAGGTCATCAGCTGCATGATGATGGAGGCTGAGATGTAAGGCATGATGCCGAGCGCGAAGATCGCCATGCGCTGCACGGCGCCGCCGGCGAACATGTTGAACATGCCGAGCACGCCCTTGGCCTGCGAAGAGAAGGCCTGCGCGAATGCATCCGGATTGATGCCGGGCAGCGGGATATAGGTGCCGAGGCGATAGACGAGCAGCGCGCCGACGGTGAACCAGATTCGCTTCTTCAGGTCCTCCGCCTTGGCGAAAGCCGCAAAATTCAGATTCGAGGCTAGTTGTTCAGCAGCCGAAGCCATGCCTGATTCTCCGCTAGAGCATGATGCCGAAAAGTGTGAAGCGGTTTTCGGACAACGTCATGCGCTACTTCTTTGATTTGTATGTCACGCTCGATGCCCGCAGCTCAGGCGGCGCGTGGCACCGAAGCTCACGAGATAAGCTCCGGGCTCTAAACATGCAAGCGGCCGCGTTGACGCGGCCGCCTAATTGATTGGATCAAAGCGCAATCGTGAACAAAAACGGATACCGTTCCTGCCGGCCGCGCTTCAAATTGCCGTTACTCCGCTGCCGCTTCCGGCAGCTTGACCGAACCGCCGGCCTTTTCGATCTTCTCGATCGCGGCCTTGGAGGCGCCCGCGACGTCGAAGGCAAGCTTTGCCTTGAGCTCGCCGTCCGAGAGGATGCGCACGCCGTCCTTGACGCGGCGGATGACGCCGGCGGCAACGAGCGCCTCGGCCGTCACGGTCGCCTTGGCGTCAAGCTTCTTGGCATCGAGCGCCGTCTGGATACGAGCCAGCGACACGACGACAAAGCTCTTGGCGAAGATGTTATTGAAGCCACGCTTCGGCAGGCGCCGATAGAGCGGCATCTGGCCGCCCTCGAAGCCGTTGATGGCAACGCCGGAGCGCGCCTTCTGGCCCTTGACGCCGCGACCGCCGGTCTTGCCCGAGCCGGAGCCGATGCCACGGCCGAGACGCTTCTTGGAGTGCGTCGCGCCGTCCTTGTCACGCAGATCGTTGAGTTTCATCTGGGTTCTCCTGCGCTTTTGCTCAGCCCTCGTCCACGACGCGGACGAGATGCTGGACGGCAGCGATCATGCCGCGCACCGAGGGAGTGTCCTCCAGAGTGCGCTGCTTGTGCATCTTGTTGAGGCCGAGGCCGACCAGCGTCGCGCGCTGTTCCTTCGGGCGGCGGATCGGCGAACCGATCTGCTCAACGGTGATGGTCTTGGTTGCTTTCTTGGCCATGGTCAAAATCCCTGGTCAGATCGACTATTCTTCAGCCGCAACGGCGGTGCCGCGGCGGGCCTGAAGGGTCGAATACTTGATGCCGCGTGCAGCAGCCACATCCTTGGGATGCATCTGGCTCTTCAGCGCGTCGAATGTGGCACGAACCATGTTGTAGGGGTTCGACGAACCCATCGACTTGGCGACCACGTCATGCATGCCGAGCGTCTCGAAGACAGCGCGCATCGGGCCGCCGGCGATGATGCCGGTACCCTGCTTGGCAGCGCGCAGCAGCACGCGTCCGGCGCCCCAGCGTCCTTCGACGTCGTGGTGCAGCGTGCGGCCCGAGCGCAGCGGCACGAAAATCATGTCGCGCTTGGCCGACTCAGTTGCCTTGCGGATCGCTTCCGGCACTTCGCGCGCCTTGCCGTGACCGAAGCCGACGCGGCCCTTCTGGTCGCCGACGACGACGAGTGCTGCAAAACCGAAGCGACGGCCGCCCTTGACGACCTTGGCGACACGGTTGATGTGGACGAGCTTGTCCACCATGCCGTCATCGCGTTCTTCACGATCGCGGCCGCGGCCGCCATCCCTACGTTCCTGTGCCATATCCTGTTCCTTGTTTTTTTCCGGAAGCACGGTTGCTGATAAGATCCGGTGCGCCTCTTTGGGTCACCGGGGGCGAATTATTTTTCCTTGCATGATCTTGTCCGAAAAGTCTGCAACTTTTTGCTGCGCTGACCTTCGGTTCGGGATCAGGCAATTAGAAGCTCAGACCGCCTTCACGGGCAGCCTCGGCCAGCGCCTTGACGCGGCCGTGATAGATATAGGCGCCGCGGTCAAAGACGACTTCCTTGACGCCGGCCTTCGAAGCACGCTCGGCGATCAGCTTGCCAACAGCGGCTGCTGCCTCGGTGTCGGCGCCGGTCTTGAGCGAACCCTTGAGGTCCTTCTCGAGTGTCGATGCAGCCGCGATGGTATGGCCCTTGGCATCGTCGATGACCTGCACGTAGATGTTCTTCGACGTGCGGTGAACCGAGAGACGCGGACGTTCGCCGGCGACCTTCTTGATCTGGCGGCGGACGCGCTGCGCGCGGCGCTGGATGGATTCCTTGGTAGCCATGATAGTCTTCCTTGCCTTCAAAAAACGGGGGCCGCCATGTGCGGTAGGCGAAAGCGCCTCCCGCGACCGCTCCCCGCGGCGTTGCACTTCTTTGGCTTGGCCTTTTCCGAAAAGTCTGCAACTTTTCGGGGCCAGGCCTACTACTTCTTCTTGCCTTCCTTGCGGACGATCTTCTCGCCGGCATAGCGGACACCCTTGCCCTTGTAGGGCTCGGGACCGCGATACTCGCGGATCTCGGCTGCAACCTGGCCGACCTGCTGCTTGTCGATGCCGGTCACGGTGATTTCCGTCGGCTTCGGCACGGTGATCGTGATGCCGGCCGGCGTCTCGTAAACGACGTCGTGGCTGAAGCCAAGCGCCAGCTGCAGGTTCTTGCCCTGGAGTGCCGCGCGATAGCCGACGCCGGTGATCTCGAGCTTCTTCTCGAAACCGTCCTTGACGCCCTGCAGGATGTTGACGATCTGCGTGCGCGACATGCCCCACTTGGAGCGGGCGGTCTTGGTCTGGTCACGCGGCTGGACAGCGATTTCGCTGCCTTCCATCTTGACCAGCACTTCGTCGTTCACCACGAACTTCAGCTCGCCCTTGGGGCCCTTCGCCGTCACGGTCTGGCCGTTGACGGTCGCGGTCACGCCCTGCGGCAGCGAAACGGGTTTCTTTCCAATACGAGACATTTGGTTGTCCTCGTCACTTCTCTTGTTTCAGGTCTGCCGAATTAGAAAATCTGGCAGAGGATTTCGCCGCCGACATTCTGTTCGCGTGCTTCGTGATCGGCCATCACGCCCTTCGGCGTCGAAAGGATGGCGATGCCGAGGCCGTTGGCGACGTGCGGGATCGACTTGGCCGAAACGTAAACGCGGCGGCCAGGCTTCGAGACGCGGGCGATTTCGCGCACGACCGGAGCACCGTCGAAATACTTCAGCTCGATTTCGATTTCGGACTTGCCGTTGTCGAAGTCGGTCTGGCTGTAGTCGCGGATATAGCCTTCAGCCTTCAGCACGTCGAGGACGCGGGTACGCAGGCGCGACGCCGGCGTCGAAACGCTCGACTTCTTACGGCCATACGCGTTGCGGATGCGGGTCAGCATATCGCCGAGAGGATCGCTCAATGACATGTTATGTCCTCCTTACCAGCTCGACTTGACCAGGCCCGGGATCTGGCCGTTATTGCCGAGATCACGAAGCGCGATGCGCGATACTTTGAGCTTGCGATAATAGGCGCGCGGACGGCCGGTAACTTCGCAGCGGTTGCGGATGCGGATCTTGGCCGAGTTGCGCGGCAGGGCAGCAAGCTTCAGCTGAGCGCGGAAACGCTCTTCCATCGGCTTGGACTGGTCCATGATGATCGCCTTGAGCGCTGCGCGCTTGGGACCGTACTGGTCGGCAAGCTTGCGGCGCCTGTTGTTCTTCTCGACTGAGCTGGTCTTTGCCATTTCAGATTTTTCCTTTTCTCGCTGCCGTTACTGGCGGAAGGGGAAGTTGAAGGCCTTGAGCAATGCCCTGGCTTCGTCGTCCGTCTTCGCAGTCGTACAAACGATGACGTCCATGCCCCAGATCTGATCAACCTTGTCGTAGTTGATCTCCGGGAACACGATGTGTTCCTTGATGCCCATGGCGTAGTTGCCACGGCCATCGAAGCTCTTCGGATTCAGTCCGCGAAAGTCGCGGACGCGCGGCAGTGCGATGTTCACGAGACGGTCGAGGAACTCGTACATGCGTTCCTTGCGCAGCGTGACCTTGGCGCCGATCGGCATCTTCTCGCGGACCTTGAAGCCGGCGATCGAATTACGGGCGCGGGTGACGACGGCCTTCTGGCCGGCGATCATCGCCAGGTCTTCGGCCGCGATCGAAGGCTTCTTCGAATCCGCGGTCGCTTCGCCGACGCCCATGTTCAGCACGATCTTGTCGATGCGCGGAACCTGCATCTCGTTCTCGTAGCCGAACTGCTCCTGCAGCGCCTTGCGGATGGTCTCGTTGTAGACCTGCTTGAGGCGCGGCGTGTTCTGGGCCTTGGACTGTTTGCTTTCAGCCTTGGGCTTCGTGGTTTGAGCCTTAGCCATTGATGACTTCTCCCGAGCGCTTGGCGACGCGCACCTTCTTGCCGTCCTTCTGGAAGATGAAGCCGACGCGGGTCGGCCTGCCATCCTTGGGGTCGGCGAGCGCGATGTTCGACAGCTGGATCGGCGCTTCCTTGGTGATGATCCCGCCCTCTTGGGACTGGGACTGCTTCTGGTGACGACGGATCATGTTGACGCCGCGCACCAGCGCGGTGTCTTCCTTCGGCTGAACCGAGAGGACTTCGCCCGAACGGCCCTTGTCCTTGCCGGCCAGCACGACGACCTTGTCGCCTTTTCTAATCTTTTGCATTGGTCCGGCTCCTTACAGCACTTCAGGCGCGAGCGAGATGATCTTCATGTGGTTCTTGGCGCGGAGTTCGCGCGGAACCGGTCCGAAGATACGCGTGCCGATCGGCTCTTTCTTGTTGTCGACGAGAACGGCCGCGTTCTTGTCGAAACGGATCACGCTGCCGTCCGGGCGGCGGATGTCCTTGGCCGTGCGAACCACGACCGCCTTCATCACATCGCCCTTCTTAACGCGGCCGCGCGGAATGGCTTCCTTGATCGACACCACGATGATGTCGCCTACGGAAGCGTATTTCCGCTTCGAGCCGCCCAGCACCTTGATGCACATGACACGACGGGCGCCGGAATTATCCGCGACGTCGAGGTTTGTTTGCATCTGAATCATGACTGGCCGCCTTCTTCTCTTCTAACGGGACGGGCTCAAAGCCCCTCCCCGGTCTGTCCAAAATTCGGTTTGTTACGCCTGGTCCGAAGACACGACGATCCAGCGCTTGTCCTTGGAAATCGGCTTCGATTCCTGGATGAACACCTGATCGCCGACCTTGTGGGCGTTGTTCTCGTCGTGCGCCTTGTACTTCTTGGTCATGCGCACGGTCTTCTTCATCACGGGATGCGTGAAGCGCCGTTCGACCTTGACGACTACCGTCTTCTCGTTCTTGTCGCTGACGACAGTGCCCTGCAGAATGCGCTTTGGCATGATTTTCGTCCTTAAGCCTTCTTGGCCGCGGACTTTTCCGCAGCGATGGTCTTGATACGCGCAATGTCCTTGCGAACCTGCCGCACGCGCGCGGTCTTCTCGAGCTGGCCGGTGGCCTTCTGGAAGCGCAGGTTGAACTGCTCCTTCTTCAGGCTGGCCAGATCGTCGGTCAGCTGGTCCTGGGTCTTGGTCCGGATGTCTTCGGCTTTCATGATCAGCCCGTCCTTATTCTGCGATGCGCTGTACGAAGCGCGTCCTGACCGAGAGCTTGGCCGCGCCGAGACGCAGCGCCTCACGGGCGGTTTCTTCGTTGACGCCGTCGATCTCGAACATGATGCGGCCCGGCTTTACGCGCGCCGCCCAGTAATCGACAGCGCCCTTGCCCTTGCCCATGCGCACTTCAGTCGGCTTCGACGTCACCGGCACATCAGGGAAAATACGGATCCACACGCGGCCGGCACGCTTCATCTCACGAGTGATCGCGCGGCGGGCCGCCTCGATCTCACGCGCGGTGACGCGGTTCGGCTCAAGCGCCTTCAGCCCGAAACCACCGAAATCCAGGTTGGTGCCGCCCTTTGCGGTACCATGGATACGGCCCTTGAACTGCTTGCGGAACTTTGTGCGCTTTGGCTGCAGCATCGTTCTAACTCCAAATTCCTAAATAATCAGGCGTTTTCGCGACGACGACCGCGTTCGCGATCACCACCACCGCCATGCGCAGCATCACCCTCGGTCGCGCGACGCTCCGAAGCCATCGGATCGTGCTCGAGGATTTCGCCCTTGAACACCCAGACCTTGACGCCGCAGATGCCGTAAGCCGTATGCGCTTCGGCCGTGCCATAGTCGACATCGGCGCGCAGCGTATGCAGCGGCACGCGGCCTTCGCGGTACCATTCCATGCGTGCAATCTCTGCGCCGCCGAGACGGCCGGCGCAGTTGATGCGGATGCCTTCGGCGCCCAGGCGCATCGCCGACTGAACGGCGCGCTTCATGGCGCGGCGGAACGCGATACGACGCTCGAGCTGCTGGGCGATCGACTGGGCGACCAGGGTTGCGTCGATTTCCGGCTTGCGCACTTCAACGATGTTCAAGTGCGTCTCGGACTTCGTCATCTCCATCAGCTTCTTGCGAAGCTTTTCGATGTCGGCGCCCTTCTTGCCGATGATCAGGCCCGGGCGCGCCGCATGGATGGTGACGCGGCACTTCTTGTGCGGGCGCTCGATCACGACCTTGGAAATCGCAGCCTGCTTGAGTTCCTTTTCAAGATATTTGCGGATCTTGATGTCCTCATGCAGCAGCTTGCCGTACTCGCCGGTGTTCGCGAACCAGCGCGAATCCCAGGTGCGGTTGATGCCGAGGCGCAGACCGATCGGATTGACTTTCTGACCCATTATGCGGCCTCCCCTTTTTCTTCGACTTCACGAACGACGATCGTGAGGTGCGAGAACGGCTTTTCTATACGGCTGGCGCGACCGCGGCCACGAGCATGGAACCGCTTCATGACGATCGACTTGCCGACATAGGCTTCCGCCACGATCAGTGCATCGACGTCGAGGTCGTGGTTGTTTTCCGCGTTGGCGATCGCCGATTCCAGCGTCTTCTTGACCGTGCCGGAAATCCGCTTGGCCGAGAATTCGAGATCGGAAAGCGCTGTCGCGACCTTCTTGCCGCGGATCAGCGCGGCAACCAGGTTCAGCTTCTGCGGGCTGATACGGATCGTGCGCAGAACGGCGCGCGCTTCGTTGTCAGCAAGCCTGCGCGGAGCTTTGGCCTTGCCCATGATTATTTCCTCTTCGCCTTCTTATCCGCGCCGTGACCGTAATAGGTCCGGGTCGGAGCGAATTCACCGAACTTGTGACCGACCATGTCCTCGTTCACCGAGACGGGAACATGCTTCTGGCCGTTGTAGACACCGAAGGTGAAGCCGACGAACTGCGGCAGGATGGTGGAGCGACGGCTCCACATCTTGATCACCTCATTGCGACCACCTTCACGAACCTTGTCCACCTTCTTGAGAAGGTAGCCGTCGATGAAGGGGCCTTTCCAAATAGAACGAGTCACTTGGCGTTACCTCTTCTTAGCTCTTGCGCTGATGGCGCGAGCGCAGGATGAACTTGTCGGTCGCCTTGTTGGACCGCGTCTTCTTGCCCTTGGTCGGCTTTCCCCACGGGCTGACCGGATGACGGCCACCGGAGGTGCGGCCTTCACCACCGCCATGCGGATGGTCGACCGGGTTCATGGTCACGCCGCGATTGTGCGGGCGCTTGCCGCGCCAGACCGTGCGGCCGGCCTTGCCGTCGTTGATGTTGCCGTGGTCGGGGTTCGACACGGCGCCGACGGTGGCCATGCAGGAGCCGTGAACGACCCGCTGCTCGCCCGAGTTGAGGCGCAGGATCGCCATGCCCTGGTCGCGACCGACCAGCTGTCCGTAGCCACCTGCCGAGCGGGCAACCTGGGCGCCCTTGCCCGGCTTCAGCTCGATGTTATGGACGATCGTGCCGACCGGCATCGAGGCCAGCGGCATCGCATTGCCTGGCTTCACGTCGACCGATTCACCGGCCACGATCTTGTCGCCGGCGGCAAGGCGCTGCGGAGCGATGATGTAGGACAGCTCGCCATCGTCATACTTGATCAGCGCGATGAAGGCGGTGCGGTTCGGATCGTATTCAATGCGCTCGACCGTGCCGACGACGTCGAACTTGCGGCGCTTGAAGTCGATGATGCGGTACGAACGCTTATGACCGCCGCCGATGAAGCGGGCCGTGATGCGGCCGTGATTGTTGCGGCCGCCCGACTTGGTCAGGCCTTCGGTCAGTCCCTTGACGGGCTTGCCCTTGTAGAGGCCCGAGCGGTCGACGATGACCAACTGGCGGGTGCTCGGCGTTACCGGGTTGAATTTTTTAAGTGCCATGTTTGTTGTCCTCGCGGCCTAGCTCAGAGACCCGTCGCGACGTCGATCGACTGGCCGTCGGCCAGTGTCACAATCGCCTTCTTGACGTCGCTCTGGCGGCCGATCGTGCCGCGGAAGCGCTTGATCTTGCCCTTGCGGACAAGCGTGTTCACGGCCGTAACCTTGACGCCAAACAGCGCTTCGACAGCGGCCTTGATTTCCGGCTTCGACGCCTTCTTGGCGACGTTGAAAACAACCTGGTTGTTCTCGGAAGCCATGGTCGACTTTTCCGTGATCGCCGGCGAGACGATCACGTCGTAATGACGGAGGTCGGTCATTTAAAGCGCTCCTCGAGAGCCTCGACGGCGGCCTTCGAAAGGACCAGCGTGCCGCGGCGCAGAATGTCGTAGACGTTGATGCCCTGGATGGGCAGCACGTCGATGTTCGGGATGTTGGTCGCCGCCAGCTTGAAGTTCTGGTCAAGCTCGGCACCGCCGATCACCAAGGCGTTGGTCAGGCCCAGTGTCGCGAAATTCGCGATCAGCGCCTTCGTCTTGGCCTCGGTCAGCTTCAGCTCGTCGATGATGATGATCGACGCGCTCTTGGCCTTGGCCGAGAGAGCATGCCGCAAGCCCAGAGCGCGCACCTTCTTCGGCAGATCGTGCTCGTGGCTGCGAACGACCGGGCCGTGGGCCTTGCCGCCGCCGCGGAACTGCGGAGCGCGTGCCGAATGGTGACGGGCGCGGCCCGTACCCTTCTGCTTGTACATCTTGGCGCCGGTGCGCGCGATTTCGGCGCGGCCCTTGGCCTTGTGCGTGCCCTGCTGCCGTTTGGCCAGCTGCCAGCGCACGACGCGCTGCAGGATGTCCTCGCGCGGATCAAGGCCGAAAATCTCCTCGGAGAGTTTCACCTTGCCGGCGTCCTTGCCGCCAAGCGTTGTGATCTTGAGATCCATTATTCTGCTCCCTCTGCGGCCGGAGCCTCGTTCTTGGCGCCACTCTCGGCGGCAACGGCGCGGATCGCGGCAGGCTTCGGCGCGTTGGCCGGCAGTGCCACCTTGGCCGCATCGCGGACCAGGATCCAGGCGCCCTTCGATCCGGGAACCGCACCGCGGATCAGGATCAGGCCGCGGTCGGCGTCGGTCGAAACGATCTCGACATTCTGTGTGGTGACGCGGGTGTCGCCCATGTGGCCAGCCATATGCTTGCCCTTGAACACTTTGCCCGGGTCCTGACGCTGGCCGGTCGAACCGTGCGTACGGTGCGAAACCGAGTTACCGTGCGTCGCGCGGCCACCACCCATGTGATGGCGCTTGATGACGCCCTGGAAACCCTTGCCGATCGTCGTGCCCGTCACATCGACCTTCTGGCCGGCGACGAAGTGCTCGACGGTGATCTCGGCGCCGACATCGATCATGTTGTCGGCGGAGACGCGGAACTCGGCGACCTTCGCCTTCGGCTCGACGGAAGCGGTCGCGAAATGGCCGCGCATCGCCTTCGACGTGTTCTTCACCTTGGCAAGGCCAACGCCGAGCTGGACGGCGGTATAGCCGTTCTTCTCCTGCGTGCGCTGAGCCACGACCTGGCAGTTCTCCATCTGGAGAACGGTGACGGGAACATGTTCCCCGGCATCATTATAGATGCGGGTCATTCCCACCTTCTTTGCAATCACACCTGAACGCATCGGTTCAATTCCTTTAGAGTTCCGGGCCAGGGGCACCGCCCCTTACCGCGCTCTCATTCCCTTAGAGCTTGATCTCGACGTCGACACCGGCGGCCAGATCGAGCTTCATCAAAGCATCGACCGTCTGCGGGGTCGGATCGACGATGTCGAGCAGACGCTTGTGCGTGCGCATCTCGAACTGCTCGCGGCTCTTCTTGTCGACGTGAGGCGACCGGTTGACCGTGAACTTTTCGATCCGCGTCGGCAGCGGAATGGGGCCGCGGACGTTTGCTCCGGTGCGCTTGGCCGTCGACACGATTTCTTTCGTCGAGGCGTCAAGCACGCGGTGATCAAACGCCTTCAGGCGGATGCGGATATTCTGTCCGTTCATGCGTCACTTCCTTGTTCTGGCGCGGCGCGGGCAAATCCTGCGCCCGCGACAGATCGGTTTAAGTCCAAATTACTCTTTGATGGTGACGACGATGCCGGCACCGACGGTACGGCCGCCTTCACGGATGGCGAAGCGCAGCTTCTCTTCCATGGCGATCGGCACGATCAGCTCGACATCGACCGTGATGTTGTCGCCGGGCATAACCATTTCCGTGCCTTCCGGCAGCGACACGATGCCGGTCACGTCGGTCGTGCGGAAGTAGAACTGCGGACGGTAGTTGGTGAAGAACGGCGTGTGACGGCCACCTTCGTCCTTGGTCAGGATGTAGGCTTCGGCCACGAACTTCTTGTGCGGCTTCACCGTACCGGGCTTGGCCAGAACCTGGCCGCGCTCGACGCCTTCACGATCAACGCCGCGCAGCAGCGCGCCGATGTTGTCGCCGGCCTGGCCCTGATCGAGCAGCTTGCGGAACATCTCGACGCCCGTGCAGGTCGTCTTGGTCGTCGGACGGATGCCGATGATTTCCAGTTCCTCGCCGACCTTGACGATGCCGCGCTCGACGCGGCCGGTCACGACCGTGCCACGGCCCGAGATCGAGAACACGTCTTCGATCGGCATCAGGAACGGCTTGTCCAGCGGACGAACAGGCGTCGGGATATAGGCATCGACCGCAGCCATCAACTCGCGGATCGCATCTTCGCCGATGGTCTTGTTGGAATCTTCCAGAGCAGCCAGCGCCGAACCCTTGACGATCGGAATGTCGTCGCCGGGGAACTCGTTCTTCGACAGAAGCTCGCGAACCTCGAGCTCGACCAGTTCGAGCAGCTCGGCATCGTCGACCTGGTCGACCTTGTTCAGGAACACCACGATCGACGGCACGCCGACCTGACGGGCAAGCAGGATGTGCTCGCGGGTCTGCGGCATCGGGCCGTCGGCGGCCGACACCACCAGGATCGCGCCGTCCATCTGCGCAGCGCCCGTGATCATGTTCTTCACATAGTCGGCGTGGCCGGGGCAGTCGACATGGGCGTAGTGGCGCGCTGCCGTCTCGTATTCGACGTGCGCCGTCGAAATCGTGATGCCGCGGGCCTTCTCTTCGGGCGCCGCATCGATCTGGTCGTAGCGCTTGTACTCGCCAAAATACTTCGTGATCGCCGCCGTCAGCGACGTCTTGCCATGATCGACGTGGCCAATCGTGCCAATGTTCACATGAGGCTTGTTACGCTCGAATTTACCTTTTGCCATGTGATGTCTCCAATCTGCTCGCCCGTACGGGCCTTGAATTAAGTTACCGATGCAACCCGTTCAGGTTACGCGTATTTCTTCTGGACTTCCTGGGCGACCGCGGTCGGCACAGGCTCATAGTGATCGAACTGCATCGTGTAGGCCGCGCGGCCCTGGCTCATCGAGCGCAGGTTGTCGACGTACTTGAACATGTTGGCCAGCGGCACCATCGCGTTGATGACGACAGCCACGCCACGCGCTTCCTGGCCCTGGATCTGGCCGCGACGGCCGTTCAGGTCGCCGATGACGCTGCCGACATAGTCTTCCGGGGTCACGACTTCGACCTTCATGATCGGCTCGAGCAGCTGCACGCCAAGCTTGGGTGCGGCTTCACGGAAGCAGGCGCGGCCGGCGATTTCGAAGGCCAGAACGCTGGAGTCCACATCGTGGTAAGCGCCGTCGATAAGCGTCGCCTTGACGCCGATCATCGGGAAGCCCGCGAACGGACCCGACGACATGACGCTGTTGATGCCCTTTTCGACACCCGGGATGTATTCCTTGGGAACCGCACCGCCGACGATCTTGGTCTCGAACTCGAACTCCGAGCTTTCCGGGTTCGGTTCGAACACGATCTTGACGCGGGCGAACTGACCGGTACCGCCGGTCTGCTTCTTGTGGGTGTAGTCCTGCTCGTGCCTGCGGGTGATGGTCTCGCGGTAAGCCACCTGCGGCGCGCCGACATTGGCCTCGACCTTGAACTCGCGACGCATGCGGTCGACGATGATGTCGAGGTGAAGTTCGCCCATGCCCGAAATGATGGTCTGGCCGCTTTCCTCGTCCGTCTTGACACGGAAGGACGGATCCTCGGCAGCCAGGCGGTGAAGGGCGAGGCCCATCTTTTCCTGGTCGTTCTTGGTCTTCGGCTCGATGGCGATCTGGATGACCGGATCGGGGAATTCCATGCGCTCGAGGATGACCGGGTGCACCGGATCGCTGAGCGTGTCGCCGGTGGTCGTGTCCTTGAGGCCAGCCAGAGCAACGATGTCGCCGGCAAAGGCTTCTTCGACGTCGGCGCGCGAATTCGCATGCATCTGCAGCATGCGGCCGATGCGCTCTTTCTTGCCCTTGACGGTGTTATCGACCGAGATGCCCTTGGTCAGCTTGCCCGAATAGATGCGGGCAAAGGTCAGCGAACCGACGAACGGGTCGTTCATGATCTTGAAGGCCAGCATCGACAGCGGCTCGTTGTCGTCGGCATGACGCTCGATCTCGGCGTCGGTCTTGGCGTCGACGCCCTTGATGGCGGGAACATCGGCCGGCGACGGCAGGTATTCGACGACGGCGTCGAGCAGCGGCTGCACGCCCTTGTTCTTGAAGGCCGAGCCACAGAACATCGGGTAGAACTTGACGGCGATGGTGCCCTTGCGGATCAGCGCGCGGATCTCGTCATTCGACGGCATCTTGCCTTCGAGGTAATTCTCGAGTGCCGTCTCGTCCATTTCGACAGCGGCTTCGATCATCTTCTCGCGGTATTCTTCGGCACGGGCCTGGAGATCGGTCGGGATCTCGACGACGTCCCAGGCTGCGCCCAGCGTCTCGTCGCGCCAGACCAGCGCGTTCATCTCGACGAGATCGACAACGCCCTTGAATTCAGTCTCAGCGCCGATCGGCAGCTGCATGACGACGGCATGCGCACCAAGACGCGAGCCGATCATCTCGACCGAGCGGTAGAAGTCGGCGCCGATCTTGTCCATCTTGTTGCAGAAGATCATGCGCGGAACTTTGTACTTGTCGGCCTGGCGCCAGACAGTCTCGGTCTGCGGCTCGACACCGGCATTGGCATCGAGCAGCGCAATGGCGCCGTCGAGCACGCGCAGCGAACGCTCGACTTCGATGGTGAAGTCGACGTGTCCGGGAGTGTCGATGATGTTGAAGCGGTACATCTTGCCGCTGCGACCCTTCCAGAAGGTCGTGGTGGCGGCGGACGTGATGGTGATGCCGCGCTCCTGCTCCTGCTCCATCCAATCCATGGTGGCAGCGCCGTCGTGGACTTCGCCGATCTTGTGCGACTTGCCCGTGTAATAGAGGACGCGCTCGGTGGTCGTCGTCTTGCCGGCGTCAATATGCGCCATGATACCGAAATTGCGGTAGTCTTCGATTTTGTATTCGCGGGCCATCTTGGATGCCTTCTCAGTCTCGTTCGCGCTTTACCAGCGGTAGTGTGCGAAAGCGCGGTTGGCTTCAGCCATCTTGTGGGTGTCTTCACGCTTCTTCACGGCGGTGCCGCGGTTGTTGGCTGCGTCCATCAGCTCGCCGGAGAGGCGGTCGACCATGGTGGTCTCGTTGCGGTTGCGGGCCGCGGCGATCAGCCAGCGGATCGCCAGGGCCTGGCGGCGCTCGGGGCGCACATCGACCGGAACCTGGTAGGTAGCGCCGCCGACGCGGCGCGACCGGACTTCCACATGCGGCGCGACATTGTCGAGCGCCTGATGGAAGACGGTGACCGGCTCCTGCTTGGTCTTCGACTGAACCTGGTCGAGCGCACCGTAGACGATGGTCTCGGCAACCGACTTCTTGCCGTCATACATGACGGCGTTCATGAACTTGGTGACGATCAGATCGCCGAACTTCGGGTCCGGATTGATCTCACGCTTTTCTGCACTGTGACGACGCGACATGGCTTTTGTCTCTCAATCTCGTAGCCCGACGCATTCAAGCAGCGCCAGGGCCGGAAAATCTTACTTCGGACGCTTGGCGCCGTACTTCGAACGGCGCTGCTTGCGGTTCTTCACGCCCTGCGTGTCGAGCACGCCGCGGATGATGTGGTAGCGCACGCCCGGAAGATCCTTTACGCGGCCGCCGCGGATCATGACCACGGAGTGTTCCTGAAGGTTGTGGCCTTCGCCGGGGATGTAGCCGATCACTTCAAAGCCGTTGGTCAGGCGGATCTTGGCCACCTTGCGCAGTGCCGAGTTCGGCTTCTTCGGCGTCGTTGTATAGACGCGCGTGCAGACGCCCCGCTTCTGCGGGTTCTGCTGCATGGCCGGGACCTTGTTGCGCTTCACCGGCGCAATGCGCGGCTTGCGGATCAGCTGGTTGACGGTAGGCATTAAACCCTCTTGTCTCTCAATTCCGTGTCTCGCCCGGTCAGGGCCGCTCAAAGCGCCAATTCCATACGCAAATTCGGGCCATAAACCGCGCCTCGCGGTCCTGCCCGAACAAAATGCAGAGGAAGCGGGAACCGCTTCATGCGCGCCGGAAATGTCTTTTCGCTCGTAAAACGAACCCTGTTTGAGGCAAACTCCAAAGCGTGTCGCTTCGGAAGGGAGAGCCTCACATCGGTTCTGACTGGGCGGCTTCTACTCGCAAGACCGTGAACCGTCAACCCCGGCACGCCAAATATTGCGCGCTGACGACGGCTTGGCAGCCATGCGAAAAACGCATGTAATTTTCTTTCTTCGTTTTGCAAGGCAGAGGAAGAAAGTGACCGGGGCAGACAAGAAAGTGACCGGCTTTTGGCTGTCATGCGCGGGTTCTTCATGGCAAAAGGCGCCATGGACAGCCCAAAACCCCTCGCCCGCCCCCGTCTCAAGAGGAATCAGCCCGTGAACGACAATGAGGAACGCCCGGTCACCATCGTCACCGGCCGGGTCTGGAAAAAGAAGGGCGGCAAGCCGGAAGGCGTCCATGTGATGCTGGTTGCGCCCGACGACGATTCGGCCGTGCGCCGGGTGCTCGAATCGCTTGCGGCCGAAGGCTATGCCGAGGTCGAGCTCGACCAGATCGGCGATATGGACGGCGAACCCGACGAGGAGCCGCATCTGTCAGCCTTTCAGGGTGCGCTCGAAGGCGAAGTGTCGATCGTTACGTTCGAGGTTCCGCTCTGAGCGTGGCCGGCTGCTTGCGCCTGTCACCGCGCCGGCTTGCCCGGCACCGGTTCTCTGCTAAGAACCGAGCGACTTAACCAGCCAAATTCGAATCCGCGGAGTTCCCATGCCCTCGAACAATGGTCCCATCAAGCTCGGCATCGTCGGCGTCGGCAAGATCGTGCGCGACCAGCATCTGCCGGCAGTGGCCAAGGATGCGGACTACCGCCTCATCGCCGCCGCCAGCCGGCACGGCAAGGTGGACGGCATCCCGAATTTTCCGACCATTGAGGCGATGCTCGACGCGGTGCCGGAACTCGAGGCGGTGTCGCTGTGCATGCCGCCGCAGTTCCGCTACGACGCGGCACGCACGGCGCTGATTGCGAAGAAGCATGTTTTCCTGGAGAAGCCGCCGGGCGCCACTGTCAGTGAGGTCGAGGACCTGAAGCGGCTGGCGGCAGCCAATGGCGTCTCACTGTTCGCCAGCTGGCATTCGCGCTACGCGCCGGCGGTGGAAGCCGCGCGTGCCTTCCTGGCGTCGGCCAAGGTCAACTCGGCCGCCATCCTCTGGAAGGAAGATGTCCGCCGCTGGCATCCGAACCAGGATTGGATCTGGGCGCCGGGCGGCTTCGGTGTCTTCGATCCCGGCATCAACGCACTGTCGATCGCAACCCACATCCTGCCGGCGATGTTCATCACCTCGGCCGTCCTCGACTTCCCGGAAAACCGCGCCTCGCCTGTGGCGGCCCACGTGACCTTCCGTACCTCGGATGGGTTGCCGGTGACCATGGAGCTCGACTGGCTGCAGACGGGACCACAGAGCTGGGACATCCTGGCCGACACCGACAAGGGCAAGATGGTGCTGTCCGGCGGCGGCACCAAGCTCGCCATCGACGGCAAGGTGGTTCACGACGAGCCGGAAGCCGAATATCCCCAGCTTTACCGGCGCTTCGCTGAAATCGTACCCGCCGGCGTCTCCGATGTCGATTTGGCACCCCTGCAGCACGTGGCCGACGCCTTCATGCTCGGCAAGCGCAATGTGGTGGAAGCGTTCTTCGATTGAGCGATGAGTTCTGCCGGACCGCAGTCCGGACACTCATCATGCAGCCTTACTCGACGATCGCAATCGCAAACCCGTCATAGCCTTTGGCGCCGACGGTCTGGATGGCGGTGCCGTCCAGGCGCTTGTCGCCGCCGATGAAGGAAAACGCACCGCGTGCGCCTTCGACATACGCGTCACGGCCATCGTCGTTGAGCACGGTGCCGTCGCGGATGACGTTGTCGCAGATGATGACCGTCCCCGGCCGCGACAGGCGCATGGCCCATGACAGATAATTCGGGTTGTTCGGCTTGTCCGCGTCGATGAAGATCAGATCGAACGGACCGGCATTTTCGGCAGCCAGCGTCTCAAGCGACTGAAGCGCGGGGCCGATCCTGAGCTCGACCTTGTCCGGCACCCCTGCCCGCTCGAGATTCGAGTGCGCGACTTTTGCATGATGCGGCTCGAGTTCGAGCGTCACGATCTTGCCGCCGACGGGCAATCCCCTTGCCATCCAGATGGTCGAGTAGCCGCCAAGCGTGCCGATCTCCAGCACCTTCCTGGCGCCGCTGATGCGGACCAGCAGCGACAGCAGCTTGCCCTGCGCCGGCGATACGTCGATGGCCGGCAGGCCCTGGTCGCGGTTGGCCGCAAGCACCGCTTCGAGGATGGGATCTGCTTCGAAGAGAGAGGAAACGATGTAGTCGTCGACGTCAGTCCAAACCTTCTTGCTCATGTTTTCCTCGATTCGATTGGGGGTCAAAACGCGAAAAGGGGCCACTGGGGCCCCCTTCCTTCTTCTCGTCCTACCGCGCTTACTGCGCGGCGTTGACCATGTCGGTCAGCATCGGCTCGGCGACCTCGACACCGGAGGCCTTGCGGCGCTCGTCGATGATCAGTTCGTCGCGCGAGGTGGCGATGCGCCGGATCTGGCTCATCGTGCCGCCGGTACCGGCCGGGATCAGCCGGCCGACGATGACGTTTTCCTTCAGGCCCTGCAGCATGTCGGTCTTGCCGGCAACCGCAGCTTCGGTCAGCACCCTGGTCGTCTCCTGGAAGGAGGCGGCCGAGATGAAGGAAGGCGTCTGCAGCGAGGCCTTGGTTATGCCCAGCAGCACTGGCTGGCCTTCGGCCGGCTTCTTGCCGTCCTCGACCAGGCGCTCGTTGACCTCTTCCAGTTCGATCACGTCGACGTGGTCGCCCGGAATGTAGGTCGAGTCGCCCTGCACCGTGATCTCGACCTTCTGCAGCATCTGGCGAACGATCACCTCGATGTGCTTGTCGTTGATCGACACGCCCTGCAGACGGTAGACTTCCTGGATTTCGTTCACGAGGTAGGAAGCAAGTGCTTCCACGCCCTTGATCGCCAGGATGTCGTGTGGCGCCGGATTGCCGTCGAGGATGTAGTCGCCCTTCTCGATGACGTCGCCGTCCTGGAGATGGAACGGCTTGCCCTTCGGGATCAGGTATTCGACCGGCTCAAGCGTCGAGTCATGCGGCTCGATGATGATGCGGCGCTTGTTCTTGTAGTCGCGGCCGAAGCGGATCGTGCCATCGATCTCGGCGATGATGGCGTGATCCTTCGGACGACGTGCCTCGAACAGCTCGGCAACACGCGGCAGACCGCCGGTGATGTCCTTGGTCTTGGCGCTTTCCATCGGGATACGCGCCAAAACGTCGCCGGGGCGAACCTGCGAACCCGGCTCGACCGAAAGAATGGCCTCGACCGAGAGCAGGAAGCGGGCGTCGCCGCCCTTCGACAGCTTGCCGACCTTGCCCTTCGGGTCAAGGATGGCGATCGCCGGCTTGAGGTCGTTGCCGCGTGGCGTCGAGCGCCAGTCGATGACCTCGCGCTTGGTGATGCCGGTCGATTCGTCGGCCGTTTCCTGAACGGAAATGCCGTCGACCAGATCCTCGTACGACACCTTGCCCTCGATTTCGGTAAGGACCGGGCGGGTATAGGGATCCCATTCGGCGATACGCTGGCCGCGCTTCACCTTGTCGCCATCGTCCACGAAGATGCGCGAACCATAGGTAAGGCGATGCGAGGCACGCTCCTTGCCGGCTTCGTCGAGGATCAGCACCGCCATGTTGCGGCCCATGACCATCTGCTGGCCGTCCGAGTTGCGCACCACGTTGCGGTTGCGGATCTCGACCTTGCCCTCATACGAGGCTTCAAGGAACGAGCTGTCCACCACCTGCGCCGTACCGCCCATGTGGAAGGTACGCATGGTGAGCTGGGTGCCCGGCTCGCCGATCGACTGCGCCGCGATGACGCCGACGGCTTCGCCCTGGTTGACCGGGGTGCCGCGGGCAAGATCGCGTCCGTAGCAGACCGCACAGACGCCGATCCTGACCTCGCAGGTCAGTGCCGAGCGAATGCGGACCGACTGCACGCCGGCCTTTTCGATCTTTTCCACGTCACGCTCGTCCATCAGCGTTCCGGCCTTGACCAGAACCTCGCCCGAAACCGGGTGCGTGATGTCATCGAGCGAGGTGCGGCCCAGCACGCGCTGACCGACCGAAGCAACGACCTGACCGGCATCGACGATCGGCTGCATGGTGAGGCCCTTGTCGGTGCCGCAATCCACGGAGTTGACGATGCAGTCCTGCGCCACGTCGACCAGACGACGGGTGAGGTAACCCGAGTTCGCCGTCTTCAAGGCGGTGTCGGCCAGACCCTTGCGGGCGCCGTGGGTCGAGTTGAAGTACTCGAGCACGGTCAGGCCTTCCTTGAAGTTCGAGATGATCGGCGTCTCGATGATTTCACCCGAGGGCTTTGCCATCAGGCCGCGCATGCCAGCGAGCTGACGCATCTGGGTGGGCGAACCACGCGCACCCGAATGCGACATCATGTAGATCGAGTTCATCGGCTTTTGACGGCCACTGTCCTCGAACTCGACGGCCTTGATGCGGGCCATCATCTCGTCGGCGACCTTCTCCGAGCACTTGGCCCAGGCGTCGACGACCTTGTTGTACTTCTCGCCCTGAGTGATCAGGCCGTCATTGTACTGCTGCTCGTATTCCTTGGCCAAAGCCTCGGTGTCGGAAACCAGCTTGATCTTGGCGTCCGGGATCAGCATGTCGTCCTTGCCGAACGAAATGCCGGCGCGGCAGGCGTGGCTGAAGCCGAGGGCCATGATGCGGTCGCAGAAAATGACCGTCTCCTTCTGACCGCAGTGGCGGTAGACGGTGTCGATCATCTTGGAGATGTTCTTCTTGGTCATCTCCTGGTTGGCGGTCTCGTAAGGCACGTTGACGTTCTTCGGCAGCAGCTCGCCGATGATCATGCGGCCAGGCGTGGTGTCGTAGATTTTCGACACGACCTTGCCTTCGGCGTCGACCGTGCGGAAACGACCCTTGATCTTGGAGTGCAGCGTCACCGCCTTGGTCTCGAGCGCATGCTGGAGTTCGCCCATGTCGGCAAACACCATGCCTTCGCCCGGCTCGTTCTGATTGACGATCGAGAGATAGTAGAGACCCAGGACCATGTCCTGCGAAGGCACGATGATCGGCGCGCCGGAAGCCGGGTGCAGGATGTTGTTGGTCGACATCATCAGCACGCGGGCTTCAAGCTGCGCTTCCAACGACAGCGGCACGTGAACGGCCATCTGGTCGCCGTCGAAGTCGGCGTTGAAGGCCGTGCAGACCAACGGATGCAGCTGGATCGCCTTGCCTTCGATCAGGATCGGCTCGAACGCCTGGATGCCGAGGCGGTGCAGCGTCGGTGCACGGTTCAAGAGCACCGGATGCTCGCGGATGACCTCGTCGAGGATATCCCAGACTTCCGGACGCTCCTTCTCGACCAGCTTCTTGGCCTGCTTGACGGTCGAGGAGAACCCCTTGGCGTCGAGGCGGGCGTAGATGAACGGCTTGAACAGTTCGAGCGCCATCTTCTTCGGCAGGCCGCACTGGTGCAGCTTGAGCTCCGGACCGGTGACGATGACCGAACGGCCCGAATAGTCGACGCGCTTGCCGAGCAGATTCTGGCGGAACCGGCCCTGCTTGCCCTTCAACATGTCGGACAGCGACTTCAGCGGACGCTTGTTGGCGCCGGTGATGACGCGGCCGCGACGGCCGTTGTCGAACAGCGCATCGACGGCTTCCTGCAGCATGCGCTTTTCATTGCGCACGATGATGCCGGGGGCGCGCAGCTCGATCAGCCGCTTCAGACGGTTGTTGCGGTTGATGACGCGGCGATAGAGATCGTTCAGGTCGGACGTCGCGAAACGTCCACCATCCAGAGGAACCAGCGGGCGCAGGTCCGGTGGGATCACCGGAACCACCTTCATGATCATCCATTCCGGACGGTTGCCGGACTCCATGAAGTTCTCGACGACCTTGAGCCGCTTCAGATACTTCTTCTGCTTCAGCTCGGACGTGGTCGAAGCCAGTTCCGAACGCAGATCGCCGGCGATCTTCTCCAGGTCCATGCCGGCCAGAAGGTCATGAATGGCCTCGGCGCCGATCATGGCGGTGAACGAATCCTCGCCATACTCGTCGACGGCGATCATGTACTCTTCCTCGCTGAGCAGCTGGTGCTCCTTCAGCGCGGTTAGGCCAGGCTCGGTGACGATGTAGTTCTCGAAGTAGAGGACGCGCTCGATGTCCTTCAGGGTCATGTCGAGCAGCGTGCCGATGCGCGACGGCAGCGACTTCAGGAACCAGATGTGAGCGACAGGTGCCGCCAGCTCGATGTGGCCCATGCGCTCGCGGCGAACGCGCGACAGCGTGACTTCGACGCCGCACTTTTCGCAGATGACGCCCTTGTACTTCATGCGCTTGTACTTGCCGCACAGGCATTCATAGTCCTTGATCGGGCCAAAAATGCGCGCGC
Source organism: Mesorhizobium sp. M0862 (assembly GCF_040319795.1). Lineage (NCBI taxonomy): Bacteria > Pseudomonadati > Pseudomonadota > Alphaproteobacteria > Hyphomicrobiales > Phyllobacteriaceae > Mesorhizobium > Mesorhizobium sp. M0862. The sequence continues at coordinate 72,325 of NZ_JAMYOJ010000008.1, forward strand.
AGAACAGACCGTCACGCTCCGGCTTGAAGGTGCGGTAGTTGATGGTCTCCGGCTTCTTGATCTCGCCGAACGACCAGGACAGAATCTTCTCAGGGCTGGCGAGCGATATCCGGATGGAATCGAACACCTGCGCCGGCGCCTGCGGATTGAAGAGATTCATGACCTCTTGGTTCATGCCGTTCTCCTTTTCGGGGTCCTCGAAAACCCCTTGCATCTAACGCGGGCCAAATGCCCGCTGAGTGGTCGGCCCACTGGCCGTAGAATTTGTTGCATCCGGTCGCGGCGTTCCGCGACCGGATGTCTTGCTTACTCGGCCGCGCCCCTATTCGGCAGCATCTGGCAGCCGGACAGGGTTGTCGTCGAGCTTGGTGTTCTCCAGCTCGACATTGAGGCCGAGAGACCGCATTTCCTTGACGAGCACGTTGAAGCTCTCGGGAATGCCGGCCTCGAACGTGTCGTCGCCGCGCACGATCGCCTCGTAGACCTTGGTGCGGCCGGCGACATCGTCCGACTTCACCGTCAGCATTTCCTGCAGCGTGTAGGCGGCGCCATAGGCTTCCAGCGCCCAGACCTCCATTTCGCCGAAGCGCTGGCCACCGAACTGCGCCTTGCCGCCCAGCGGCTGCTGGGTAACGAGCGAGTACGGACCGATCGAACGCGCGTGGATCTTGTCGTCCACCAGGTGGTGAAGCTTGAGCATATAGATATAGCCCATCGTCACCTTGCGATCGAACGGCTCGCCTGTGCGTCCGTCATAGAGCTGCGACTGACCGCTGGTGTGCAGGCCCGCCTGCTCCAGCATGATGTTGATGTCGACTTCATGCGCGCCGTCGAACACCGGTGTCGCGATAGAGACGCCGCGGCGCATCTGCTCGCTGAGGCGAACGATGCTCTCGTCGTCATATTCGCGGACCGGCTCGTTGCGGTCGTTGGCTGGGATGAAGCTCTCGAGCGTCTTGCGCAACGGCTTGATGTCTCCAGCCGTCTTGTACGCGTCGATCAGCTCGCCGATCTTCTTGCCCATGCCCGCGCATGCCCAGCCCAGATGCGTTTCCAGGATCTGGCCGACATTCATGCGGCTCGGCACACCCAGCGGGTTGAGCACGATATCGGCATGCGTGCCGTCCTCGAGGAAAGGCATGTCCTCGACCGGAACGATCCGCGACACGACACCCTTGTTGCCGTGACGTCCGGCCATCTTGTCGCCCGGCTGCATCTTGCGCTTCACGGCCACGAAGACCTTGACCATCTTCATGACGCCCGGAGGCATTTCGTCGCCGCGCTGGACCTTCTCGACCTTGTCCATGAAGCGCTGCTCGAGCGCCTTCTTGGAATCGTCGTACTGGCCACGCAGGGCTTCCAGTTCGCTCTGGAGCTTTTCGTTCTCCACCGCAAACTGCCACCACTGCGAACGCGGATACTCGTCCAGCGTGTCCTTCGACAGCTTCGAGCCCTTCTTGAAGCCCTTCGGCCCGGCAATGGCTTCCTTGCCGACGAGAACGTCGGAAAGGCGCGAATAGACGTTGCGGTCGAGGATCGCCTGCTCGTCGTCGCGGTCCTTGGCGAGGCGTTCGATCTCCTCGCGTTCGATCGCCATGGCGCGCTCGTCCTTCTCGACGCCGTGGCGGTTGAAGACGCGCACTTCGACGACTGTGCCGAAGGTGCCCGGAGGCATGCGCATCGAGGTGTCGCGAACGTCGGACGCCTTTTCACCGAAGATGGCGCGCAGGAGCTTTTCTTCCGGCGTCATCGGGCTTTCGCCCTTCGGCGTGATCTTGCCGACCAGGATGTCGCCCGGCTGCACTTCCGCGCCGATATAGACGATGCCGGCTTCGTCGAGGTTCTTCAGCGCTTCTTCCGAAACGTTCGGAATGTCGCGCGTGATTTCCTCCGGTCCAAGCTTGGTGTCGCGGGCCATGACCTCGAATTCCTCGATGTGGATCGAGGTGAAGACGTCGTCGGCCACGATGCGCTCGGAGAGCAGGATCGAGTCCTCGTAGTTGTAGCCGTTCCACGGCATGAACGCGACCAGCACGTTGCGGCCGAGCGCCAGATCGCCGAGCTCGGTCGACGGACCGTCGGCGATGATGTCGCCCTTGTTGACGCGGTCGCCCATGCGCACCAGCGGACGCTGGTTGATGCAGGTGTTCTGGTTCGAACGCTGGAACTTCATCAGCCGGTAGATGTCGACGCCCGACTTGCCGGGATCGAGATCTTCCGTGGCGCGGATGACGATACGCGTCGCGTCCACCTGGTCGACGATGCCGCCGCGGCGGGCGCCGATGGCGGCACCCGAGTCACGGGCAACGATCGGCTCCATGCCGGTGCCTACGAACGGCGCTTCGGCGCGCACCAGCGGCACGGCCTGACGCTGCATGTTGGAGCCCATTAGCGCGCGGTTGGCGTCGTCGTTCTCGAGGAACGGGATCAGCGCCGCGGCCACGGACACCATCTGCTTGGGCGACACGTCCATGAGATCGACGTTTTCGCGCGGCGCCATCATCACTTCGCCGGCGCTGCGGCAAATGACGAATTCGTCGACGAAACCACCATTCTTGTCGAGCTCGGCATTGGCCTGCGCAACGTGGTGCTTGGACTCTTCCATAGCGGAGAGATAGACGACCTCATTGGTCAGCTTGCCGTTGACGATCTTGCGGTACGGGCTTTCGATGAAGCCGTACTTGTTGACGCGCGCGAAGGTCGCCAGCGAGTTGATCAGACCGATGTTCGGGCCTTCCGGCGTCTCGATCGGGCAGATGCGGCCGTAATGCGTCGGGTGCACGTCGCGCACTTCGAAGCCGGCGCGCTCGCGGGTCAGACCGCCCGGGCCAAGTGCCGACAGGCGGCGCTTGTGGGTGATCTCCGACAGCGGGTTGGTCTGATCCATGAACTGCGACAGCTGCGAGGAACCGAAGAACTCGCGCACGGCGGCAGCCGCCGGCTTGGCGTTGATCAGGTCCTGCGGCATCACCGTATCGATCTCGATCGAGGACATACGTTCCTTGATCGCGCGCTCCATGCGCAGCAGGCCAACGCGGTATTGGTTCTCCATCAGCTCGCCGACAGAACGCACGCGGCGGTTGCCGAGATTGTCGATGTCGTCGATCTCGCCCTTGCCGTCGCGCAGCTCGACCAGCGTCTTGACCACGGCCAGGATGTCGTCCTTGCGCAGCACGCGCACGGTATCCTCAGCCTTGAGCTCGAGGCGCATGTTCATCTTGACGCGGCCGACGGCCGACAGGTCGTAGCGCTCCGAGTCGAAGAACAGCGAGTTGAACATGGCTTCGGCGGTTTCAAGCGTCGGCGGCTCGCCCGGGCGCATGACACGGTAGATGTCGAACAGTGCGTCCTGGCGGCTCTCGTTCTTGTCGACGTTGAGCGTATTGCGGATGTAGGCGCCGACATTGACGTGGTCGATGTCGAGAACCTTGATCTCGCTTTCGCCCGTGCCGAGCAGCACCTTCAGCGTCTTTTCGTCGATCTCGTCGCCGGCTTCGAGGAAAATCTCCCCGGTGCCGTAGTTGACGATGTCCTCGGCCAGGTAATTGCCGAGCAGATCCTCGTCGGTCGCCTTGATCGCCTTCAGACCCTTTTCGCCAAGCCCTCTTGCCTGGCGGGCGGTGATCTTCTTGCCGGCCTCGACGACAACTTCGCCGGTGTCGGCATCGACGAGGTCGCCAACGGCCTTCAGGCCGCGGAAACGCTCGACGTTGAACGGGATGCGCCAGTGGTCGCCGGCGCGCTTGTAGGTGATCTTGTTGTAGAAGGTCGACAGGATTTCTTCGCCGTCCATGCCGAGCGCCATCAAGAGCGACGTCACCGGAATCTTGCGGCGGCGGTCGATGCGGGCGTGCACGACGTCCTTGGAATCGAACTCGATGTCGAGCCACGAACCGCGATAGGGAATGACGCGCGCCGCAAACAAAAGCTTGCCCGAGGAGTGCGACTTGCCCTTGTCATGGTCGAAGAAGACGCCCGGCGAACGGTGCATCTGCGAGACGATGACGCGCTCCGTGCCATTGACGATGAAGGTGCCGTTGAGCGTCATGAGCGGCATGTCGCCCATATAGACGTCCTGCTCCTTGATGTCCTTGATCGACTTTGCGCCGGTATCCTCGTCGATATCGAACACGATGAGGCGCAGCGTCACCTTGAGTGGCGCGGCATAGGTCAGGTCGCGCTGACGGCATTCGTCAACGTCGAATTTCGGTCCTTCAAACTCGTACTTCACGAACTCCAGCATCGAGGAGCCGGAGAAATCGGAGATCGGGAAAACCGACTTGAAAACGGCCTGCAGTCCCTCGTCCGGACGCCCACCCTTGGGCTCCGCCACCATCAGGAACTGGTCATAGGATGCTTTTTGAACCTCGATCAGGTTCGGCATCTCCGCAACTTCCGGAATCTTTCCGAAGAACTTGCGTACGCGTCTGCGGCCATTGAAAGTCTGGGTCTGGGCCATCGTCGCTCCTTAGCTATAAACTCGGGGCGAGCCTCGCCGCGGCTCACCTTGCATGCGCGGCCACCTCGGCGGCGGCCCCTGATCTGTTTCCCGCCGCCTGGCGGCGACGGCTAAAACGGGTGAAAACCCGTTTCCTGAAGGCCGGTTTCGGCCCTCAGGAAAGAGGTTCTCGTACATCTCGCGCTACGCATCCTCCCCTCTGATGAAGGGAGTGGCGGACGGCGCGAGGCCGCCCGCCGCTTTTACGCTTACTTCAGGTCGACCTTGGCGCCGGCTGCTTCCAGCTGGGCCTTGAACTTCTCAGCGTCAGCCTTGGAAACGGCTTCCTTGACCGGCTTCGGAGCTGCTTCGACCAGATCCTTGGCTTCCTTGAGGCCCAGGCCGGTGATGGCGCGGACTTCCTTGATGACGTTGATCTTCTGAGCGCCTGCCTCGGTGAGGACGACGTCGAATTCCGTCTTTTCCTCAGCCGGAGCAGCAGCAGCGGCAGCGCCGCCGGCAGCGGCAACCGCCACCGGAGCAGCAGCCGAAACGCCCCACTTTTCTTCCAGAAGCTTCGACAACTCGGCCGCCTCGAGGACGGTCAGCTTCGAAAGGTCGTCTACGATCTTTGCCAGATCAGCCATTGTTGTATTCCTTCATCAGGTTCGAACGTGTGTTTGTGATAGCGAGGAACGGCCTCATGCCGCCTCGTCCTTCCGGGCGTAAGCGCCGATGACGCGCGCGACCGAAGCCGCTGGCGCATTGACGATCTGGGCGATCCGGGTTGCCGGCGTGGCGATCATGCCAACCAGCCTGGCGCGCAGCTCATCGAGCGACGGAAGTGTGGCGAGTGCCTTCACACCGTCGGCGTTGAGCGAGGTGGTGCCCATTGCGCCGCCGAGAATGACCAACTTGTCATTTCCCTTGGCGAAATCGGACGCGACCTTCGGCGCCGCAATCGGATCCTCCGAATAAGCGATCAGCGTCTGTCCCTTGAACAGGTCGATGATCGATGCGGAGTCCGTGCCCTGAAGAGCGATTTTGGCGAGACGGTTCTTCGCGACTTTGACGGTGCCACCGGCAGCGCGCATTTTCGACCGAAGGTCGTTCATTTGCGCGACGGTGATACCGGCGTAGTGGGCCACGACGACTGAACCAGCGCCTGCAAAAGCACCATTCAGGCCCGTGACGAGTTCGCGTTTTTCCGCTCTGTCCACTGCCTATCTCCAGTTGACCCCTGCCCCGCTAGTGGGACAGGCGTCGGGTTGCCTTTTTGCCGGCCGGGCCATCCATTACAGATCTCCCGAACGACGCTCGAGGATCCTGCCCCCTTTCGCCACATCGACGGCAAGCCGGAGATGCGCAGACAAAAGGCAAACACGGTTCGAACCTTTCATTGGAGCTTGTCGCTCCGTTGTCCGGTTTTCACCCGTCTCATGCAGGCCCAATTCAATTAAGGCTTCTGGGCCGCCTGCAATCTCGGACAGGATGTCCGGAAGCCTCTCGACTTCCGGTACCGGGCCGCCGACAAGTCAGAGGCCCGGAATTCACTTGCGGATCAGCGCCTTGGCAGCCGATCCAGATGTTCGTATCAAGACGCTGCGAGCGTCGAGACGTCGAGCTTGAGGCCCGGGCCCATCGTCGAGGTGACCGACACCTTCTTGACGTAGTTGCCCTTGGCGCCAGCCGGCTTTGCCTTGGTCACGGCATCGGCGAAGGCGCGGACGTTTTCTTCCAGCGCCTTGACGTCGAACGAGACCTTGCCGACGCCGGCATGAACGATGCCGGCCTTCTCGACGCGGAACTCGACAGCGCCGCCCTTCGATGCCTTGACGGCGGCGGCGACGTCGGTGGTGACGGTGCCGACCTTCGGGTTCGGCATCATGCCGCGCGGGCCCAGCACCTTGCCCAGACGGCCGACCAGCGGCATCATGTCCGGCGTGGCGATGCAGCGATCGAAGTCGATCGTGCCCTTCTGGACGATGTCGACCAGATCCTCGGCACCGACGATGTCGGCGCCGGCGGCGCGAGCCTCATCGGCCTTGCCGCCACGTGCGAACACGGCGACGCGGACAGAGCGGCCGGTGCCGTTCGGCAGGTTGACCACGCCGCGGACCATCTGGTCGGCATGGCGCGGGTCGACGCCGAGGTTCATCGCAACTTCGATGGTCTCGTCGAACTTCACCGTCGAACGGTCCTTGAGCAGCTTCAGCGCCTCACCAAGGGCATAGGCCTTGTTGGGGTCGATGCCGTCACGGGACTTCGATACACGCTTTGCAATCTTTGCCATGATCTCAGCCCACCACTTCCAGACCCATCGAGCGGGCGGAGCCCTCGACCATGCGCATGGCCGCCTCGACGTCGTTTGCGTTCAGATCCTTCATCTTCTGTTCGGCAATGGCGCGCACCTTGTCGCGACCGATCGTGCCGGCCTTGATCTTGCCCGGCTCTTTCGAACCCGAAGTCAAGTTCGCCGCCTTTTTCAGGAAGTAGCTCACCGGCGGCGTCTTCATGACGAAGGTGAAGGACTTGTCCTGGTAATAGGTGATGACGACCGGGATCGGCGATCCCTTTTCCATTTCCTGGGTCTGCGCGTTGAACGCCTTGCAGAATTCCATGATGTTGATGCCGCGCTGACCAAGTGCCGGGCCGATCGGCGGAGACGGCGTAGCCGATCCCGCTTTGACCTGGAGCTTGAGCTGGCCTGCAATTTTCTTAGCCATCTCTTTCCTGCCTTTATCTCATGCCGGCCCCAGTATCGGGAACACCGGCGGTTGCAGTCTGGTGGTGCGGTCCGCGCGGCCGGCTAAAGCCGCATTCGCCTCCCACCCGTTCATGGCCGCGCGCTTTCCGCGCCGCCTCCCCTTGCCGGCGAACCGGCGCAGGGTTTTCGGATCAGCCCTTTTCGACCTGTCCGAATTCCAGATCGACCGGCACGGCGCGCCCGAAGATCGAAACTTCCACCTTGAGCCGCGCCCGCTCCTCGTCCACTTCCTGGACGAAACCGTTGAACGAGGCGAACGGACCATCCGAAACGCGGATCGCCTCGCCGATCTCGAAAGTGACCGAGGGCTTCGGCCGCTCGACGCCTTCCTGAACCTGGTTCAGGATGCGCTGCGCCTCGGCTTCGGTGATCGGCACCGGCTTGGAGTCACCGAGGAAGCCGGTGACCTTCGGCGTGTTCTTGACCAGCGAGAACACCGCATCGGTCAGATTGGCCTTGAGCAGCACATAGCCCGGAAAGAACTTGCGCTCGGCATCGACCTTGCGGCCGCGGCGGATTTCGACGACCTTCTCGGTCGGCACCACGATCTGCTCGATATCGGCGGACAGGCCCTTCTGCTTGGCCTTGTTCTCAATGTCCTCGGCGACCTTCTTTTCGAAGTTCGAATAGGCGTGGACGATGTACCAGCGCGCGGTCATTTCAAGACTTCTCCGTAATCGCCGGACTTAATGGCCGAGGCTCAGTAACCGCTCGATCGCGTAGCCCATGGCCACGTCGGCGGTGAAGAAAAAGATCATCGCGATGACCGCGAATACGAGCACCATCACCGTCGAGATCATCGTCTCCCGGCGCGACGGCCAAGTCACCTTGGCGGTCTCCGCGCGGACCTGCTGGAGAAAGACGAAAGGATTTGTGGTTTTCGAAGCCATATGCCGCTCTGTCTTCAAGACCCGTTGGCCGGGTCTCCTGGATGATCCCGCTGGCCGGGACGTGCCGCCTGGGTTCAACTCGGCGCCGAATCAGCGCCATTTCGCCCATGCAAATCGGACGCGTAAAGCCGGCTTCCCAGCTCCACGCGTCGCGTGTCTGTTGTGTCTACATAAAACCGATTCTTGATCCACGCAAGTGGCAAGTGTCCGCTTTATGACCAAACGCCGCCTCGGAACCATCCAGTCGTCCCGTCCCGGCTATCGGCGCCTTATGCCTCAGTTTGCCCAATATGGCAAGCCACCTGCCGTTTTTCAATGCCGGACCCGAATTCCGGAGGTGCATCCGGAAATCAGGCACGTGACTACAAGTTCGAGGAAATGGCGTTGAGGACGAACCTGCGACCTGCTGTTTTGGAAAGCAAATGAAGCACCCAAGGTTGGAATCCAGCTGCCCCTGGCGAGGCAGCTGGATCAACCCAGGGTTAGTTCAGGCACAGGCGAGTTCGACCCCGGCCACTGCGCCGATTCCGCGTGGTGGGCGTGGGCGCGGCGCGATCACTGCCGGGCACGAGGGCGGGTCGTCGTCATCGTCGGGGCCGAAAGAACGGCCACGACGCCGCCAAGCCTTGAGAGCGCTGCGGCGCGAGGAGGGTCGCCAAGGCAGCACTCGGCCTGAAGTCTCTTTCCCCAGCGTGGGTTTCTCATCGAGAGCCTTCAACGCCCTCAGAATCTGGTCGACAGGGATTACCGTGCCGTTGTCCAGGCGGCGCAAGGCAGGCTGGTTTTCCACCGCGCAGGCATCGGACGCCCACGAGGAAAGCAGTGCCCGCTTTTCTCCACGGCTGAGGCGTGGATGGTTGATGACGTCGTCTGGATTGTCGAGCAGGCACAAAGAAGTTTCAATTTTGCCCGAGCGTGCCGCAGAAAGTGTTGGTGTCTCGTAGAAGTTGTCCATCTCCATTCTCCGCAATCTGGGCCTCCCGGCCGAAGCCGGGAGGCGGACCGCAGGGATAACTGAATCGATACGATCAGGCCGCTTTGCGGGTGCGTTCCGTATCCTGGGCGATCTGCTTGCCGCCCACCTGAGCGTCGCCGGCCCCGATGCTGATGCGGCGCGGCTTCAGCTCTTCGGGAATCTCACGGACGATGTCGATGGTCAGGAGACCCTTCTCAAGGTTTGCTGCCTTGATCTTCATGTGGTCGGCAAGCTTGAACGTCTGCCTGAAACTGCGGTAGGCGATGCCCTGGTGCAGCAGCTGGCGTCCGCTCTGATCATCAGCCTTCTGGCCTACCACGACCAGTTCGGGTCCATGCTGGGTCAGCTCAACCTCATCCTGGCTGAAGCCTGCGATGGCCATCGAGATACGGTAGCCGTTCTCGTCGACCTTCTCGATGTTATAGGGCGGCCAGTCCGGACGCGTGCCGCTGTCGAGCATGTCGAAAAGCCGGTCGAAACCGACGGTGGTCCGATAGAGAGTATCAAAGGTTCTCATAGCCACATCCTCCTTTGAAGCAACATGGGTACAAGGGCGCCGCCCAGCAGCGCCGTCTTTTGCCAAGCCAATCGGCCTCGGCGCGAAACGAATTAGGAAGGGCCGAAAACGGGTTCAAGAGCCCTGTTCAGAAAATTTCAGAAGCCAGGCCAGCATCCCGCTTCCAATAATTCGCAGCCGCTGAAAAGCAGCCGGCGGCAGCAAAATATGCCTATTCTGAATTGTGAACGCAAATGGCAATTGGCTCGCCAATGGCAGTTGGATCAAGGAAATCGGTTCGTGGAAATACGCCGACTTCGGCATTGCGCATCAGCGCTCTCGCTCTGCGATGCCTTCGGAACGTCGCTCGTCGAGTACGCCGCTTCAGCCCAACCAAACGAGGAGCCAAAACAAGGCGTTTCTAAAATGCCGGATTCCAACGAGGAAAATGGCACGGGCAGCAGGGCTCGAACCTACGACCTGCGGTTTTGGAGACCGCCGCTCTACCAACTGAGCTATGCCCGTACGCGCGTTTCAGCGCAGGCGCTTCCTAAAAGCTTCCGGGCGCGCTGTAAAGAGTTGTCTGACGCGCTTTCAGATCCTTTGCCGGAAATCCGGATAGGTGATGACCAGCCCGTCCCTGCCTATCTCGATTTTCGCCTGCCTGAAGCCGCATGCCGGCGCTCAGCCCCCGGCCGGCGGCTTGTACGGCCCGCCCGGCACGCCCCAGCCCCAGGCCGGCATCGGTTCGGTCTGCGGGTCGCAAGTCTCGCCGAGGGCAGAGTTCATCTTGGCCAGCCGCGATCCCCATTCGACATAGCCGATGAAGGCGGAGCGGAATTCGGGATCGTCCGGCAACCCGACCGCATCGGCGGCATCGGCAAGCAGGCTGATCCAGCGGCGGCGCTGTTCCTCCGTCAAATGCTTGCCGAGATGATGCATGACCATCTCGCGGTGACCGCCAAATTTCTCGCTGTAGGTCTTCGGCCCGCCAAAAACCTCGCCGATAAAGGCCGCGACATGCGCGGGATGATCCGGCGACATGTGTTTGAACATTGGGCCGACCACCGGGTCGCGGGACACCATGTCGTAAAAGGTTTCCGTCAGCCGATTGAGGGCTTCGATGCCGCCGGCCCATTCGTAGAGTGTCGGGATATCCTGGCTCATTCTCGATCCTCCCCCGGGCGACGCCTGCCACGACGATAGCGGAGAAATCGGGCATGGCTCAACCTGCCTCGATGGCCAGTTTCTGCGATGCCTACAGTTTGGCGGGCGACTCGGCCTTGGCTGTCGGCGGAAGCAAACAGTTGTCGGGCTTGGGTGAGGTTTTGCAAATAGCGGGGCCAGTTAGCGCCTCCACCGACTCCGGCCCGGTTGTCAGCCCGACTTTGAGCATCATGTCGGGCTCGAGCTGACGCTCGACCGAGCCTATCGCGGCGAACAGAGCTGGGTCCATCTCCATCTCCATCTCCTCCAGGTAGGCTTTAACCAACTGCGTCTGTCCCCTCGAGGACATGCTGAGCCTCGCCTTGGGATCGACCAGCCTTTTGGCGCCGGCGGCAAGCATGAGCGCGCAGGCCGAATCGCACTCCACTCCAAAATCGCTAATCAGCCCGACATAGGCACCGTTATCGGCCAAGCAGCCTGCCTCGGGCGGGTCGCAGCCGACGATAGTGGTGCGAGCGACGGCGACGTCGAGCTTCCGTTCATGGATAAGCCTTCCCGCGGCCAGAGCGCTGAACAGGCTGCCCCCCTGTGAGCTGATCACCACCGGCAGCCGCCGGTTGCCAAGGGTGTCGAGCAACTGGCGCAACTTTTGCGGGGTCTGAGGCGTCATCGCGCCTTCCGCCGAGATCCATTCCGGGCTATCGGGATTGCAGAGCGAGTCTCTGCCGCGAACGACAACGAAGCGCATATCTGGCGTCGAATTCCCTGGCGCTGCCTGCAACGGCTTGGGAGCTGGAGCCTTGGCCGCCTGAGAAAGTGGGGGGCCGGTCTTTGCCTTGATCGCAGCCACCACGGCCGGCTTGGCCACGGGCGTTTGTCCGCCGGCTGGCTTGTTTCCCGGTATTTCCCGGCAGTTCGGAGCCGGCGGGTCGAACATGCACAGACTTGCTCTGGTAAACAGGTCCAGAGTGTCCGTGCTGGTCGCCAGTTTCATCGTCAGCATATCGTGGAGGCCGATCTGCCTGATGTCGCTCGCCGGCGTCGCCTTCATCAAGTCCAGCACGCCCTGCCCGATACCCATCTCTCGGAGATAGGCCGAGATCTTTCTCGCGTACCCCTTGCTCATCTCATAGGTCTTGTAGCTTTCACCTTGAGTGACCGTTTGCGTGGTGACCCGATATTTTTTGCCCCGTTTGACGCGATATGTGGTCCGGTAGTGCGTGGTGGAGGGGAACCAGGTGGTCGTGATCTGGTGAACACCCAGATAGTTCCAGCCGCCGGCCACGCGGCGGACGCCACCGGCAAACATCAGCGGACAGGCGGAGTTGCAGCTGGCGCCATCAGACGCCCGGCCGAGATAGGCGGAACCTTTGCCGTAACTAAAACCACAACCATCCGTCCCGGGCCAACAGTCGGAAAACTCGGTCTTGCCTACGGCGATATCGAGCTTGTTCTTGCGGATTATCCGGCCAAGTTCGAGCGCTGCATTGACGTTGCCGCCAAAGGAATTGACGATAATCGGCAGTTTGCGACCGCCTAGCTTCTTCAAGGTGCGCTTGAGCAGGGCTGGCGTGCCGGCTGCGATGTCGCCTTCGGCGGAGATCCACTCCGGACAATTGGGCTCGCAGCCCGGTGCGTTGCTGCGCGCGACGACAAACTTCATCTCCGAGCGATCCTCGGACCATATCGTCGGATCATTCGTCGGATAGGGCACTCCCTGCAGAGGGAGCAATGTCTGCCATGTCCGGGGGGCGGCATCCTCGGCCTTCGCGGCGAAGGCAGCCATCGCCATCGCGGCCACCGTCGCCAGCCGAACCAGCCCGCGCCGCCACCTTGCAGCATTGTCTGAACGGTGTCCCCAAACCACGCCCGGCAAACCCCTCAATGCAATCCATAATAGTTGCGGCGACGGTGCTTGCAATAGCTTTGACCAACCGTGCAATACTTGTGCCGCGCAACGCCGGAAACAAAAAGGCAGCCCCAAAGACCGCCCTCTCCTGGTCGATCCGGCTGATATCAGTTCGACTATTTCTCGATGGTGACGACGATGCCGGCAGCGACGGTGCGGGGCCCTTCACGGAACGCGAAGCAAGGCGTCTCTTTCATGCGATAGGCACGATCAGCCATTGGACGACGGCACCACGCGGCAATTCTCAGGTTTCGGCGCCGATCTGCAGATGCTGGACCCCGTCAGCGCATCCACCGACTGGCGCCCGGTCGTCAGGCCGACCTCCAGCATCATGTCGGGTTCGAGCTGACGCTCGACCGAACTGCCCTGGAGCGCCCGGAACAAAGCGGGGCTGATCGCCATCTCGTCGAGGTAGGATTTGACCGCCTGCTTCTGCCCCATCAGATAGAGGCTGAGCCGCGCCTGGGAACCGACAAGCCGCCTGGCGCCACCGGCCAGCATGAGCGCGCAGGCCGAATCGCAGTCGCCGTCGCCATCGACGCTCAGCCCGGCATAGGCGCCTTCCCTGGCCAGGCAATTCCACTCTGCCGGGTCGCAGCCGACGAAATCGGTGCGGGCAACGGCAACGTCGAGCTTCTTTTCATGGATGATCCGGCCCGCCGCCAGGGCGCCGGAGAGGTCGCCGCCTCGCGAGCTGATCACCACCGGCAGCCGCCGGTTGCCAAGCGTGGCGAGCAATTGGCTGAGTTTCTGCGGCGTCTGGGGCGTAATCGCGCCTTGCGCTGCAATCCATTCCGGGCAGTCGGGATTGCAGAGCGGGTTGCTGCCACGAACCACGACAAAGCGCATGCCGTCATCGTGCGGCGCGCTCTCCGGCTTCAGCGGCAGCGGCGCAGCCTTTGCCACGTCCGGCAGGCCGCCGGCTGGCTTGTTCGCCGGTATTTCCCGGCAATTCGGAGCCGGAAGGTTCAGCCTGCACAGGCTTGCGCTGGTCAGCAAATCTGCAGCGTCGTCGCTGGTGACCAGCTTCATTGTCAGCATGTCGCTGAGGTCGATCTGCTGGATGTCGCTGGCCGGCGTGCTCTTCATCGTCTCGATGATGCTGAGGTCGACACCCATCTCCTTGAAATAGGCGGACAGCTTGCGCTCCACCCCCTTGCTCATCTCGTAGGTCTTGTAGCTGCCGGTGTTCTTGCGGCTGACGACCTTCTTGCTGATGACCCGCTTCTTGCCTTTCACGATCCGGTAGCGGACCTGATATTGCACGTTCATCTGCACGATCGTCGTGGTGATCTGGTGGACGCCGAGATAGGCCAGCGGCCCGACCAGGCGCCTGGTGCCGCCGGCCAGCATCATTGGACAAGCGGATGCGCAATAGCTGCCGAGCACATAGGGGCTGCCGATATAGTGCGCGCCTCTGGCGTCGTTCTCCTTGCAGTTTTTCACCCCTGGCTCGCAGCCGACGAACCAGGTCCTGCCGACCGCGATGTCGAGCTTGTTCTTGCGTATCATCCGGCCCATGGCGATGGCTGCATCGACATCGCCGCCGGGAGAGTTGATGACGATCGGCAATTTGCGGCCGCCGAGCGTTTTCAGGGCAGCCTTGAGCAGCGCCGGCGACTTGGCCGATATCGCACCCTCGGCCGATATCCATTCCGGACAGCTCGGCTCACAGCCCGCCGCGTCGCTGCGCACGACGACGAACCGCATCGGCGGATCCGGATCCGGCTCTGAATTTTTTGTCTCGGCCGCCAAGGCGGCAGTGCCCATGGCAAACATCGACACCAGGCAGATCAGCCCCAGTGCCCACCATGACCGACTATGCAAACGGTGCTGTGGAACCATCCGACCAAGCCCTCAATCAATCTATACTGTAGAGGCTCACAGACTTGCAACAGAGATTGGGACCCCAAAACAGGCACATCTGGCCAACGAAAAAGGGCGGCCCGAGGGCCGCCCCTATCCGTTTCGATCCGGCGATGCCGGGCTCGATTACTCTTTGATGGTGACGACGATGCCGGCACCGACGGTGCGGCCGCCTTCACGGATGGCGAAGCGCAGCTTCTCTTCCATGGCGATCGGCACGATCAGCTCGACATCGACGGTGATGTTGTCGCCGGGCATAACCATTTCCGTGCCTTCCGGCAGCGACACGATGCCGGTCACGTCGGTCGTGCGGAAGTAGAACTGCGGACGGTAGTTGGTGAAGAACGGCGTGTGACGGCCACCTTCGTCCTTGGTCAGGATGTAGGCTTCGGCCACGAACTTCTTGTGCGGCTTCACCGTACCGGGCTTGGCCAGAACCTGGCCGCGCTCGACACCTTCACGATCAACGCCGCGCAGCAGCGCGCCGATGTTGTCGCCGGCCTGGCCCTGATCGAGCAGCTTGCGGAACATCTCGACGCCCGTGCAGGTCGTCTTGGTCGTCGGACGGATGCCGATGATTTCCAGTTCCTCGCCGACCTTGACGATGCCGCGCTCGACGCGGCCGGTCACGACCGTGCCACGGCCCGAGATCGAGAACACGTCTTCGATCGGCATCAGGAACGGCTTGTCCAGCGGACGAACCGGCGTCGGGATGTAAGCATCGACCGCAGCCATCAACTCGCGGATCGCATCTTCGCCGATGGTCTTGTTGGAATCTTCCAGAGCAGCCAGCGCCGAACCCTTGACGATCGGAATGTCGTCGCCGGGGAACTCGTTCTTCGACAGAAGCTCGCGAACCTCGAGCTCGACCAGTTCGAGCAGCTCGGCATCGTCGACCTGGTCGACCTTGTTCAGGAACACCACGATCGACGGCACGCCGACCTGACGGGCAAGCAGGATGTGCTCGCGGGTCTGCGGCATCGGGCCGTCGGCGGCCGACACGACCAGGATCGCGCCGTCCATCTGCGCAGCGCCCGTGATCATGTTCTTCACATAGTCGGCGTGGCCGGGGCAGTCGACATGGGCGTAGTGGCGCGCTGCCGTCTCGTATTCGACGTGCGCCGTCGAAATCGTGATGCCGCGGGCCTTCTCTTCGGGCGCCGCATCGATCTGGTCGTAGCGCTTGTACTCGCCAAAATACTTCGTGATCGCCGCCGTCAGCGACGTCTTGCCATGATCGACATGGCCAATCGTGCCAATGTTCACATGAGGCTTGTTACGCTCGAATTTACCTTTTGCCATAGTCTCTTTCCTTGGACGGCCTTGACCTTCAGTTCAGTCGAATGCGGGGCGATTAGCGACTACGGCCGAAAAACACAAGTGCCTTGTGGCCGGGTGCGCTGTCCACTCGGTCTCAACCGATGATCCGATTGCGGGATGTGGCGCTGATATAGGAACGCGCGAGCGGAAATGAAATGGGGGCTGCGGGCTCCAGCACCTGTTTGCTATTCCCGCCCATGTCCTGTCCCGCCCATGTCCTGGCCTTTGCCTGCCGGATGTGCAGCCGGCGCCTGGCCCATTGCCGCTACGGCGGCGGTCTGATTTGGTTGCCCCATGCAATTCATACCGACCTCCATACGCGGCCCGCTGTTCATGATCGTTTCGACGGGGTCGTACCTCGTCAACGACACGATGATGAAACTCGCGACCGCGGGCTTGCCGTCCTATGAAGTGCTGTTCCTGCGCGGGGTCGCGGCCACGCTATGGGGCATGCCGCTGCTGTTCCTGCTGGGCTATGGCAGGCAGATTCCATTGATCTTCGACAAACGCGTGCTGCGCCGCAACCTGCTCGAGCTGGCGGCCATCCTTTGCTACGTCGTGGCGCTGGCCAACATGCAGATCGCCGATTCGACCGCGCTCGGGCAGATCACCCCGCTTTTGATGCTGGTCGGCTCCTCCATCCTGTTCGGCGAACGGATCGGCGGCGTGCGCATGGCGCTGATCGGGCTCGGCTTCATCGGTGCGCTTATGGTGGCCCAGCCGACCATGCAGGGCATCTCGGTCTATGCGTTGCTGGCGCTCGGCAACGCGGCATTGGCGGCGGCGCGCGATCTTGCCGGCAGGCGGGTCGCGGCCGAGGTGCCGGGCATGATCGTCGCCATTTCCGCCGTTGTGGTGGTGCTGATCGGCGCGGGCGCCGCGCATCTCGTTTCCGAGCGCTGGGTCATGCCGGAAGCCCGGCACCTGCTGCTCATGGCCGGCGCCGGATTCTTCCTGATCTTCGGCCATTTCTTCATCTTCATGGCCTATCGCGTCGGTCCGACCGGCGTGGTGGCGCCGTTCTACTACTGCTTCACCGTCTGGGCGGTCATCTCAGGCGTTCTGGTGTTCGGCCAGTTCCCGAATGCCCTGGCGGTCTGCGGCATCCTGCTGGTGGTCGCGAGCGGGCTGACCATCGTCTCGCTTGATGAACGCAAGCGCAGGCTGACCGTCGTCGCCTGACCTTCAAGTCAACGCGTCGAAGCAGGTTTGGCCGACCTGCGGTCGGCCAGTCGGCAGACTGGCGCCTAAAGCGTTCGCTTGCCGGAGAACTGGTGATAGGCCCACAGCACGACCACCGCGCCGATGATGGCGACGATCAGGCTCCAGATGTTGAGGCCGGTCACACCCGTGGCGCCAAAGGCGCTGAAGATCAGCCCTCCGACGATGGCGCCGACAATGCCGAGCACGATATCCATGATCAGGCCCTGGCCGGTCTTGTTGACGATCTTGCTGCCGATAAAGCCGGCGATGACGCCGAGGATGATCCAGCTGATAATGCCCATTTTTCCTCTCCATTCCCCGCCCGCCGATCATGGTCACATGATTGTCAAAAGCTCAAGCCAACTTGAAATTCCGCCCGCATGGTCCATTGTAGCCGGCGGGACGGGCTTGGTCGTTATGGAGGATTGACCTATGGGACTTTTTGACAACGCCGTGCCCGGCGGCAACATCACCAAACCGCTGATGATCGCGCTCGGCGCGCTGCTGGTGGGAAAGATGCTGAGCGGCAGAAGCGCCGAACAGACGAGTGCCGAAGAGACGGGCGAGCCCGCCCAGCCTCAAACGCCAGCCCCCACCGGAACCACGGCCTCAGGCGACGGCGGCCTGCTTGGCGGACTGGGCGGACTGCTCGACAAGCTCAAGAATGCCGGCCAAGGCAATGTTGCTGACTCATGGGTCGGCACCGGGCAGAACCAGCCGATCAACGCCAATGATCTGGGCAAGGCGATCGGCCCGCAGGTCATTCGAGAGATCGCGCAAAGGACCGGACTGGACGAGCAGGAGTTGCTCAAGCAATTGTCCACAGCCCTGCCCGGCATTGTCGACAGACTGACGCCGAACGGACAGGTGCCGCAGCAACACCAGGTCGCGTCCGCTTTCAACAGCTAGACTTCTGCGCCTGCATCACGCGCAAACACGCCCGGCACCGCCTTGCGGCTGTCGGGCGTTGCTCCGACCAGCGCGGCGAACCGCCTGGCAGTCGACGCATCGACCGGCGTGTAGACGGAAACCGAGAAATCACTGTCGCGGCCGCCCGGCTGCAGCGTGGCGAAATCGAAGGACATCGCGCCGGCGACAGGGTGCCGGATGGATTTCCGCCAGATCGGTGGCTCGGCGATGTCGCGGCTGTTCCAGCACGTGGCGAACGCTTCGCTTGCCGCTTCCAGTGACGAAACCAGCGCAGCCAGCACCGGATCGCGAGTCATGGCGACAGTGGCAAGCCGGAACTGCGCCGCCGCCGAGCGCGAAACCTCCGGCCAGTCGACAAAGCGCTGCCGCCATTCCAGGTCGAGAAACAGCCGGGCGAGCAGGCTGCCGGACCACTCATCATCCGTCTCGAAATCCCCAAGCAGCACCGCCGCCGGATGGTTACAGGCGACGACCTGCCAGTAGCGATTGACGACATATGCCGGGTGCGGCGCCAGCCCGTCGAGCAGGCTGAGCAACGGCGCGCTGGGCAGGCCTTGCGCGCCGAGCCGGTTTCGCCAATCGAGATCGGGCCGCGCCAATTGGAAAAGATAGGCCTGCTCCGACCGGCTCAGTCTCAGCACCCGCGCCAGCGAGCGAAGCACCTGCGGCGACGCGTTCACCTCCCGTCCCTGCTCGAGCCAGGTGTACCAGGTGGTGCTGATCCCCGCCTCGGCGGCGACCTCTTCGCGCCTGAGGCCCGGCGCCCGGCGGCGGCCATTGGCGCCATCGATCCGCGGCAAGCGGTCCCGCCGCTCGCGCAGGAAGCGGGCAAGCTCATCGTGCCGTGGGCCGTCGTATGGCATGCAGTCACCTCCGATACCAGTATAAGCTATAGTCTTGTACTACTTTAAAGGAAAGCTAGGTTGCGGGCGATCGAACATCAGCCCACGGGACTTCGACAATGAATGCGCTCAATGAAATCCGTCAGATCGACTACACCGTCATCTTCGCCCGCGACATGGCCGCCATGCGGCACTTCTACGGGGATGTGATGGAATTTGATCTGCAGCGCGAACTCGGCGACAGGTGGATCGAATATCGGGTCGGCCCGAACACGCTGGCCTTGACCAGCCTCGGCATGATGTTCAACGACACGCCGCAGCAGCGGGATGCGCTGTCGCTTCAGCTGGCATTCCGGGTGGCGCCGGAGATGGTCGCTGCTTGCGCCGAGGCGCTCCAGGCCAAGGGCGTGCAGCCGGTCCTGCCGCTCACCGACCAGGAATGGGGCCACAGGACAGTGTTCTTCCGCGATCCGGACGGCAACGTTGTTGAGATATTCGCTGAGATCTGATGCGGAGTGGGGAGTTTGGAGCGGGTAGCGGGAATCGAACCCGCATATTCAGCTTGGAAGGCTGCTGCTCTACCACTGAGCTATACCCGCATCGTCCTCAAGGTTCGCGGGCTGGCAGTGGTGGAGAGGGTTGGATTCGAACCAACGTAAGCTAAGCTAACGGATTTACAGTCCGTCCCCTTTAACCACTCGGGCACCTCTCCAGCCTGCCGTCGAAGCCTTGCAACGAGGCATTCTCGCCGATCAGGTCGAAACCAGGGTTTTGTCCGAAATCAGCGAAGCGCCTTATGGCGGCAAGGCCAGTGGGTGTCAACCGCACCCCAAGGCAAAATGCGCTGATTTTGACAGCTCACCCGGCAAGCCGGCTTTCTGCCTGTATCCATGGCCCGGCGACGCGGCTATAGAAGCCGGCCATGAGCAATGACAACACGCCCAAGACCGCCAAAGACACCCACTACGCCAAGCTGCGCCGCGCCCATCGCGACGAGAAGGCCGGCGGCGCGCCTGCCTTCCGGCCGCGCCAGCCGGTGCCGCCGGGCGAGAACGCCGCCGACGGGCTGGTGCGGCTTTATGGCCTGCACACGGTGCGCGCGGCGCTCGACAATCCGCGGCGGAAGATCCGTAACATGCTGGTGACGCGCAATGCCGCCGAGCGGCTGGCGATCGCCGACCTCGCCGCTTTGCCGTTCAAGGCCGAACTCGTCGAGCCCAAGGAGATCGACAAGATCACCGGTTCGGATGCCGTGCATCAGGGCGTGCTGATCGAAGCCGAACCGTTGAAGCCGAAACGCCTCGACACGCTCGGCGACACGAAACTGGTGCTGGTACTCGACCAGGTCACCGACCCGCACAATGTCGGCGCCATATTGCGCTCGGCGGTCGCCTTCGGCGCCGGCGCACTGATCACCACGGCCCGCCACAGCCCGCAGGAATCCGGCGTGCTGGCCAAATCCGCCTCCGGCGCACTGGAGCATATCGACCAGATCGAGGTGAAGAACCTGGCCGACGCGCTGGGACAGCTGCACGATGCCGGCTTCCAGACCATCGGCCTCGATTCGGACGGGCCGGCCGAACTCGAAACGGGTTTTTCAGGCGAGAAGATCGCGCTGGTGCTTGGCGCCGAAGGCAAGGGCCTGCGCCAGAAGACGCGCGAGACGGTGACCACGCTCGCCCGCCTCGACATGCCCGGCGCCATCCGCTCGCTCAACGTGTCGAATGCGGCGGCGGTGAGCCTTTATGCGGCACGGAAATTCCTTGGAGGGTGAATGGTGAAATAGTGAATGGAAAAGCGTTCTTACCGCAACTATTCACCATTCACTATTCACCCACTTCATGCCCCGCCATCCGCTCCAGCGCACGAACCAGCGCTGAGTGATCCTCTTTTGCCCCGCCATTCGCCGAGCATGAGTTGAACAGCTGCTGCGTCGTCGACGTATTGGGCAGCGAGACACCGAGTGCCTTGGCGCCTTCCAGCGCCAGATTGAGATCCTTCTGGTGCAGTTCGATGCGGAAGCCCGGCGCGAAGGTGCGCTTTATCATGCGCTCGCCATGCACCTCGAGGATGCGCGATGCCGCCAGCCCGCCCATCAGCGCCTGCCGGACCTTGGCGGGGTCGGCGCCGGCTTTTGCGGCAAAGACCAGCGCCTCGGCGACCGCCTCGATGGTCAGGGCTACGACGATCTGGTTGGCAACCTTGGTGGTCTGGCCGACGCCGTTCGGGCCGACAAGCGTGACGTTCTTGCCCATCTTTTCGAACACGGGCTTGGCGCGCTCGAACGCCTTGTCCTCGCCGCCGACCATGATGGTCAGGGACGCCGCCTTTGCGCCGACCTCGCCGCCCGACACCGGCGCGTCAAGATAGTCGCAGCCGAGATCGTTGATCTTTTTGGCAAAGGTCTTGGTCTCGATCGGCGAGATCGAGCTCATGTCGATGACGAGCTTGCCCTTGCTCAGGCCGGATGCAACACCATTGTCGCCGAACAGCACCTCGGCAACCTGCGGGGTGTCAGGAACCATGGTGATGACGATATCGGCGGCTTTCGCCACTGCCGCGTGGCCGGTGATGCTTCTCAAGCCCTTGGCGACGAGATCGGCCGGCGGCTTCGAGCGGTGGTCGCTGGCAATGACGGTGTAGCCGGCATCCAGGAGATGCCCGGCCATCGGCGCGCCCATAATGCCAAGGCCGATGAAGCCGATGGTTTCCATTGTTTTCTCCTTTGTTGAGGCTGAGTTCCTTCGCGCCCCCTCTGGCCTGCCGGCCATCTCCCCCACTTGTGGGGAGATTGGCAGTTTCGGCGCCTCGCTCACCCTGCAATGTTGGGGATTGGCGAAAAGCCGGGATGACGTCCGATCTCCCCACCTGTGGGGGAGATGGCCGGCAGGCCAGAGGGGGGCGCGAAGGAACGCGACTTCAATCGTAACAGCTAAGCCGCGGCACTCCCCTGCCCGTTAAGCTCCCGAAACCACCCCAGCCCAGCCTCCGTCCCCGCCTTCGGTTTGTATTCCGCTCCGACCCAGCCGGAATAGCCGATCCTGTCGATATGCTCGTAGAGGAAGGGATAATTGATCTCGCCCGTCCCCGGCTCGTGACGGCCGGGATTGTCCGCAAGCTGGATATGCGCGATGCGGCCGAGGTTGGCCTCGATGGTACGGGCGAGATCCCCCTCCATGATCTGCATGTGATAGATGTCGTATTGCAGGAACAGGTTCTTCGAACCGACGCGCTCGATCAGCGCCAGCGCCTGCTCCGAATAGTTCAGGAAAAAACCCGGTATGTCGCGCGTGTTGATCGGCTCGATCAAAAGCCGGATGCCGGCCTGCTCCAGTTTCTCGGCTGCAAACGCGAGGTTCTCGGCTAAAGTATTTTCCAGCACCGAACGATCCACGCCCTGCGGCGCGATGCCGGCGAGGCAATTGACCTGCTCGCAGCCGAGCGCATGGGCATAGCTGATCGCCTTGGCGATGCCTTGCCGGAATTCCGGCGCGCGGTCGGGCAAAACCGCGATGCCGCGCTCGCCGTTGCCCCAGTCGCCGGCCGGGAGGTTGAACAGCACCTGTGTCAGGCCGTTCTTCTTCAGCCGGGCCGCGACCACGTCAGGCGTATGATCATAGGGGCCGATATATTCGACGCCCTTGAAGCCGGCGCGGGCTGCGGCATCGAAGCGATCGAGGAACTCATGCTCGCCAAAGAGCATCGACAGATTGGCTGAAAAACGCGGCATTCTTTTTCTCCTTCTTCTGCTTGGCCCTAGGCGTGTTGAGATTCAGGTCGGGCAGAGTCGAAAACGGTGACTTTCGAAAACCGGAGCGGAACGTACTTTCTGTACGTGAGCACCGGAAGCGCAGGAAGGCGCCGTTTGCAGGCCTGTCTCACCTGAATATCGGCGCGCCTAATCGAGCAACACAATCGCCGTTGGCGCATCCTCATGGCTTTCGGCAAGGTCCTCGAATTCGGTGATCTTGTCGATTTCCGTGCCCATGGAAATGTTGGTGACGCGCTCGAGGATGAATTCGAGCACCACCGGCACCTGGTATTCCTTCATCAGCCGCTGCGCTTCCTTGAACGCGCCGGCGAACTCTTCCGGTTTGCGCACCCGGACCGCCTTGCAGCCCATCGCTTCTGCGACCGCGACATGATCGACGCCGTAGCCGGCCTCCGGATCGTTGGCGCGGTTGACGTTCTCGAAGGCCAGGCTCACCTCGAAATCCATCGCAAAACCGCGCTGCGCCTGGCGGATCAGGCCGAGATAGGCATTGTTCACGACGACATGGATATACGGCAGTTTGTGCTGTGCGCCGGCCGCCAGTTCCTCGATCATGAACTGGAAGTCGTAGTCGCCCGACAGCGCCACGATGGTGCGATCCGGATCGGCGGCGCGCACGCCAAGCGCTGCCGGCAGCGTCCAGCCGAGCGGGCCGGCCTGGCCGCAATTGATCCAGTTGCGCGGCTTGTAGACATGCAGGAACTGCGCCCCGGCGATCTGCGAGAGGCCGATCGTGGTGACGTAGGTGGTGTCACGGCCGAACGACTTGTTCATCTCCTCATAGACGCGCTGCGGCTTCAGCGGCACCTGCTCGAAATGCGTCTTGCGCTTCATCGTCTTCTTGCGGGTCTGGCATTCCTTCGCCCAGCCCGACCAGTCGCGCAGCTTTCCTGCCGTCTTCCATTCGGTGGCGACGTCGAGCAGCATCTTTAGTGCCGCACCGGCGTCCGAGACGACGCCGAGATCCGGCGCGAACACCCGGCCGATCTGGGTCGGTTCGATGTCGACATGGATGAATTTCTTGCCCTTGGTGTAGACATCGACCGAACCGGTGTGGCGGTTGGCCCAGCGATTGCCGATGCCAAAGACGAAATCGGCTTCCAACATCGTCGCATTGCCGTAGCGATGCGAGGTCTGCAGCCCGCACATGCCGGCCATCAGCCGGTGGTCGTCGGGGATCGCGCCCCAGCCCATTAGCGTCGGGATGACCGGCACGCCCGTTATCTCGGCAAATTCGATCAACAGATCCGACGCATCGGCGTTGACGATGCCGCCGCCGGCGACGATCAGCGGCTTTTCCGCGGCATTGAGCATCGCCAAGGCCTTTTCGGCCTGGGCGCGCGACATTGCCGGCTTGAACGGGACCAGCGGTTCATAGGCATCGATATCGAATTCGATCTCGGCCAATTGCACGTCGACCGGCAGGTCGATGAGCACCGGGCCCGGTCGCGACGAGCGCATCAGGTGAAATGCCTTCTGCAGCGCCATCGGCACGAGATAGGGCTCCATGACCGTGACCGCCCATTTGGCGACGGGTGCGGCTATGGCGGCGATATCGACCGCCTGGAAATCCTCCTTGTTGAGCCGTGCCCGCGGCGCCTGACCAGTGATGCACAGGATCGGGATGGAGTCCGCCGCCGCCGAATAGAGCCCGGTGACCATGTCGGTGCCGGCCGGGCCCGACGTGCCGATGCACAGCCCGATATTGCCTGATTTAGCTCTCGTGTAGCCCTCGGCCATATGCGAGGCCGCCTCGACATGGCGCGCCAGGATGTGGCGGATCGAGCCCCTCGCCTTCAGCGCCGAATAGAACGGATTGATCGCCGCGCCCGGCACGCCGAAGCCGCAGGAAACGCCTTCCTTTTCGAGAACGAGAACCGCTGCATCTACAGCGCGCATCCTGGCCATGTCCAGCCTCCGCAAATTGTTGGTCGACCAACAATGCCAGTATGGTTTTCATTTTTCAATTTTTTCAGAATAATTTTTCATTTCTAGAAAACGGCTCCTGTCCACTGATTTCGCTGGCTTTTCCGTTTTTCATGAATCCGGGCACCAGAATCTGTGAAAAAGTTTTTCATTGCGATTTCGGCGAAACCGGCGACAATGCCGCCATGGAAACCAGCGAAAAACGCCAGCGCAGCCGGCCGCACGCTTTCAACTGTCCGTCCGAGCCCGGTTCTTTACAGTCGCTGGACCGGGCCTTGCGCATCCTGGCCATCGTCGCTGAAGGCAGTGGCCTGTCGCTGAGCGAGATTTCGGCGCGTAGCGAGCTCGCGGCGTCCACCGCCTACCGCATGCTGACGACGCTGCAGAACCACGGCATGGTCGAGTTCGATACATCGGACCAGCTGTGGTCGATCGGCGTCGAGACCTACCGCATGGGTGCCGCCTTCCTGCGCCGCCGCAAGCTTGTCGACCGGGCCCGCGTGGTCATGCAGGAATTGATGGAGAAGACCGGTGAAACCGCCAATCTCGGCGTCGCCGAGGACGATTGCGTCGTTTTCGTCAGCCAGGTCGAGACCCATCAGGCGATCCGCGCCTTCTTCCGCCCGGGCACGCGCAGCTCTTTCCATGCCTCGGGCATCGGCAAGGCGGTGCTGGCGCAGCTCGAGCCGGAACGCGTCGCCGCCATCCTGCGCAAGTCGGGCCTGCAGCGCTTCACCGACAAGACGCTGTCCGACATTTCGGCGCTGGCCCATGACCTGGCTGTCATCAAGCACCGTGGCTGGTCGGTCGACGACGAGGAGCGGCATCCCGGCATGCGCTGCGTGGCCGCCGCCATTTTCAACGAGTTCGGCGAGCCGATCGGCGGTGTCTCGGTCTCCGGACCGACGGTGCGGGTGACGATGGAGCGGCTGGACGAGATCGGGCCGCTGGTGCGCGACGCCGCCGCTGAGGTGACGAGGATGATCGGCGGGTTCCGATTATAATGCGGAGAACGCTTCAGCTTTTGCTCGCCGCTTCACTGTGCGGATGCGTGGCGACGGCGCCCGAACCCGCCCCTGTCTCCCAGCAAGTCAGCGAGATTCCGATCTCGCTCGCTTTGGAGGAGACAATCACGATCGGCATTCGCCAGCATTTGCAGGATCCTGTATCCGCCAAATTCGGGACGATGCGCGCCGGCGAGCGGACGCTCAACGGCCGCCGGGAAATCGTGGTCTGCGGCCATGTCGCCGCGAAGTCATCGTCCGGTGGTCATACAACAGACCAACCGTTCGCCGCCAAGATCTATCCGGATGAAGGAAGCAGCTTCGAACTCATCGCCATGGGCGATCAATCGCTGAATGCGAGCGGTGGTGTTGTCGGCACCTGCCATGCAGCCGGATTACCGATCTCCAAACCGTAGCTGACACTGCCACGCGCTCAAATGTAGGAAAGAGGGGCTGTGTACAGCCCCTCCTTCTTGTGGGGAGCCTCCTCTTAGAGGCGGCAATAGTGGCGGTAGCCGTCATAGCCGACATAGGTGTCGGAGTACGGATCGTAGCTGGCGTAGCGGTTGGCGCAGCGGCGGACGTGCCAGGAACCACCCTCGTCGTCGACATAGACGGTGCGGGGCTGCTGGTTGAGCAGGCTGCCGAGCACGAAGCCGCCGACGCCGGCGGCGATGCCGATGCCGATTTCGCGGTTGTGGTGATGGCTGTGGGCGGCCGAGGGCTGGACGGTGCCGACCAGCGAGGTGGCGGCGACGGTGCTGGCGATGAGGGCAGAAGCGATTTTGCGCGTGAACATGACGATCTCCTTGTTTCGTTGCGAGAGGCGATCCATCCGCCTCTTGATCATCTGTCGTTTCGGCGCGGAAAAAGGTTCGAAAGAATTTGGGATTTTCTTGAAGGCCGGAAATCAGCCGATGGAAACCAAGATCTGATCGATCGAGCGCTCAACGCAAAAAAGGGCGGCCGAAGCCGCCCTTCCGCGAGGCAGGTCGTCTCGCTCAAAGGAAGATGATCACCTTGCCGTGGTGATGATGATGCTTGTGGTGATGGTGCTTGTGTTGATGGTTCCACCACCAAGAGGGCTTGTCGTGGTGCTTGTGATGGTGGTGATGATGGCTGTGAGCGGAGGACGACTGCACGGTACCGGCGAGCGCGCCGGTGGCGACGAAGATGGCGACCAGGCCCGAAGTAAGACTGCGCTTCAACATGATGATCTCCTTGATCGAGGCGACCATTCGCCTCTGGAGATCAGTCGCGGTGACGTGGTGAAAGGTTCGAGGTTTTGAGCGAGTAGTGAGTAGTCAATGGTCCGAAAGGCGTTCGCCCATTCACCATTCACCATTCATCCCCATCCCAGTCACATGCCGCAGCCAAAACGCCATCGCGATAAAACCGACGATGGCGGCGATGCCGGTCCAGTCGACATTGGCGCTCTTCACGTCCCTGATGAGCTTTACCGCAAGCAGCCAGGCAATGACGACAAGCGGCAGGATGATGACAAGTCTGATCATGCGACACCCCGTTCGATGCGTTTGCACCTGAGAGATATGTAGGGATCGCATTGGCGGTTTTCAGCATGGCGGCCCGCCCACCTCGGCGGGGTCCATTAGCGATCGAAAACGGAGTTTTGTCTTTACTGGCGCACGAAATATGCTAACCGGAGCGCCGTGCCCTTGTAGCTCAGCTGGTAGAGCAGCGGTTTTGTAAACCGAAGGTCGGCGGTTCGATTCCGTCCGGGGGCACCACCCTTCGCTCTTCGAGCTTCGGGTGGCAGGCCACTCGAAGCTCGTTAGTCGAAGGAGGACTGCCGACGGTTCTATTCGGCGGAGCTGGCAGCACGACATCAGGCCAACTCGCAGCCGTCGGACCTTCTAGGAAAATGTGGCAGCCTGTATGGCTGCCGTATCGCCGAACGTGTTCCTCACCCTAACCGACCTGTAGACGTAGGCGGCCCAGATCCCTGTGACTATGAAGGATGCCAAAGGTGTAACCAGAGCTCCTCCGGCAAGCAAACGGTTTACCGGGACACCCAGAACAGTCGATATCCAAACTGTGTCCAGTACGAATAAGAGAGGGATCGCGAACCACAGACATATGAACAGCTGCGGAAAGCGGTGGCTTCGCCGCAGCATCGAAACAAGCACGACCAGCTGAAGCACCAGAAATGCCAGATTGAGGGCTGCCTCGCCATAGATGGCCAAGGCCCCGTTGGGCACTGTAACAAGCTGTTGGTAGGTTTTGACCAGACTGGCCATATCGACAAGTGTGCGCAACGGCGAAAGGGACAGGCTGATCGCCAGCAGGATCAGCCAGCCGCCGAACCCCACGAGGTCATCTGGGCTCTGTGAGGATTTGCGCGACGACCGGACGGCGAAGAAAACCGGCACGCCAATCAGCAACAGAAGTATCGCCCAATGCCACATTTACCCACCCTCGAATGCATCCCTGGGTTGTTTAGCTCGCACCTCTGGATTGTGCAAGCGTTTTTACAGAGATCAAGGCATCGTAGAGATTTTCGGGTTTAGGTTTGCAGAGGACGCTTTCGTCGCTCGCAATGGCCGCATCTCACCCCAAGTCAAAATGCCGCGGAAAGGCCTGGTGCAGCAGGAGCAGCATGGTCTTGCGCAGCACGTCGGTGTCGCGGCTGGACGGGTTGAGATGGTCCCAATACCAGGCGCCGTGAACCAGATAATTCAGGCTCTCCGACAGCGTGTCTATGTCGACGCCGGTGTAACCGCCGCTGCGCGAAATCTCGATCAGCAGTTCGCGCGCTTCGGCCGTGTAGGCGAGATCGCTGGGCAGGCCTATCTCGTTGTAGAGCTGCATGCTCTTGCGGTCGCTGGAGAACACGACGAAGACCGACACCCAATTCGGATGCTGGCGGGCAAAGCGTTGCGCGCAATCGACCGCGCCCAAGACCCGCTCGACCGGCGACAGGCCGGGCGCCCGCACCAGCGTCAGCCACAGCGCGTCATATTGGTCGCTGAGATATTGCAGGACGGCTCGGAACAGGTTCTCCTTGCTGCGAAAATGAAAGACCACCAGTGCGTTGGACGAGCCGACATGCTCGGCGATGCGCTGCATGGTGACGCTGGCCAGCCCCTCCTCCGCGATGAGCTCGATTGTGGCGTCGATGATGCGCTGGATGCTCGCTTCGCCGCGCTCGCGCCGGCGGTCCTTGGGCGCAGCGTCGTTCGCCGCACCCTTGGCCGCCTTGCTTTTTCCCGCATCCGGAGTGGCTATGCGTTGCGCCATTGTCGTCAGGCCTTTCCCCGGCGGCCGAAACATCCCGCCGCTGCCTTGGGATGCCGGCGCCCTGCGGACTCACAGCGCCGGGCGTGTCCCGGCATTCGTGTACCACTGACCACGAGCCGTCTCATAGGCCATACCCGCCCGGAACACGTCGGCGTCGCTATAGGTGCGGCCGACAATCTGGATGCCGGTGGGCACGCCGTTGGCGGCGCGGCCCGACGGCACGGACAGAACCGGGCAGCGGCTCAGCATGTTGAACGGCGTCGTCATCACCCAGCCCAGCGACGGGTTCACCTCTCGTCCATTGATCTCGACCTTGCCTTTGGTCTGATCGAATTCCGCCGGCACTGCGGGAAGCGCATTGGTCGGGCAGATCAGCACATCGTGTTTTTCCAGCAACGGCCCCAGCGTCAGATACATCCTGGCCGCCACGTCCAAGGTCGCGACGAAGTCCGTGGCCTTCGACTTCTGCCCGTCGTTGGCAAACTGCCTGGCATAGCTGGTCATGTCCTTGCCGTGCTTGGCGAGCAGCGGCGACAGCGAGGCGCCGAAGAGATGTTCGAGATAGGCCATGCCGGCCTTGAGCACCTCGTCGCCCCAGCCGAGGTCCACCTCCTCGACGGTGGCGCCGAGCGAGCGGAACACATCGCAGGCAGCGAGCGTGTTCTTGCGCACGTCCGCATCCACCTCGAAGGACCCGAGATCCATGGAGAATGCGATCTTCCAACCCTTGATCGGCTTGTAGTCGAGCGGCAGGCGCAGTTTCGGGCGCAGCGTGGCGATGTCGAGCGGGCTCGGCCCGGCCATGACGTTCTGCAGCAGGATCGCATCCCCGACGTTTCGGGCCAAGGGCCCGGTGTGGCAGTAGAAATCGAGATAGAACGGCGCCTCATCGGGATTGCGGCCGTAAGGCGGCTTGAAACCGACCAGGCCGCAGGCCGAGGCAGGGATGCGGATTGAGCCCGCTATGTCCGAGCCGGTTGCGATCGACGACGTGCCGGAGGCCAGCGTTGCCGCCGAACCGCCCGACGAACCGCCCGGCGTGAAATCCGGGTTCCAGGGGTTGCGCGTGACGCCCCAGCGCTTCGACCAGGTATAACCGGCGCAGCTGAATTCGGGCGTCGCGGTGCGGGCGTGGACGATGCCGCCGGCCTTCATGACACGCTCGTTCATGGTCGAGGTATGGCCGCCAATGGCGTCCCCGGACAGCAGCGAGCCATGCGAGGTCGGCTTGCCCTTGATGTAGCTCTCATCCTTGATGCCGATCGGCAGGCCCTCGAGCGCGCCGGTCCTTGCGCCTCTGGCGTATTTCGCCTCGGCTTTTCTGGCGAGATCCATCGCCTCGTCGAAATGCGTGAAGGTGAGGCAGTTGATCGTCGCCTTGGTTGCCTCGGCGCGGCGGATGGTGGCCTGCATCAGTTCCACAGGCGACAGTTTCTTCGCCTTGAACAGCCGCAACGCCTCGCTGGCCGGCATGTAGCAAAGGTCGAGATCGGACATAAAAAATCTCCCGCGGCGGCTTTACGGCATCTGGCATTGGGGATGGCCGAGCCGCGATGCGCGGCCCGATGTTGGTCAGCTTCGGCCGGCGGCGCTGCTATTTCTGCAGATCGGTCCAGATCCTGGTGTAGAGCGCCTGGACGTCGGCGGGACAGGCCGACATGAATTGGCCCTTGTCGGCAAATTCGGCCGGAACATCCACTTCGGGCGCGCCCTTCATATCGGCCGGCAGGAAGGGCTCGGAGCCCTTGATGCCATTGGCGTAGTGCGCGAAGGCCGAGATCATCGCTGCATTCCTGGGGTCCATGATGAAATTCTGGAAGAGCTTGGCGTTCTCGACGTTCTTGGCATCCTTGAGCACCGCGACACTGTCCATCCAGATTGGAAAGCCCTCCTTGGGATAGCCGTAGACGATCTTGTCGTTCTCCAGCCGCTCGCGCAGCGATATGCCGTTCCAGTTGACGCCGGCGGCAATGTCACCCCTGCCGAGACCGTCGACGGCCGCATAGTCGAGCGACAGCCATTTCGCTTTCGCCTCGATGAGCTTGTCATGCACCTTTTTCAAAAGCACCTTGTCGTCGGTGCAGTACTTACCGCCCTCATAGGCAATGGCGAGGAACATGATGTCTCCCATTTCGGGCACGACATTGATCTTGCCCACGAGTTCCGGCGGCGGATCGAGGAAAATCGCCGAGGTGTTCGGATCGCCCGCATAGACCGATTTGTTGACCGAGATGCCGGTCGTGCCCCATTGCCACGGCACCGAATAATTGCGGCCGGGGTCGAACGGCACGTCGACCCATCTCGGATCGACGTTTCTAAAGTTCTCCATCGTGTTGGGATCGGTTTCCAAGAGCAGGCCTTCGCTGATCCAGATCGGCATCACGCTGGCCGATGGAACGACGATGTCATAGCCGGAAGCGCCCTGGCGGACCTTGGCCAGAGCCGTATCGTTGGAGTCGTAGTCGGTGACGGTAACCTTGACCTTGTAGGTTTCCTCGAACTTCTTGATCAGGTCCGGGCTGGTGTAGTTGCCCCAATTGTAGATTTGGAGTTCGCCCTCGGCGCGGGCAATGCCGGTCATCGCCAGCAGCGACAGGCCGAGCGCCGTGGCGGTCGATTTCAACTGCATGCTTGTGTCTCCCATTGTTCGGACCGGCGGGATTGCGCCTCGAGTCCCTAAGTTCCCTTCGTCCTGGTGATCATTCACCGGCGAATGCCGGCTGACCAACTCGGTATCTCGGCAACGGTATTAATTACTAAACATACAGTCAATATCTTTTGCGACACAACTGCATGATCGGCACCGGCAGTGCGCCGGCGAAGCCGACATGATATGGTCAAGGTTGGGCCATTGATGAATTGGGGCAAGCCGTGGCGTGAGCGCCGCAGCCCGCAGGGCTTGGATCACGGTCATGCGCCTTTTTCTGGCGGTCGTGCTGCTGATGACCATGGCGCTCTTCTCCGCTGCGCGCGGCGAAGCGCGGATAGCGCTGGTTGTCGCCAATCCGGCCTCTGAGGGCTCACCGGCAATCGCCAACGCCGACCTCAGTGCCGAACTCGTTGCAGCGACACTACGATCGCTTAGCTTCACCGTCCGGCAGGTGTCGGATGGCGACCGCGCCGATGTCGCGCGCGCCATGCATGATTTCGCCCAATCCCTGGCCAATCCGGACTCCGTCGGCATCTTCTACTATGTCGGCCACACCGCGCAGGCCAACGGCAGGAACTATTTACTGACGCGCGGCACCCGGATCGATTCAAAGGAAACGGTCGACCAGACGGCATTGCCCCTCGATCTGTTCATGCAGGCGCTCGAGGCAACCCCGACATTGAAGGTGGTTCTGCTCGACAATCCCGGCGATGGCCACAACCCTACTTCCGGCGTGATGCAGGGTCTGGCGGCGGCTCGATCCCCTCACCCACGCCATCGTCGCTCTGTCGGCCAAACCCGGAACCGTTGCACTGGACGAAGCCCGCCCCGTCACCGTATTTGCCGATGCGCTCACCGCTGCGCCGGTCAAGCGCGGCGCGGACATAGCCATCATCCTCGCCTCGGTCAGGCAAACCACTATCGACAAAACGTCAGGCGCCCAGTGGCCATGGATGGCATATGGCCGCTCGGCAGACGCTGCCTTTGTGCTGACGCCGGACCAGGTGGCCGGCGCGGCACCGGCGCTGCCGCTTGTGCCGGAACCGGCACCGCCGGCGATGGCGAGCGGCGGCTACATCTCCGGGAGTGGCGGTTGGGAGCCTGATGGCAGCGACTACGCCGATGGCAGCGGTCAGGAGCCCTACCCCATGGACGTTGCACCGGGCTCCGGCAGTCCCGATGCCGCGATGGGCGACAGCGCCAAGGAGGCGGCGCTCTACGAGGAATACAAACGCCAGGAACAGCAGCGCCAATTGCAGGAAGAGCAGGCTCGGCAACGATACGAAGAGGAAAAGCAACGTCTTGAAGACGCAGCTGCGGCCGCTGCCCAGAACAATCTCGGCGGGACCTATCCGCAGGATGGCGGAGCCACCGGCGCCGAACCGCCCCCCGATAAGGCAGGGATCCCCCCTGAGGACGGCATGACATCGGCCCCGCCACCCGCGACCGGCGCCGAAAGTCCGCCGGAGGCGCAGGCGCCACCGAAACCAGCGCCGCCGCCCATCGACCAGGCGCAAAGCCCTCCTTCCGGCGGCGCCCTTCCACAACCCGAGACGGGCGCTGTCGAGGTGGTGCGCCATCCAATCATCGATGCGCCGGATGAGATTGTCGCCGGCGAGACGGTGACCGTTTCGATCGCCCTTACCGAAGAGCAATTCACGCCCGAAGTGAAGGTGAAGGCAGCGCCGGGCTCGTCGGTGACGGAAGATGGCGCCCTGGCCATGGCGATGCCGGCGGGAACCGAGCAATGGCCGATCGATATCGATCTGTTCGCCTCCGGCTTCGATCTCGCTGACGGCGGCAAATGGAGCCGACGGACGACGCTCTACCGCCAGGGCGACAGCGACTTCGTCCGCTTCGACGTCAAGGCGCGGCCGATCGCCAAGGACAGCAAGCCGGCCCAGTTCATCGCGCGCATCTACAGCGCCGGGAGGTTCCTGGGATCGGCATCGCGGTCGGTTATCATTCGCCGCACCGCGCCTGTCGAGGCAGCCGCTCTGAGCGCCACAGCCGAACGCTCCGCAGCACCTGCCATGCTGATGCTGGCCGCAGCGGCGCCGCAGCCGGCGGTAACTGGCAATGTGACGCTCGGCGGCGCAGCCGGCGATGACGTCCCCGATCTCGACGTGACCATCCTCTATGACGATCCGAGCGGGCTGGGTTCGGGGCAGATCATCATCCATTCGCCGCATCTGGCCGGTCCGGTGACAGATACGTTCTCGACGCCACCTGAGATGGCGGCATGGCTGGACTCCGAATACCGCCGCCTGCTGCAGCTCGGATTGAGCCTGCGCGGCGCCGTTTCGCTGCAGCAGCCTGCCGCAAGCAGCGATACGGGGGCGCAAAAGCGCTTTGTCACGCTCGCCGCCGAAGGTTTTGGCGATGCGCTCTACCGCGACTATGTGCCGAAACCGTTCAAGGACGTGTTCTGGGCGCTGCGCGGCAAAGGCGAACTCCATTCGATCCAGATCACCTCGAACAGCCCGACGCTGCCCTGGGAATTGATCCGCCCGCGCAGCGCCGACGGCGCCATCGCCGACGGTTTTCTCGGCATGGGCTACCGGCTGGCGCGCTGGGCTCCGCGCAGCAGTGCCTCACAGGTCGACAACCCGCTCGACCGCATGACCTTCACCGGCGTCGCGGCTGTCGCGCCCTCCTATGTCGACAAACGCTCGCTGCGCTTCCAACAGGACGAGATCGCGGCGCTGAGCAAGCTTTACGGCTACCGCCGCTTCGATGGCGATTTCACCTCTTTCGAGAAACTGGTCGGTGAAGTCTCGACCGGTTTCATTCATTTCTCCGGTCATGGCGAGGTCAACCAGCCGAGCAGTGGCCGGCCGGTCTTTGCCCTCGATCTCGTCGACCAGTCGCTCGACCCGGATACATGGGCTGCGCTGGTCGCCACCGCGCATGGCAAGGGCAATCCGTTCTACTTCTTCAACGCCTGCGACACAGGCCGTTCCCAGATGCTCGGCGGCTTCGTGCAGGGCTGGGGTCCGGCGGTGCTGGCGGGCGGCGCTTCCGGCTTCATCGGCGGCATGTGGCCACTGACCGACCGCGCGGCAGCGGCCTTCTCTACCGATTTCTATGGCGGCATCAGTACGCGGATCAAGGACGGGCCGGTCTATCTGGCCGAGATCCTGCAGGATGTCCGCAGAGAACTCTACCGGACCGGCGATCCGACCTATCTCGCCTACACATTCTACGGCAACGCCAATCTGAGGATTGTCGGGCAGTAGGCGACGGATCGTCGTTGGCGGATTGGCTTCGCCTACAATGCGTTTTGCGGGCATGGCACGCCGGCGCCGCCGCAGCGTGAGGCCATCGGCCTGGAGCTCATGTCTTCGGACTGCCGCACAAGCTCCGCAAAGAGAAGGGCGAAACTTCCCATCACAAGGAAGACGATAATCAGGCGTGTCACCGGCAATAGACAGGTCTCGACTGGCTAGCCCCCCAGCCACCCATCCTCTGTCGGCTAACATGATCGATCAGGCTTTACGAGTGCTTAAGCTCGCACTTAACCATCACATTCGCCGTTCCGGCGACATGAAGCGCGAGCCGCCGATTTCGTTTCGCCGCGGCCGCAACTGGCCCGGACGATGCCTCCCTTTGCAGATGCGCTTGCCCATGCTACCCCACGCAACCGCCGCCGACCGCCATCGGCCGACCGCCATCGGAATGTCATGAGCAAAGCCAATCTCGCCTTCGTCTCCTCCGACACTGCCGATGCCAAGGCGGCGATGGAGAGCCTGTCGGCCCGCTATGGCCAGGCATCCTTCGACGACGCCCAGGTGGTGGTGGCACTGGGTGGCGACGGCTTCCTGCTGCAGACCTTGCGCGACACGATGAGCACGGGAAAGAAGGTCTACGGCATGAACCGTGGCACCATCGGCTTCCTGATGAACGAGTACCGCGTCGGGGGCCTCACCGAGCGCATCGCGGCCGCCGTCGCCGAAACGATCCGCCCGCTGGAAATGCTGGCGTTGACGCATGAGGGCGAGACGGTTTCGGCACTCGCCATCAACGAGGTGGCGCTGTGGCGTCAGTCCTACCAGACGGCAAAGATCCGCATCACCGTCGACGAGCAGGTCCGCATCGAGGAACTGAACTGCGACGGCGTGATGATCGCGACGCCGGCCGGCTCCACCGCGTACAATCTTTCGGCGCACGGGCCGATCCTGCCGCTGGATGCGCCGTTGCTCGCGCTGACCCCGGTCAGCCCGTTCCGGCCGCGCCGTTGGCGGGGTGCCTTGTTGTCAAACAAGGCGACCGTACGCTTCGATATTCTGGAGTCGGAAAAGCGCCCGGTGAACACCGCCGCCGATCACACCGAGGTCAAGGCGGTGGCTTCCGTAACGGTCCGCGAATCGCCGACTGCGACGGCAACGCTGCTGTTTGATCCCAACCATTCGTGGAACGAACGCATTCTCGCCGAGCAGTTTCGCTATTGAGCCGGCGCAAAGAGTGACTACCTAATTAAGCATCGCGATTAAGCTTACGTTTTCACAATCGTGCCAATCCCGCCCGTTTCTGTTGACAAATCGCGGGCTTGCGCCTAATCGCAATACCAATCTTGCAGGCACGCTGTGCTTGCCGCGACGGATGCCGTTGCGCTTCCCCGAACCAGCCAAAGACAGCAACTCTTGTCCTCAGACACCACGACCGCTCTAGAAGCGTTGACCTTTTCAGACCTCGGCCTGTCGCCCAAGGTCCTTTCCGCAGTCACCGATGCGGGCTACACCGTGCCGACGCCGATCCAGGCTGGCGCGATCCCGCATGCCTTGCTCGGCAAGGATATTCTGGGCATAGCACAGACCGGCACCGGCAAGACGGCTTCCTTCGTGCTGCCGATGCTGACCCGCCTCGAAAAAGGCAGGGCCCGTGCCCGCATGCCGCGCACGCTGATCCTCGAGCCGACGCGCGAGCTCGCCGCGCAGGTCGAAGAGAATTTCATCAGATACGGCAAGAACCACAAGCTCAACATCGCGCTGCTGATCGGCGGCGTCTCCTTCGACGAGCAGGACAAGAAGCTGGAGCGCGGCGCCGACGTGCTGATCGCCACGCCCGGCCGTCTGCTCGATCACCGCGAGCGCGGCAAGCTGTTGCTCAACGGCGTCGAGATCCTCGTCATCGACGAGGCCGACCGCATGCTGGACATGGGCTTCATCCCCGACATCGAGCGCATCTGCGAGATGATCCCGTTCACCAGGCAGACGCTGTTCTTCTCAGCGACCATGCCGCCGGAGATCACCAAGCTCACCGAGAAATTCCTGCATGCGCCGGTGCGCGTCGAGGTGTCCAAGGCGGCATCCGCTGCCACCAACATCATCCAGCGCCTGGTCAAGTCCGGCTCCAAGCCGTGGGACAAGCGCGAGACGCTACGCAATCTGATAAAGGCCGAAGACGCCGAGCTGAAGAACGCTATCATTTTCTGCAACCGCAAGGTCGAAGTCGCGGAGCTGTTCCGCTCGCTGCTGAAGTATGATTTCGACGCCGGCGCCCTGCATGGCGACATGGACCAGCGCGCCCGCATGCAGATGCTGGCCAATTTCCGCGATGGCAAATTGCGCTATCTCGTGGCGTCCGACGTCGCCGCGCGCGGCCTCGACATTCCCGACGTCAGCCACGTCTTCAACTACGACGTGCCGATCCACGCCGAAGACTATGTGCACCGCATCGGCCGCACCGGCCGCGCCGGACGCTCGGGCAAATCCTTCACCATCGCCACCAAGTCCGACACCAAATACATCGACGCCATCGAGCGGCTGATCGGCAACAAGATCGAGTGGCATGACGGCGACCTGTCGACCGTGGTCGCCAGCGAAGGCGGCGAGGACGAAGCGCCCCGCCGTGGCCGTGGCGCTCCGCGCCGCGCCGGCCGCAAGGACGAGGACCGCAAGCCCCATGATCGCAAGGACGGTGGCGAGCGCAAGCCGCGCGAACGCCATGCCAAGCGCAGCGACGACGCGCCGGCGGCAGATGCCGCGCGCGAGGAACAGCCGGTGGTAGCCGAGGCCGCGGTCGCCGACATCGGCGAACGGCATCAGCGCAAGGAAGCGATCCGCTCCGAAAACAGCGACCGCAAGGTCTCCGATCGCAACAACGAGAACCGCGCCCCGGAACGCGGCGACACAAGGCCGCAGCGCGCCAGCAACAGCCGCCCTGCCCGCGGCAACAACCGCGGTGAAGACAATGACGGCACCGTCGGCTTCGGCGACGACATGCCGGCCTTCATGAAGATCGTCGCCAAGGTCTGATCCCATGAGCCGCGGCGTCCCGAGGACGCGCGGCTTGCCTGGACGCGACGGGGATGTGAGATCTGGAGCCCGCTCCAGGATCAGTCGGCGCCATGCGCGGTAATCGCAAGACAGGCTCGATCTACCCGATCGCTTCCGGCCTGGAGGGCTTAAATAGCCCGTCGATGCTACAGGCTTTTCAGTTCCAGGCGGGATGCCAATAAATCCAAAAATGCCCGAACCTTGGCCGAAGATGACCGGCCTTCCTGCCACAAGGCATGGATCGGCACCGGTGCCGGCTCGAATTCCGTCAAAACCAGTTCGACGAGACCGTCGTCGACCAAATGTCTTATCTGCCACAGAGGCGAGAAGCCCAAACCCAGTCCGTGGATTGCGGCGGCATAGACCGAGGTCATCAGATTGGAGCGAAAAGCGCCTGCGACCTTCACGGTCCGGGGTTTCCCGTCGATCTGAAACGTCCATTCACCTGGACGCTCGTTAGCTGTTCTGATGATGCAACTGTGCTCACTCAGCTGGAAGGGATGGGCCGGCCGGGTGCACCGCGCGAAATAGGAAGGCGCGCCGAACACAACGCGCCGCAACGCTCCCAGGCGTTTGGCTTTCAAGTTGGAATCCGGCAAATCGCCGATGCGTATTGCCAGGTCGAGACCTTCGGCGCCAAGATCGGCAAATCCATCGGAAAGTTGAAGATCGACCTCGACCCGGGGAAATGTCCGCATGTATTCCGCGATGACAGGCATCAGGACGTTCGGGCCAAACAGAACCGGCGCCCCGATGCGCAGGACGCCTGCCGGCTCCGATCGTTGGTTGATCGCCTGAAGTCTTGCGTCGTTTATGTCGTCGACCGCGGGTTTGATCCGGTTGAAAAAGGCTGCTCCGACTTCACTCGGTGTCGAGCGACGCGTTGTCCTGTGGATCAGCTCGACGCCGACTGATTGCTCCAGTGCCGCCAGGGACCGGCTGACCGACTGCAGCGAGCGGTTCAGCCGATGTGCGGCAGTCGTCAGACTTCCATGCTCGACGATCGCGATGAAAGCCTCGAAATCGTCCATCCGGCTCATGCATTCTCCCGACATTCGACATAATATATCGCAAAAACGGGTAATCGTAACGACAATTGCGACGTCGTACCTCTCTGCAAGTTGTCCCGCGAGGACAGGCTTGATGGAAGGAAATCGTCATGCAAGTAGCCAATCCAACTGTTCAGGTTGTTGGTGCCACAGGCCGAGTTGCGGGACTTGTCGTGCCTGAACTTGTCCGCCGCAATGCCAATGTTCGAGCGCTCGTTCGCGACCCTGCGAATGCCGAAAAGGCCCGGAAGCTGGGGGCATCCGAGGTTGCGACAGGAGATTTGCGAAATCGTCAGAGCCTCGAAAGGGCGGTCGCGGGAGTCGACGGCGTCTTTCACATTGGGCCGGCTTTTGCTCCCGATGAAGCAGCCATGGGCGTTGCCATGGTTGAGGCCGCCACGCGAGCAGGAGTTCGAAAGTTCGTCTTCTCGTCGGTGATCCAGCCTACCAATACGCGACTGAAGAACCATGCCAGCAAGGTGCCTGTCGAGGCTGCTCTCTACTCGACGACGATGGAATATACGATTCTGCACCCTGCCAATTTCATGCAGAACCTCGCAGCGGCCTGGGCGTCCGTCGTTGAACATGGTGTTTTCTCGGAACCGTTTCCAAAGACGGCGAAGCTGGCCCGCGTCGACTACCGCGATGTCGCTGAGGTGGCGGCGATCGCCCTAACCGAAGCGCGATTGTCCTACGCGACCCTCGATCTGTGCGCTGACGGCATGCACAGCCGGGAAGACATCGTTGCGATGATGAGTGAGGAACTTGGCCGACCCATCTCTTCTGGTGAGCCGACATTTGGCGAGTGGGCGGCCGAGGCACGCCTTCCCTACAATGACCGCCAAATGCAGGTGCTGGCCAAAA
This sequence comes from Mesorhizobium sp. M0862, assembly GCF_040319795.1. Classification (NCBI taxonomy): domain Bacteria; kingdom Pseudomonadati; phylum Pseudomonadota; class Alphaproteobacteria; order Hyphomicrobiales; family Phyllobacteriaceae; genus Mesorhizobium; species Mesorhizobium sp. M0862. The sequence continues at coordinate 111,930 of NZ_JAMYOJ010000008.1, forward strand.
TATACGCCCACTACGCCCACTATGGCCTTGGTGGGAACAGTCTGACATTGCGCGCCGCCCTGGGCCGCGAACCGCGTTCGTTGCGCGGCTTTATTCGAAACCTGGCCCTGCAAATGGCGCAGGCCGCCTGACTGCGCCCAGCCGCGCATACTTCCACTTTTTGAGAAGGAGATATTTGATGCGACCGTCATCCCACAAGGTTTTGAAATCGAGGAAGCTACCGGCCTCTTACAATGTGCTGGTAATGCCATTCGTACTTTCCATCCTGATGTCGTGCATTGTTTCCGCGGTAGCGACGCTAATCAATGCGGGCTGGACAACCGGTTTCGTGGCGACCTGGCCGTATGCATGGGGAGCATCATGGCTAGTGGGCTTTCCAAGTCTGCTGCTGGTCTTGCCGATCGTGCGCCGTATCGTGGCGGCAATTGTCGATCAGCCGACCTCGTAGGCCTTGATTACAGGGTCCGACATGCCAAACAAAACGGCCCTTGCGGGCCGCTTTTACCTTCGACTCACGGCTCGCAGCGCCATTGTCGGCTTCTGCGACCAGATACCTGTCTTCATGCGGGCAGCCTTCCTGCGCGCCAGCCCTCATGCCGATCGTCCTCCGAACCTGATCCCGAGCGCCCTCAAATGGCAGCCGGCCGGCTTGCACTCTTGGCAAGCTCCTATCCTGGCCCGTCCGTCACATCGGGCCGGGCATCATCTTGGTCGGCTCTTCCAGCATCGGAAACTCTGCCTTGCTGCATTTCACGTTCGGGTTGGTCGGACTGAACATGCCGTTCGGATTGTCTCTGAACAGCCAGGCATGAAGGTCGTAGTGGACGAACTCCCTCGGAATGAGCGGATAGTGCCCTTCCATCGGTCCCATGAAGGTCTGGCCAAATAGTTTTGGAGGTTCCTTGGTGTCTGGCGTCAGGGGCATCAGCCATTCCACGCCAACCAATTTCAAGCCTTTCTTGGTCGGCTCGTAGATCAGCACATTGGGGCGCATCGGATCGAGTTTCTGACCGACACTCGGGACGTTGACGAAATGGATGCCCATAGCGCCCTTCGGATAGTCCATAGCGCCCTCGATCCTGTCCCCGCTGTAATAGACACACCCGACAGTCGACAGATAAAGGTCGCGGACGGCGACCGTGTAGTCCTCATATTTGGCGAGCGATTTCTTCAAAGCTTCGATGTCGGCTTTGTTGGCGTCCTCGGCTCGAGCCGTGGCGGCTGCGCACCAAGCTGAGGCCAGACCTGTCAAAATGAGGACGCCGCAACGCCCAAGACGAGCTGTTCTTGTCATGCATTCCTCCCAGATTTCCTTATCTGGCCGTGCAGGACCGGGGCCGACTAAAAGTGACTGCGCGGCCGTTTGTACCGCCCCATCCCCTCTGGAACCGCACCAATGCTAATCCCTTCCAAGGCCTCCGGAAAGGATTATTAGAAATCTCTAATGCGTCAGACCTTTTGGCGGACCACAGGAGCCCAAAAAGAAAGCGGCCCCTTGCGGGGCCGCCTTCGCATTTCGATGCCGAACAATTCAGGTCAGCGGCGAAAGCTGGATCTCGACGCGCCGGTTCTGCGCACGGCCGGCCGCCGTTCCATTGGACGCGATCGGACGGGTCTTGCCGAAACCGGTGACGGCGAAGCGGCGCGAATCGACACCTTGGCCCGAGAGATAGTTGGCGACCGCCAATGCACGGCGCTGCGACAGATCGAAATTGTGTTCGTCGCCGCCGGTCGAATCGGTGTGGCCGAACACGTCGACCGTGGTCTGCTTGAACTTCTTCAGCACCAGCGCAACCGAGTTCAGCACCTGGTAGAAGCCAGGCTTCACCGCATCCTGGTCGACGTTGAAAGTAATGTCGGACGGCATGTTGAGGATGATCTGGTCGCCGGTGCGGGTGACGCTGACGCCGGTGCCTTCGAGCTGGCGGCGCAGTTCAGCCTCGTTCTGGTCCATGGTCGCGCCGATGGCGCCGCCGGCCAGCGCGCCGATACCGGCGCCGATCAGCGCGTTGCGGCGGTCATTGCCGCCGGCAAGCAGGCCGAGGCCCGCGCCCGCCAGGGCACCAAGGCCGGCGCCGGCTGCGGTGTTCGAAACCTTCTGCTCGCCGGTGTACGGATCGGTCGTGGTGCAGGCACTCACCAGCACAGCCGTCGCAACGGCGACGAGCACAGTCTTTTTCATAGAATCGTCCCTCTCCAAAGCGCGGCCTTTGCGGCTCGCGCATATAAGCCCTTCTCCGGTCTTGTAACATGAAATGCGGCGAAAAACCGAGCGGCGAAAGCGGCTTTTCCCCGCTCGCGCCACTCTTCCGCTTCGGTGGCTGGTGCTGGCCTACCAGAGGTTCTTGCCGTCAATGACGACCACCTCGACCTTATCGAGGTCGAAATCGTCGAACAGCCGCGAATTGACTGATATCTTGGGATTGTCGAAGTCCGGTTTGCCGGTTGACCAGTCCGGCGTTTCGGTGAAGGTGCCGCAGCCGCAAATGGCGCAAAACCCGTGTTTGACGGTCTTCGATCCCCATTGATAGAAGGAAACGTTTTCCGGCGAGCTGGTGAGCTTGAATTGCGACGGAACGTAGTAAGCCCACAGCGAACCGCGCTTGGAGCAGAACGAGCAGGTGCATTGTGTTACCGTCTCGGGCGCCTGCGAAACCTCGAACGTCGTCGCCTTGCAATGACAGCTGGCCTTGATGGTCATGAAAAGCCTTCCTCTCCGTTGCCCGCCACCCATGCGGCAAGGCACCATAAAGGAAGGCTCCTGACAACTGTCTGTCAGCAGGCTCCGGTCGACCGAGCCGACCGGCGCTCTGGCTAAAGCGGGCCCGTCGTCACCTCCCAATCGTCGTCACCTGCCGATATAGGCGGCCAGTTCGTCCGGCGTCCCGTTTGGGAAAGCCTGTTTCAGAAAATCCAGGAATGCCGACACGCGCGCGCTGAGCAGCCGCCGCGACGGGTACAGCGTCCATAGAGAAATTTCGGGGCCGTCAATATCCCCCCAATTCACCAGTGTGCCGTCAGCCAGGTCGTGGGCCACCAACGAAATGGGAAGCCGTCCTGCGCCGATTCCGGCTCGCACCGCATCGCGGACCATGATGAGTGTCGACAAGGCGAGGATCGGCTCGATTCTAAGTGTTGCCCAGCCACCTGGTGTCTTCACCTGCCATGTTTGCCGCTCGCCTGTCCCGCGCGCAACGCCAGGAGCGGCGAGCCCATCGGTCGGGCGAGGAAGGTCCGGGCTCGCCACAACGACCAGGCGGTCGCGGAGAAACGCCCGTCCGACCAGGCTTTCATCGGGATCCGGATTGATCCGGATTACCAGATCGTAGCCTTCCTCGATCATGTCGACATGCCGGTCTTCGGTGGTCACTTCAAGCCTCACCTCAGGATACCTCAGGGCAAATCCCGCAGCGATCCTCCCCATTGCAGTCTGCGAAAAATGCAAAGGCGCGCTGATCCGCAATCTGCCCTTGGGTCTCTGACCGCCCGAGGCAATCGCCGATGCCGTCTCGTCCAGTTCGGCAAGCAACGCCCCCGTCCGCTCGAAGAGCGCCCGTCCTTCTTCGGTCAGCTTCAGGTTACGCGCACCCCGTTCGAACAGACGCAGATCGAGACTGCTTTCCAATTCGCCAACGCGCCGGGACAATGTTGCTTTGGGCCGGCCGGTGGACCTTGCCGCTTTGCCGAAGCCGCCATGGCGAGCCACGAGGTTAAAATCGGCAAGGGCTAAAAGATCCATGACTGTCCCACCAGTGAGACGACGTGTCTAAAATTGCCGTCTACTGGGGTCTTTGTGAGCCACACATATTGGGGCTGTCAAGCAACCCAACAGGAGAAATTCCATGACCATTCTCGTTACCGGCGCCACCGGCAATATCGGCCGCCAAGTCGTCGAACAGCTCGCCAAGCGCGGCGCCGATGTGCGTGCTCTCGTGCGCGATCCGTCGAAAGCCAGTTTTCCGGCAGGCGTATCCGTCGCGCAAGGCGACTTTCTCGATGTCGATTCGCTGCGCAAAGCCATGTCTGGCGTTTCCACGCTGTTTCTCTTGAACGCCGTGGTGCCGGACGAATTCACCCAGGCTTTGATCGCCTTGAACGTCGCCCGATCGGCCGGCATCGAGCGGATCGTCTATCTCTCGGTGATCCACGCTGACGTCTATGTGAACGTGCCGCATTTCGCGGGCAAGTTCGGCGTCGAGCGAATGATCGAACACATGGACTTCAAAGCTACGATCTTGCGCCCGGCCTACTTCATCCAGAACGATCTGACGGTCGAAGACGTCATCACCGGCTACGGCACCTACCCAATGCCGATCGGACCCAAGGGTCTCGCCATGATCGACGCCCGCGATATCGCCGAGATCGCCGCCCTTGAGCTGCTGCGTCGCGAACAGTCCAAGGAGCCGCTTGCGTTCGAGCGGATCAACCTCGTCGGTCCGCAGACACTGACCGGGACGGATATTGCCGCAATCTGGTCAGACGTACTCGCCCGCCCGATCAGCTACAGCGGCGACAATACGGAGGGTTTTGAGCAAAATCTCAAGCAGTTCCTGCCCGCCTGGATGGCCTACGACATGCGCCTGATGGGCGAGCGTTTCTTCACCGACGGGATGCTGCCCGAGGCCGGCGACGTCGAGCGCCTGACGGCACTTCTGGGTCGCCCACTGCGCCCGTATCGCGACTTCGCCTCAGCACTCGCTGCTTCCGTCTGACGCAAGCGCCTTCAGCACCAAGGCCGGCCTTCCGATGAGAACTGCCAACAGAACTCAGTAGGAACGCGGTGGCACGAACAGGCAGATCGTCTTGCCTGCGTCGAGGCCGGCCTGGTGCGCGCACCAGTGGAAATCGCCGTCGGGTGAATCCTTGACCCGCTTGTCGCTCATCGGAACGACCTCCCCCGTTCCGGCGATGACATAGCCCTCCGGCTTTTCCAGCACCTCGCCGGTATGGGTGGTGCGGCAGTCGTAGTTTGCGCAGCAGGCGAAGGGATAACTCCAGCCTTGCGGCTTCGCCGCCGTAGGCTTGGCGTCATGGGCGAAGGCGGGTGCGGTCAGCACCGCAGCAAGCATCTCGATTGCAAAGATCGGGGTCACGAACAAGGAAAACAGGAGTCGGCCAGCCGGTTGAACGGCTCTGGCCGATCGGAGAGTGGCAGCAGACATGGAAGCGTTCCTTTCAAACGAGCATCAAGCGTTTCGCTTGCCCGTTCCCGGAACGTGTCTTCCCAGTGGCCGGATCGTCAGGTCGCAGATATGCCGCGTCCGGCCATAAATGCTTTTTCTCTTCCAGCCCTCGGATGCTGGGCTGATTCCTAGGCCGGCGCAAGAAGTTGCTGCGCGAGGCCGCACAACTACGCCGCTATCTGCAACCGCTGACGAGATCCAAGGCCAGGCTCAACTCCCGGCAGACGGGCATCGAAACAACGGGATTGGCCGTATGTGGTTCCAGCCTATACGTCGTCTGGACCGGCGATCACATGCCCTTCATATTGCGGCAAGTCGTCGGCGATGGTGAACCATGGCGCCTTGGAGCCGACGAAAATATGCGCGGTCGGCCGGATCGTCGGATCGTCGACCAGCGTGCCCATGGCGACATGGACATAGGCGCCGTCGCGGACCAGCGAATACAGCAACGAGCCGCAGCGGCTGCAATGCGCATCGTGGCCGCTGCCATCGCCGAAATGGATGAGCCCGTGATGCCCTTCGGCAAGGGCAAGTTTCTCGCGCTCGATGCCGGCGAAGGGCTTGAAGGCGGAACCTGTGGTGCGCCGGCAGTTCGAACAATGGCAGATCGCGGCATTAGACGAACTCGTCCGCCACTTCATACTGAACCGTGCCGCAAAAGCATTTGCCGGTGAGCCTGCGAGTCATGGTTCCTCCTTCGCTCCCCCGCCAAGGGATGTTCTTATTCAAGTCAGCCGAGTCGAAAGTGGCGGAAGCGCAGGTATCATCCATTCGCAGGCCGGCCTCAGCTGAATATGAACATATCCTAGTCGAGGTCGGCCACGGCTTCACCGGCACCGCCCTCGATGCGCTGCGACAACGAGGCTTCCATGAAGTCGTCGAGGTCGCCGTCGAGCACGCTCGACGGGCTGGTGCTCTCGACGCCGGTGCGCAGGTCCTTCACCAACTGGTAGGGCTGCAGCACATAGGAACGAATCTGGTGACCCCAGCCGATGTCGCTCTTCGACGCTTCTGTGGCATTGGCCACCGCTTCGCGCTTCTTCAGCTCTTCCTCGTAAAGGCGCGAGCGCAGCATTTCCCAGGCCTTCGCCTTGTTCTTGTGCTGCGAGCGTTCGGCCTGGCAGGCAACCGCGATGCCGGTGGCGATATGGGTGATGCGAACCGCCGAGTCCGTGGTGTTGACGTGCTGGCCGCCCGAACCGGATGAGCGGTAGGTGTCGATGCGTACATCGGATTCCGAGACGTCGATCTCGATCCTGTCATCGACGACCGGGTAGACCCAGACGCTGGAGAAGGACGTGTGGCGGCGCGCATTGCTGTCATAGGGTGAAATGCGGACCAGGCGATGAACGCCCGACTCGGTCTTCAGCCAGCCATAGGCATTGTGGCCCTTGATCAGGAGCGTGGCGGACTTGATGCCGGCCTCTTCGCCGTCATGGACTTCCAGCACTTCGACCTTGAAACGGCGACGCTCGGCCCAGCGCGTGTACATGCGCAGAAGCATCGAGGCCCAGTCCTGGCTCTCGGTGCCGCCGGCGCCGGCATGGACTTCGAGATAGGTGTCGTTGGCGTCGGCCTCGCCCGACAGCAGCGTCTCGACCTGGCGGGCCTTGGCCTCGCCCTGCATCGAGCGGAGGGCTGCTTCCGCCTCGGCGATCACGCTCTGGTCGCCCTCTTCCTCACCCAGTTCGATCAGGCCGATATTGTCTTCCAGCGCCTGAGTCAGGCTTTTGACGCCGGCGATCCCGTCTTCGAGGCCCTGGCGCTCGCGCATCAGCTTTTGCGCTTCCAGCGGATCATTCCAGAGGCTGGAATCCTCGGCGCGCACGTTCAGGTATTCAAGCCGCTTTATGGCCTGATCCCAGTCAAAGATGCCTCCTCAGCAGGGTGATCGCCTGCCTGATCTCGTCGACAATATTCTGCGTTTCCGCGCGCATGGCTGGTTGTTCTGTCCTGTTTTTGAAGTGGCGCTTGGGTCGGCGCGATACATAGGCACGGCATTGCTGCCTGTAAAGCGAAATGGGCCGGCTCAACAAGCCAGCCCATTCGACGTAAAAAATCAGGTCGTCAGTAGAGTCCGCCGCCGGGTGCCTGGATGGCTTCCGTAGCCTGTGGCGATAGCGGTCCGCCGGCGCCGTTGGACCCGTCGGCGCCCATGCCGATCACCCAATAGCTGTCGGCGGGGCCGGTGCCGGGCTTGAAGGCTTCGATGATGGTGCCGGGATCGCCCGACGCGGCACGCATGCCGGTCTTGCGGTTGATGGCGACCATGTTCATGCCTTCCGGCACCTTGAAGTCGACATTGGGCGTGCCGTCCAGCGCAACGCGCATGAAGTCCTTGAAGATAGGCGCCGCCAGACCGCCGCCGGTGGCGCCATGGCCAAGACCGCGCGGCGTGTCGTAACCCATGTAGAGGCCGACGACGAGGTTCGGCGTATAGCCGATGAACCAGGCGTCTTTCTCGTCATTGGTCGTTCCGGTCTTGCCGGCGATGTGGCGGCCAAGCTCGGCGATGGTGGCGCCCGTGCCGCGCTGGACCACGCCTTCCATCATCGAGGTGATCTGGTAGGCGGTCATCGGATCGAGCACCTGCTCGGAATTGTCGACCAGTTCCGGTTCGGACTGGTTGTTCCATTCGGGCGCATTGCAGCCTTCGCAGCCGCGCTCGTCCTGCTTGAACACGGTCTTGCCGTAGCGGTCCTGGATGCGGTCGATGAGCGAGGGTTTGATCGACTTGCCGCCATTGGCCATGATCGAATAGGCCGACACCATGCGCATCACCGTCGTCTCGCCGGAGCCCAGCGCCATCGGCAGATACGGCGCCAGATGGTCGTAGACGCCGAACCTCTCGGCATATTCCACCACCAGCTTCATGCCCATGTCGTTGGCGAGCCGCACCGTCATCAAATTGCGCGACTTTTCGATACCGGAGCGCAAGGTCGCGGGGCCGGCCACCGTGCCGTCATAGTTCTTCGGCGTCCAGGTCGTGGTGCCGCTCTGGATGGTGATCGGTCCGTCCATGATCACCGAGGCCGGCGTATAGCCATTGTCGAGCGCGGCCGAATAGACGATCGGCTTGAAGGACGATCCCGGCTGGCGCATCGCCTGCGTGGCACGGTTGAACTCCGACTGCGCATAGGAGAAGCCGCCGACCATGGCCAGCACGCGGCCGGTATGCGGATCCATCGCGATCAGGCCGCCCTCCACTTCCGGCACCTGGCGCAGCGTGTAGGCGCCTTCCGACCCTTCGTTCTTCTGCACGAAGATGACGTCGCCGGGCTGCAGTACATCGGCCGGAGACTTGGCCTTGACCGTCTTGCCATCGACCACATGGCGCATGGCAAAGCTCATGTCTTCCTTGCTGACGGCGCCTTCGATGCGTTCCTTGACGATATCGCCCGAAATCTGCCGCGTCGGCTGCAGGCCGATGGAAAGGCCGGTCGCGGAGCTGTCGAGCACGACGGCAAGCGACCATTCCGGCACGTCTTCCAGCCCCTTGACGTTGCCCAGCGCCACGCCCCAGTCGCCGGAAGCATCGATATGCGTCACCGGTCCGCGATAGCCGCGCAGCGTGTCGTATTTGAGCAAGCCGTTCTGCATCGACTTGCGGGCGATGAGCTGGATCTTCGGATCGAGTGTCGTGCGCACCGAAAGGCCGCCCTCATAGAGCGCGTTCTCGCCATAGCGCGAGATGATCTGGCGGCGCACTTCCTCGGTGAAATATTCGCCCGCAAACAAATAAGAGCCGTTGCGGCGCGGAGTCACGCCGAGCGGCTCGGCCTTGGCCTTGTCGCCTTCCTCGCGCGTCACGTAGCCGTTCTCGACCATCTGGTCGATGACCCAGTTGCGGCGCTCGATGGCGCGGTCGGCATGCTTGAAGGGATGGTAGTTGTTGGGCCCCTTCGGCAGCGACGCCAGATAGGCGGCTTCCGCGACGGTGAGTTCGTTGACCGACTTGTCGAAATAGGTCAGTGCCGCGCCCGCAACGCCATAGGCGCCGAAGCCGAAGAAGATTTCGTTGAGGTAGAGCTCAAGGATGCGGTCCTTCGAATAGGCCTGCTCGATGCGGAAGGCCAGGATCATCTCCTTGATCTTGCGCTCGTAGGTCTGGTCCGAGGACAAGAGGAAGTTCTTCGCCACCTGCTGGGTGATGGTCGAGGCGCCGACCTGGCGCCTGCCCGAACCAAGATTCTGCAGGTTGACGTAGATGGCGCGGCCGAGCCCGGTGATGTCGATGCCGGGATGGTTGTAGAAATTCTTGTCCTCGGCCGACAGGAACGCCGCCTTGACCCGGTCCGGAACCGCCTGGATCGGCAGATAGAGCCGCCGTTCGCGCGCATATTCGGCCATCAGCGAGCCGTCGGAAGCATGGATGCGGGTCGTCACCGGCGGCTCGTACTTGGCCAGCACCTCGTAGTCGGGTAGGTCTTTCGACAGATGGCTGATGTATATCGCCACGCCCGCGGCGACGATAAGCGCCAGCGTCGTGCCGATACCAAAGAAATACCCGATAAGACGAATCATGCCCGCTCCAGTCCGAGGTCCGGGAATTTCCTAGACGAAGCCGCCTTTCGCGCAAGCCTTCGCAACTGTCCCGATCCGTGATGGAAAACCCATGTCGCCACCATGTGGGCAAAATACGGCAGTGCCCGGTTTCGGCATCCCCCACCGGAAATAAAAGCGCCTGGTGTTGTCCCCGTGCAACGCTGCCTCCGGTCGTGGGCGGCGGCGACCATCTCAGCCTCCGGTTCCCGTTCCCATCTTGGCGGAGGCAAACAGGGCGACGGCGTTGGTGATGCTCTGCGCCGCCTTGCCGCGCCAGTCGGCGTCGAGCAGTTGCGCCTCATCCTTAGCGTTGGAGAGATAGCCGAGTTCGACCAGCACCGACGGCACATCGGGCGCTTTCAGCACTTTGAAGCCGGCCGAGCGCTGCGGATTGTTGATCAGGCCGACGCTGGTGGACAACTGGCCGACCAGAGTGTGGGCAAAGCTCATCGAGAAATTATGCGTCTCGCGGCGGATCAGGTCGATCAGTATGTCGGTGACTTCCTTGTTGTCGTCCTTGATCACCATGCCGGCGAACTGGTCGGAGAGGTTTTCGCGGTCGGCAAGCGCCTGCGCTTCCGGGTCGGATGCCTTGTCGGAGACGGTATAGACGGTGGCGCCTCTGATACCCTTGACGCTGATCGTGTCGGCATGGATCGAGATCAAAAGGTCGGCCTCGTGCTGACGGGCGATGCGCACGCGGTCATCGAGCCGCAGGAACTCGTCGGTATCGCGCGTCATGAACACGTCGTAGTTGCCGACGGCGGCGAGCTTGTCGCGCAGTTCGGTGGCGAAGGCCAGCGTCACGTTCTTCTCGATGGTGCCGTTGAGGCCTTCGGCGCCACCGTCGATGCCGCCATGGCCGGGATCGATGACGATGGTGAAGCGATGCCCGGGATTGGAGATCGGCCCTGTGCCGACCCTGGAGCCCTTGTCGGTGGAGACGGTCGAGCCGGTGGTCAGCGCCTGGTTGGCAAGGGCTTCGTCGAACTCGCGGTCGGAGGCTGCCGACATGTCGATGGCGATGCGATAGCCTGCGCCGTCCTCGTTCTTGAGCACCTCGAGCTTGTCGACCGAGAACGGCCCCTTGCCGGTCAGGATCAGCCGCGATCCCTCGCCCTGATCGCCATAACGCACCGCCTTGACCAGGCCGCGGGCCTTGGCGTCCTTCGCGCCGATGGCGAATCGGGTGCGCGGCAGGTCCACGACCAGCCGGTTGGGGGCGCGCAGCAGGAACCATTTGATGTCGGGCTCGCGGTCGAAATCGATGACGATGCGCATCTTGGTTGCGTCGCCGGCCATCTTGTAGGCGGTGGCGCCGAGTGGCGCATCGGCGGCGCGTGAAACCGGCGCAAAAGCAAGGCAAAGCGCCAGCAGCAACAGCACACCGGCAGCGCGCAGGAAACGGCCTGCATGGCCATGGCCCTTGTCTGTGGTGCCCGCCAGTCCCATTTCTTTGCAGTCGCTCCTGGTTTGGCGCCTTGCGCCCGCGTGGTTGGTCGAAATGCCGGTCAGGCCGCAGACTCGATTAACGATTGGTATCCAGAGAAGGTTAACCAAGCCTTTTCATTGAGGATTAAGGCCTGTGCTTCCGTTACGGCACTGCTTTTTGCCGGCATCCGAAATCGGGGTTGCCTTCCACCCCGTCAAATCATAAAAGCGATGGTGGATCACTGCAATCCTGGAACCGCTTCTCCCGCAGCTTCCTGCTACAGGTCAGATGAAAGGCGGCTCCTTTCGCTTCCCGCGAAAAGGCTTCAGGTGATCGCGACGAATTTCGCAGGTGTGCGCCCGTGGCGGGGGAATCGCCTGCGTGAGGAAAACGGCCGGGTTTGTTCCCGTGCCGGCTCTGTATGAGCAAACAAGCTGGTCCGGTTCGTCCGGGCTTTGGTTCAAAAGGTTCTGCTGGTGACGATGGCTTCAAGCGCAATCATGGAAAGGTCCGCATCAAACCGCGCCATTGTGGCAGCGGGCGGCACCGCCATGGCGCTCAAGCGGCGTCCGGCGGACATTCAGACATCCGGCACCCACATCCCAGACACGCAGCAGCGGGCTTTGCCTCGCAAGCTGCGGCTGACGGCTGCCGGGAGGAAACGAAATAATGCCCAACAAAATGCTGATAGACGCCTCCCACCCGGAGGAAACACGCGTTGTCGTTATCCGCGGTAACCGTATTGAAGAATTCGACTTTGAATCTCAGGACAAGAAGCAGCTCAAAGGAAACATCTATCTCGCCCGCGTAACGCGCGTCGAACCTTCCCTTCAGGCAGCCTTTGTCGAATATGGCGGCAACCGTCACGGTTTCCTCGCCTTCAGTGAAATTCACCCCGACTATTACCAGATCCCGGTCGCCGATCGTCAGGCTTTGCTGCGCGCTGAAGCGCAGGAAGCCGAGGACGAGGAGAACGAGGACAATGACGGCGACGACCGCCAGAGCCGCGATCGCGGCCGGCGCGGCCGCCGGCGCGGCGGCAAGGGTCGTGAGCGCGGCGAACACAAGCGCGACGCCGGCGCCGATGATGAGAACGGCGAACATGGCGATGCCGGCAGCGATGCCGTCTCCGAAGCGCCTGCTTCCGAGCATGCCGCGGCCAATACCGGCGGGCATGACGATCATGCCGGGCATGGCGACAGCGAAGCCTCCGACGCCGAGACATCCGGGACCGAACCGTCGGAAGGCGGCCCGACATCGATCGCGGCAAGCGTCGAAGCGGATGTGATCTCCGAAGCTGTCCCTGCGGCGGAGCCGGGTGACGAAAGGTCGTCCAGCGAGGCAAGTGGCGAAGCCACCTCCGAGGACAATGACCGCGGCATGCTGGAAGAGGTGCAGTCCTCGCATCCGGACGACCACGAGATCGAATCCGTAGGCGCCGAGGATGCGCTGGAAGAGGTGCGCAGCCGCCGCAAGCCGGTGCGCCGCCAGTACAAGATTCAGGAAGTCATCAAGCGCCGGCAGATTCTGCTGGTGCAGGTGGTCAAGGAAGAGCGCGGCAACAAGGGCGCGGCGCTCACCACCTATCTGTCGCTTGCCGGCCGCTATTCCGTGCTGATGCCCAACACCGCACGCGGCGGCGGCATTTCGCGCAAGATCACCAGTGCGGTCGACCGCAAGCGCCTCAAGGAGGTCGTTGCCGATCTCGAAGTGCCGCAGGGCATGGGCGTCATCCTGCGCACCGCCGGCGAAAGCCGCACCAAGGCGGAAATCAAGCGCGACTACGAATATCTGATGCGGCTTTGGGAAAACGTCCGCAATCTGACGCTGCAATCCACCGCCCCTGCCCTCGTCTATGAGGAAGGCAGCCTGATCAAGCGCTCGGTGCGCGACCTCTACAACAAGGATATTGACGAGATTCTTGTCTCCGGCGAGGAAGGCTACCGCGAGGCCAAGGATTTCATGCGCATGCTGATGCCGAGCCACGCCAAGGTGGTTCAGCCGTTCCGCGACACGACGCCGATCTTCGTGCGCAACGGCATCGAGGCGCAGCTCGACCGCATGCTGCAGCCGCAGGTGACGCTGAAGAGCGGCGGCTACATCATCATCAACCAGACCGAGGCGCTGGTCGCCATCGACGTCAATTCGGGCCGCTCCACCAAGGAGCACTCGATCGAGGACACCGCTCTCCACACCAACCTTGAAGCGGCGGAAGAAGTCGCCAGGCAATTGAGGCTGCGCGATCTCGCCGGCCTGATCGTCATCGACTTCATCGACATGGAGGAGAACCGCAACAACCGCTCCGTCGAGAAGCGGCTGAAGGATCACCTCAAGAACGACCGAGCTCGCATCCAGGTCGGCCGCATCTCGCATTTCGGCCTGATGGAGATGTCGCGCCAGCGCATCCGCGCCAGCGTGCTGGAATCGACCATGAAGCCCTGCCCGCATTGCGGCGGCACCGGCCATGTGCGCTCCGATTCGTCGGTGGCGCTGATGGTGGTGAGGGCGATCGAGGAATTCCTGCTCAAGGATTCGCGCAGCCACATCACGGTGCGGACCCCGGCGGCGACCGCTCTCTATGTGCTCAACCACAAGCGCGGCACGCTGGTGGAACTCGAAAGCCGCTTTGGCCTGACCATCACCGTCGAGGCCGATGATACGGTGGGTGTGCAGCACTACGCGATCTTCCGCGGCGCCATTGCCGAAAAGCCGGAAGGCTTTGTCGAAGCGCGAACCTTCCCGGCCTATGTCGAGCCGGAAGAGCCCGAGGACGAGATCGTCATCGAGGAGGAAGACGACGAGGTTGTGGTACAGGCCGAGCAGCCGCGCCAGGCGCAGCCGCAGTCGCAGCAGCAGCAGCCGAGATCGGCTGAGGACGGCGAAGGCCGCGATCGCAAGCGTCGCAAGCGCCGCAGGCGGCGCGGCGGCAAGGATCGCGAACGCGAACATGGCGATCGCGAGCATGGCGCCGAAGGTGCTTCGGTTTCGGCGGCAAGCGACGACTTTGCCGCTGAACCAGGCGGTGACGATGCAACACAGCAAGACGAAGCCCAGGTTGGCGCCGTCGAAACGGTGGAAGCATCAGATGACGCCCAGGGCAAGAAGCGCCGTCGCGGCAAGCGCGGCGGCAAGCGCAATCGTCGCGAAGACGGCACGGAGACCGAAGCCGGCGAAACCGCCTCGGTGGCCGAGGCCGCTGAAGTCGGAACGGCCGCAAGCGAGCCCGTAGCAGCCGTAGCGGTTGAAGAAGCAGCGGCTCCCGCCGCGGCGAACGACGACGCTCCAGCCGAAAAGCCGAAGAAGAAGCGCGCTTCAAGGGCAAAGAAGGCTGTGGTGGAAGTCGCCGATGAGACGGCGGCCGAGGCTGCACCGGAAGCTGCCGTCGAAGCAGCCGCCCCCGCTGCGGCCGATGCCGCCACGGAAACGACCGTCGACGACGAGCCCGCCAAGGCTCGCCCGTCACGGCGCAAAGCCGTGGCCGCGGATACCTCCGCGGTGCCGGTGGTTTCCTCCAGCGTTGCCGACGAGGCAAAGGCCGAGGAAAAGCCGAAGCGCGCCGGCTGGTGGCAGCGGAAGGGCTTTTTCTAAGCTATTCAGCCGATTAAGATAGGTTCCTGACAAAAATCCCGCGCCGTTCAAACCACGGCGCGGGATTTTTTCATGCGCGAATGGCGGAAAGCATCAGGGGGCGAAAATCGACCAGTTCATCATCCTGGCCAGTTTTTCCAAGGCGATCGACCCCAGCTTGGAATTGCCGTTGGCGTTCAAGCCCGGCGACCATACGGCGAGTGAAGCCACACCCGGCACGATCCCCAATATGCCGCCGCCGACGCCGCTTTTGCCGGGAATGCCGACACGGAAGGCGAAATCGCCGGAACCGTCATAGTGGCCGCAGGTCAGCATCATGGCGCCGATGCGCCGCGCCCGCTCGGCAGACACCACGGAGTGCCCGGTTGCCGGGTTTCTGCCGCCATTGGCGAGGAAGCGGCCGGCCAGCGCCAATTGCCGGCAGCTCATGGCGATGGCGCAATGGTGGAAGTACACGCCCAGCGCCAGCTCCGGTGCATGGTGGAGATTGCCGAAGGATTTCATGTAGTTGGCAAGCGCGAAGTTGCGATAGCCGGTGGCGCGTTCGGAAGCCGCGACCTCGCGGTCGATGATGATCGCTTCGTCATCGGCAAGGAACTGGATGAAGCGCAGGATTTCGCCGATCGCCTCGCGCGGCTGGTGGCCGGCAAGCAGTATGTCGGAGACGACGATGGCGCCGGCATTGATGAACGGATTGCGCGGAATGCCGTTCTCATGCTCGAGCTGCACGATCGAGTTGAACGGATTGCCCGACGGCTCGCGTCCGACACGCTGCCACAGCGCGTCGCCGACATTGCCGAGCGCCAACGTGAGCGTAAACACCTTGGAGATGGACTGGATCGAAAACGCCTGGTCGGCGTCGCCGGCGACCAGCACGCGGCCGTCATTGGTCACGGCGGCAATGCCGAATTTCTTCGGATCGACCTTGCCGAGCTGCGGAATGTAGGTGGCGACCTCGCCGCGATCGGAGCGCTCGGCCATCTCGGCGGCGATGTCGGCCAGCGTTTGTTCAAGATCCGGCATGCTCGTCCCCGCTATTTCAGCCAGCGCTCGATGCGCGCCATCGCATCGACCATGTCGTCATGGCTGCCGGCATAGGAAAAGCGCATCGTGCGGTGTCCTGCCAGCGGATCGAAATCGCGACCGGGCGTCGCCGCCACATGCGCTTCGGCCAGCATTTTGCGCGCAAAGGCCATGCTGTCATTGGTATGCCGGGTGACATCGCAGAAAGCGTAGAAGGCACCGTCCATCGGCGCCGCCAAGGGAAATCCGAGTTCCGGAAGGCGCCGCATCAACAGCTCGCGGTTCCAGGCATAGCGCGCCTTCACTGCTTCCAGCTCTTCCGCCGCCTTGAAGGCTTCGATCGCCGCGATCTGCGACAGTTCCGGCGGCGAGATGTAGAGGCTCTGGGCGATGCGTTCGATCGGCCTCACCAGAGCTTCCGGCAGCACCATCCAGCCGATGCGCCATCCGGTCATGCAATAATATTTCGAGAAGGAATTGATCACCGTCACGCCTGAGCCATGGGCCAGCGCCGTGGTGTCGGGCGCGGCATAGGCCAGCCGGTGATAAATTTCGTCCGAAATCACCGCGATGCCGAGTTCTTCGGCTGTCCGCACCAGTGCCGACAACTCGTCGACGGGAATGACCGCACCTGTCGGATTGGCCGGGCTGGCGAACAACACACCCTTCAGCGGTTTTTCCCGGTGCGCCGATTTCAAATGTTCGGCATGAAGATAGGCGTCGCTGCCGAGCTCGATCTCGACGATCTGGATACCGAGCGCGGCCATGATGTTGCGGTAGGCCGGATAGCCGGGTGCTGCGATGGCGACGCGGTCGCCGGGATCGAACATCGCCAGGAATGCCAGATTGAAGGCGGCCGACGATCCCGTGGTCACGGCGATCCGGTTCGGCGCGACATCGATCCCGTAATGGTCGCCATAATGCGTGGCGATCGCCTTGCGCAGATCCGCCAGACCGAGTGTGTCGGTATAGCCGATGCGTCCGATCCTCAGCGCATTTGCGGCTGCTTCCCTCACGCCCACGGGCGCCGGATCGGATGGCTGGCCGACGGCCATGGAGACGACAGGCACGCCCGTCGCCTTCAGCCGGTTGGCTTCGGCCAGAATGTCCATGGCGTGAAACGGCTCGACTTCACCGCGGCGCGACAGCGAAACTACCATTTGACCTCAATCTTTCCGTCCGGCCCGCCGCTCAAAGCCATCAACCGGCGGCAGCGCCGCACAAATGCCCGATTGATGTGAGGATCACAAGTTCGCCTAGTTTCGGTGCCGTGACTTTTCATCGTTCGCGCGCTCGTTTACCAGTGGACCTCATGCTGAGCCGACCCAAATCAACGATGTCCAAATCTTCCATCGGGAAGACAGCGCGCGGCTTCGCGACGCTTTTGCTTGCCGCCGCCGTCGCTGTCACCGGCTCGGTGACGGCCTTCGCCCAGGCGGTGCCGGTCGTGCGCGATGCCGAGATCGAGGCGCTGGTGCGCGACTATGCGCGGCCGATCTTCAAGGCGGCCGGTCTTGCCAATGACGGTGTCGATATCGTTCTGGTCAACGATCAGAGCTTCAACGCCTTCGTTACCGGGCGCCGGCTGTTCATCAACACCGGCGCGCTGATGCAGGCCGAAACGCCCAACGAGATCATCGGCGTCATCGCCCATGAGGCCGGCCACATCGCAGGCGGCCATCAGCAGAAATTGCGCGACCAGCTCGAGCGCGCCAAGACCATGGCCATCATCGCCACGCTGCTTGGCGCCGGCGCCATCGTTGCCGGCGCCACCACCAACAGCCGCGGCCTTGCCGGCGCCGGCATGGGTGTCGCCGCGGGCGGCGGCGAGATGGCGCAGCGCAGCATTCTTGCCTACCAGCGCACCGAAGAGTCGACCGCCGACCGCTCTGCCATCACCTATCTCAATGCCACCGGCCAGTCCGGCATGGGCATGCTGAAGACCTTCGCCCGCTTCCAGAGCGCGCTGTCGCTTTCCGGCACGCAGGTCGATCCCTACCGCATCAGCCACCCGATGCCGCAGGAGCGCATCGCCAATCTCGAAGTGCTGGTCAAGCAGAGCCCTAACGTCGACAAGGTCGATCCGCCGGCACTGCAGCAGCGGCACGACATGATGCGCATCAAGATCGCCGCCTATATGGGCGGCCAGGCCGCCGCCACGCGGCTGATCCGGAAAGCCCCGGGCAGCCTCGCCTCGCGCTATGGCGAAGCGCAGATGGCCTATCTCTACGGCAATCTGGGTGCGGCGCTGACCAAGGCCAATGCACTGATCAAGGAACAGCCGAAGAACCCCTACTTCCAGGAAATGCGCGGCGACATACTGATGAAGGCCAACAAGCCCAAGGACGCCGCGGACGCCTATGCCAAGGCGGTCAGCCTCGATCCGGTGAGGTCGGGCCTGTTGCCCGTTTCCCTCGGCCAGGCGCTGATGGCCATCGGCACGCCCGACTCGCTGAAGAAGGCGGTGGTGCAGATCAACAACGGTCTCGGGCGTGACAAGGAAAACACGGTCGGATACCGCTATCTCGCCCAGGCCTATGGCGAGCTTGGCAACATTCCGGCGGCGGAACTCGCCACCGCCGAGGGCCACTTTTATTCCGGCGATTACACGAATGCGAAAATTTTCGCCATGCGCGCGCAAAAAGACTTGAAGCGCGGCGAGCCCGGCTGGATTCGGGCGCAGGACATCATAAACTACAACCCTTCAGGCAAACTCAAGAAATGAACCTTCCGGTCGCCCGCGGCGACTAGGATAGACCGGAACCGGTAAAGAGGATGAGACGATGAACAAGGCAATATTGC
The DNA here is from genome assembly GCF_040319795.1 of Mesorhizobium sp. M0862. NCBI lineage: Bacteria > Pseudomonadati > Pseudomonadota > Alphaproteobacteria > Hyphomicrobiales > Phyllobacteriaceae > Mesorhizobium > Mesorhizobium sp. M0862. Next base: position 130,503 of record NZ_JAMYOJ010000008.1, read on the forward strand.
TCGGCACGACGGGAGTGGCGGCTGCTCTTGCCATGCTCGCTTTCGGGTTCGTCGCCGGCAGTCCGCAGGTGGCCAAGGCCGGCACGGCGCAGACCGTGCAGACCGCCTCTGCCGACACCAAGATCGATCGCACTGAGGTCGAGGGCATTATCCGCGACTATCTCCTGAAGAACCCCGAAGTGCTGCTCGAAGTGCAGGAGGCGCTCGAGGCCAAGCAGAAGGAAGAGCAGCGCATAGCCAGCCTCGGCGTCATCGAGAAGGCCAAGTCCGAGATTTTCAACTCGACCTTCGACGGCGTCGTCGGCAATCCGAAGGGCAAGGTCACCATCGTCGAATTCTACGACTACAATTGCGGCTTCTGCAAACGCGCCATCGACGACATGCAGGCTCTGACAAAGGCCGATCCGGAGCTGCGCTTCGTGCTCAAGGAATTCCCGATCCTCGGGCCGGATTCGCAAAAGGCCAGCGTCGTCTCGATGGCTTTTCACCTGATGCATCCGGAGAAATACGGCGAGTTCCACAACGCCCTGCTCGGCGGCCAGGGCCGCGCCACCGAGGCGGCGGCCATCAAGGTTGCGCTGTCGCTAGGCGCCGATGAGGCGAAATTGCGCGAGAAGATGAAGGACCCGACCATCACCGAGGCCTTCTCCAAGACCTTCGACCTCGCCAACAAGCTGGCCATCACCGGAACGCCTTCCTACGTGGTCGGCAATGAGGTGGTGTTCGGGGCGCTCGGCCAGGAAGTGCTGGCTGAAAAGATCGAGGCGGCGAAAGCCGCGCTCTGATCTTGCACGCGAGCCTATTTCTCACGGGCACATTTCCGCCTGTTGTGGACAGTGAAAGATCGCACTTGTGCTCTTTCCGCGGGCGGCTATGCCCATTATAGAAGGCCCTGCGCGCCGGCTTGAGGCCGGCGTCGGAAAAGGTCGGCATTTTTGAAAACGATTTTCGTCCTGAACGGCCCCAACCTGAACGCGCTCGGCAAGCGCGAGCCGGGCATCTATGGCGGCAAGACGCTTGCCGCGATCGCCGACGACTGCAAGCAGGCGGGCGCCGCGCTTGGCCTCGAGATTGATTTTCGCCAGTCGAACCATGAGGGCGACCTCGTCGACTGGATCCAGGAAGCCGGCGACAAGGCAGCCGGCATCGTCATCAATCCGGGTGCCTACAGCCACACCTCGATTGCCATTCACGACGCCATCCGCGCTGTCGCGCCGCTGCCCGTCGCCGAAGTTCACCTCTCCAACATCCACGCGCGGGAACCATTCCGCCACGTCTCCATGGTCGCGCCGGTCGCTGTCGGCATGATCTGCGGGTTCGGGCCGCTTGGCTACTCGCTGGCGCTGCAGGCGCTGGCGGCACGCCTATGACCGGCCCACAAACAGAAGGCTCGAAAATGTCGATAAAGAAGACCGGTGTTGACCAGCAACTGATCCGCGATCTGGCGGGCATACTGAACGACACCAATCTCACCGAGATCGAAGTCGAGCTCGGCGACCTGAAGGTGCGCGTATCGCGCCAGGCGCCGGCCGTCCACGCCATCGCCGCACCGCAGGCCGGTTATGCTCCGGCAGCGCAGCAGCCCGCGGCGGGCGCGGCTGCCGCACCAGCAGTGGCCGATCCGTCCAAGAACGCGGTCCCCTCGCCGATGGTCGGCACCGCTTATCTCGCGCCCTCGCCCGACGCCAAGGCCTTCATCGAAGTCGGCCAGAAGGTCAAGGAAGGCCAGACGCTGCTGATCATCGAAGCGATGAAGACGATGAACCAGATCCCTTCGCCGCGCGCCGGCACGGTGACGGCGATCCTGTTCGAGGACGGCCAGCCGGTCGAGTACGGCATGCCGCTCGTCGTGATCGAGTAGAGCGGGCCGGATGTTCCAGAAGATCCTCATCGCCAACCGCGGCGAAATCGCGCTTCGGGTGCTGCGCGCCTGCAAGGAACTCGGCATCCAGACCGTGGTCGTGCATTCGACCGCCGACGCTGACGCCATGCATGTCAGGCTCGCCGACGAAAGCGTGTGCATCGGTCCGCCGCCGTCGCGCGACAGCTATCTCAACATCCACCAGATCGTCGCAGCCTGCGAGATCACAGGCGCCGATGCCGTGCATCCGGGCTATGGCTTCCTGTCGGAAAACGCCAAGTTCGCCGACATTCTCGCCGCCCACAACATCACCTTCATCGGCCCGTCGGGCGACCACATCCGCATCATGGGCGACAAGATCGAGGCCAAGCGCACCGCAAAGCGGCTCGGCATTCCGGTTGTGCCGGGCTCCGACGGCGCCGTCACCGATCAAAAGGAAGCCAGGCGCATTGCCGCCGAGATCGGCTATCCCGTGATCATCAAGGCATCGGCAGGCGGTGGCGGGCGCGGTATGAAGGTCGCCCTTACCGAGGCTGACCTTGAGATCGCCTTGCAGACAGCGAGCACGGAAGCGGGAGCCGCCTTCGGCGACGATGCCGTCTACATCGAGAAATACTTGGAAAAGCCGCGCCACATCGAGGTGCAGGTATTCGGCGACGGCGCCGGCCGCGGCGTGCATTTCGGCGAGCGCGACTGTTCGCTGCAACGCCGCCACCAGAAAGTCTGGGAAGAGGCGCCCTCGCCGGCCCTTAACGCCGAGGAGCGCGCCCGCATCGGCAATATCTGTGCCAAGGCCATCGCCGACCTCGGCTACTCCGGCGCAGGCACCATCGAATTCCTGTACGAGAATGGCGAGTTCTACTTCATCGAGATGAACACGCGGCTGCAGGTCGAGCATCCGGTGACGGAGGCGATCACCGGCATCGATCTCGTCCACGAACAGATCCGCGTTGCCTCCGGCGGCGGGCTTTCGGTGCGCCAGGAGGACATCAAGTTCAACGGCCACGCCATAGAATGCCGCATCAATGCCGAGGACCCGCGCACCTTCACGCCTTCGCCAGGCACGATTACACATTTCCACACGCCTGGCGGTCTCGGCATCCGCGTCGATTCCGGTGTCTATTCCGGCTACAAGATCCCGCCCTATTATGACAGCCTGATCGGCAAGCTGATCGTGCACGGCCGCAACCGCGTCGAATGCATGATGCGGCTACGGCGGGCGCTCGACGAGTTCGTCGTCGACGGCATCAAGACGACGCTGCCGCTGTTCCGCGACCTGGTCGGCAATGCCGATATCGCCAATGGCGACTACGACATCCACTGGCTGGAAAAGTATCTGGCCAAAGAGGAATAGCGCCCGACTTGCCGCTATGATGCCGCGATGACCCGTCCTTACGCTCCCGGCTATCGCATTCCGACCGACCTGTTGCTCAAGGCCTATGCCTCGGGCGTCTTCCCGATGGCCGAGAGCGCTTCCGACCCGGAAGTGTTCTGGGTGCGGCCGGAGACGCGCGGCATCATACCGCTCGATGGCTTCCACACGCCGAAGAGCTTGAAGAAGACGATCCGCAAGCACCCGTTCGACATCCGCTTCGATTTCGATTTCGAGGCGACGATCGACGGCTGCGCCGAAAAGCGCGAGGAGCGCCGCTCGACCTGGATCAACGCGCCGATCCGCGAAGCCTATATCGAGCTGCACCGTCTGGGGCACTGCCATTCGGTCGAGGCATGGCGCGAGGAACGGCTGGTCGGCGGCCTCTATGGCGTCTCGCTCGGTCGCGTGTTCTTCGGCGAAAGCATGTTCGCCCGGGAAACCGACGCGTCCAAGACCTGCCTGTATCATCTGGTCGAGCGGCTGAAGGCGCGCGGCTTTGCCCTGCTCGACACGCAATTCACCACCGAGCATCTCAAACGCTTCGGCGCGGTCGACGTGCCGCGCGTCAAATACGAGAAGATGTTGGCCGACGCGCTGAAGGGCGAAGCCGTTTTTTATCCCTGACCGGAGACCGAGCGGCCGAGCCGGCTCGACCGGTGAAAGGGGTCAGCCCTTCGCGGTTTCCATCGGCGTCTGCGAATGGAACATCATCTTCCAGCCGTTGACACGATGAACATAGCCGGTGCTGACCAACGCGGCGTAGGGCTCGCCGTTTTCTCGTGTCGCATGAGCCTCATAGGTCAGCATGATAATGTCGCTGCCGGGCTCGATGATACCCTTGAGGTCGATCTGAAGGTCGCGCCAGCGGTTGGGCTTGGTCGCGGTCTTGGCCAGATCGGCATTGTCCATTGCCTGTGCCATCTCAGGAAATGCTACCAGGCATTCTGTGTCGACATTGGCGGCGTAGTAAGCTTCGTCGCCCGTCCAGAACCCCTTTTCGAGTTCGAGCAGGTCGTCTTTGCTGGCCGTGATCCGTTTGCTGTCCGACATCAGAATATCCTCCAAGCGCGCAAATGCGCGGTCGTCCATGGCCCAACGCATGGTGGCCATGACGGTTCCGGAGGATCAGTTGGTGTTGGTCGCGTCAGGCTCCGTGGGGTCCGGCTGTTCGGCGGCCGGAGCAGCGGCGGGCTTTGGCTTGGACGTGTCGACCTTGGGCGTCTCGGCATTGGCCGCGTCGGGCGGCGGCACATCCGACTTCTGCTTGCAGCCCTTTAGCCAGACGTCATAGACGGCGTGCTCGACGGCGTTTAGGCCGGGGCTCTCGGCGAACATCCAGCCGGTGAAGATGCGGCGGATCTTGCGGTCGAGCGTGATTTCGTCGACTTCGACGAAGGAATCGGTCTTCGGCTCTTCATTCTCCGGCCGCGAATAGCAGATGCGCGGCGTCACCTGCAAAGCGCCGAACTGCACGGTTTCGTCGATGTAGACATCGAAGGTGATGATACGGCCGGTGATCTTGTCGATGCCGGCAAATTCGGCGACCGGATTGGTGATGCGATCGGAGATTGCGGGTGCTGCCGCAGGCGCCTGCGCCGCGGCAAACGCTGTCGGGAACATGGCGACAGCGGCAATTGCCGCCAGTCCGGCCATCGATGTCAGGCTGAAAATGTTCATGCGGAGATACCGGTGGTTTGGGCCCGGGTGATTCTGTCACGCCCAAGGCTATTCGCCGTTGTCATATCAGCAAGCAGCTAAACGCCAATTGTGGCGACAAAGGACCGGCCGGCGGTCAAGAACCAGGCGTCCACGCATCGTAGTCGCCCGTCACCTGCGGACGGTGCTGATTGGTGAGCACGGAACCCTTTGGGCGATAAGCCGCCGGTGTTCCCGTGAGGTTCGGCTCATGCGCCTTTTCCCATTCGCGCGGCCGATAGTCATCGCTTGGCGGCGCCACATCGACGCGGTGATGCATCCAGCCGTGCCAGCCCGGAGGGATCGCCGACGCCTCCGAATAATTGGCGTAGATGACCCAGCGGCGGGTGCGGCCTTCCGAATCGACGCCGCCTTCGTAGTAGACGTTGCCGGCCCCATCCTGGCCGACCTTGTTGCCGTGGCGCCAGGTGTGGAAACGGGTTCCCAGCGTCTGGCGGTTCCACCAGGTGAAAAACTGCAGAAGGAAAGTTTTCATTCAGATCCTCGCGGGCGCGCGGCGGTGGCTGTCCCTGCTTATGGCGTCAGGCCTTGGCGAAGGCAAGGGTTTTGCGGCGCCTGCGGCACTGACGGCATGCCGAAACGCTCGGTCATTGGCCGATCCATTTCGCACCTGCGAACCGACGCTTGCCAAGCCGGCTGCGTCTTCCTAAAGCTCTCATCGCCCGGCGCTGCCGCATGACCCCGAAAATCGAAATCGATTTTCGGAAAGGATCATGCGCAACCCAAGTGCTACAGCGTCCTTTGCGCGTCCACGGGACGCGCGGCGCTGTAGTCAACGCCGGCTGCGGGAGGTGAGGAATGGCCTTAGCTGTCGCCAGGATCAGTGCGGAGACAATACGCGCCCGCAAGGGCGGCGTGCCGGTCGTATGCCTTACCGCTTACACCTATCCCGTCGCCCGCCTGCTCGACGATCATGTCGACCTTCTCCTGGTCGGCGACAGCGTTGCCATGGTGCTGCATGGCCACAAGACCACGCTTGGCGCGTCGCTGGAAATGATGATCGTCCATGGCCAGGCCGTGATGCGCGGCTCGGCAAAGGCCTGCGTGGTGGTCGACATGCCGGCCGGCAGCTACGAGACTTCGGCCGCGCAAGCCCTTGCCTCGGCGCGCCGCATCTCTGAGGAAACCGGCTGCCAGGCGGTGAAGCTGGAAGGCGGCGTCGACGTCGCCCTCCAGATCGCCGCAATCGTCGCGGCCGGCATTCCAGTGATGGGCCATATCGGCTTGCAGCCGCAATCGGTGGAAAAGGACGGTGGCTACAAGATCAAGGGCCGCACGCCGGAGAATGTGGCCGCGCTCATGCGCGACGCCGACGCGGTCGCAAAGGCCGGCGCGTTTTCGCTGGTCATCGAAGGCACGGTCGAGACCGTTGCCGCCGACCTCACCCGGCGCATTGCCATTCCCACCATCGGCATCGGCGCCAGCCGCGATTGCGACGGCCAGATCCTGGTCATCGACGACATGGTCGGCCTGACGGTCGACCGGGTGCCGAAATTCGTCAAGGAATACGCCGATTTGCGCAGCGCGGTCGCCGATGCCGCGGCGCGTTATGCGGCGGAGGTGCGCAGCCGCACCTTCCCCGGGCCGGGCCACGTCTTTTCAGCCGCGAGCGACAAGGACAAGGCATGAACCGGCCCCCCATAAGCCAGCCGCTCGTCGTCGACACCGTGCCCGGCCTTCGCGCGCAGATCCGCGAATGGCGGCGCGAAGGCCTGAGCGTCGCCATGGTGCCGACCATGGGCGCTTTGCATGACGGCCATATCTCGCTGGTCGGGGCCGCGCTCGCAACGGCCGATCGCTGCGTCGTCTCGATCTTCGTCAACCCGGCCCAGTTCGCCCCCACTGAAGATCTCGACAAGTATCCGCGTCAGCTGGCCCGCGATCTCGACCGGCTGACCGAGGCCGGCGCACAGCTTGCCTTCACGCCTACGGTTTCCGAGATGTATCCGGCAGGCTTTGCGACGAAGATTTCGGTCGGCGGCCCGTCTTCTGGCCTGGAATCGGATTTCAGGCCGACCTTCTTCGAGGGCGTCGCCACGGTCGTGGCCAAGCTCTTTCTGCAAGCCCTGCCCGACTACGCCATCTTCGGCGAAAAAGACTACCAGCAGCTTTGCGTCGTCCGAAAGCTCTGCCGCGATCTTGACCTTCCGGTGGAAATCGTCGGCGCGCCAACCGTGCGCGATGCGCATGGCCTGGCAATGTCGTCGCGCAACGCCTATCTCGACGCCGCCGAGCTCGACGTCGCGCGACAGCTCAATGTCATCTTGCGCCAGACGGCGGCAGCGCTCGCGGCCGGTGCCGATGAAAACGGCGTGACCGGTAAAGCCACTGCCGCGCTTCTCGAGGCAGGCTTCGACAGCGTCGACTATGTCGCCGCGCGCGAGAGCCTGACGCTCACCTCGTGGCGGCGTGACGGCGATGGCCGCCTGCTTGCCGCGGCGTGGCTTGGCAGAACCAGGTTGATCGACAATGTGGAAGTTTACTCATTTATTCCCTGAAAAATTCCAATTCCGTTCACTTTGATTTGTATCGCAGAGCGGCCCGAGCGCTCTTAGACAACGGCTCATCAGGTACGTTCTGGCCAGCCCGTAAGCGCTCACGATACACCGAACGCCGCTGTGAGACGTTTCACAGACGTAACCAAGCCGGCTATGTTGTGTGCGACCCCAGGCAGAGACAGTGTGTGACCTGCCACTACGCTGCAATCCTTACGAGGCTCTACGTGTCTGTCCAGGCCAACATAGTCGGTCGCGCCCTGCCGCAGATCGTCGAGGCAATCTACGATTCGATTGTCGATGTCGGCCGTTGGCCATCGACGCTTGAATCAATCTGCAAATTGGCGCTCGGCCGGCTTGCCATGCTGGCGGTCGTCGATACGGCGAGAAACTCGGCCCGGTTTTCGACTTCCTGCGGCGATCCGGTTCTGCTTGAGCCGCTGCAGCGCGACTACGCCTGCGAGGTGCCCTTTTTCAAGGCGGTGCCGAAGATGGAAGTCGACATACCGTTCACCGTCGACAGCGTCTACGCCCTGCAAGGCCCTGACGCCCGCCAGAACTGGCTCGAAAGCCGCATCGTGCGCGAGTGGGTGGAACCCAACCGTCTCGACGATTTCTTCTGGGTAGCGCTGATGAAGCAGCCGGCGCGCACCGGCACGCTGATGGTGGTTACCGACAAGGACAGGCCCCAGATTTCAGCCAGGGATATCGACCTGATGTCCAGGCTCGCCCCCCATGTCCGGCGTGCGGTGACCATCGGCGACCTGTTCGAGGCCGAGCGGCGCAAGGCCGACATCTTTCGCTCGATCCTTGAGAGCCTCGACCATCCAGTGCTGATCGTCGCCGACGATATGCAGATCATTTTCGCCAATCCGGCAGCCGAAGCCCTGCTCACCGAAACCGCCTCAGTGTCCTCGGTGCGCGGCCAGCTGTCCTTCGCTTATGCCAACGCCAACACCGCCATCGGCCGCGCCGTCCAGCTCGGCACGCGCGACGAATTCGCGCTCGGACCGTCCGGCATCAACATTCCGCTGGTGAAGGCCATGTCTCCGGCGGTGGCGCATGTCATGCCTCTGGCGCGACGCGACATTTCGGCCCGCATATCGCCGCGCGCCGCCGCGGCCATTTTCATTGCCGCCGCCGGCGCCGCATCAGTGCCGGCGCTGGAAGCGATCGCTGCGCTGTTCGGACTGACCGCAGCGGAAAAGCGTGTCGCCGGCCATGTCGCCGCCGGGCTGACACGGCGTGAAATCGCGGCTGCCAGCGGCGTCTCGGACGGCACCGTCAAATCACAGCTGGCGACGATCTTCGACAAGACCGCCACTGGCGACCAGCGAGAGCTGGAACTCCTGATGCGCGAATTGACGCCGCCGCTGCGCTCGGCCTGAAGCCATACTCGGAGCCAATCGTCAGATTTTTCAACTATTTGCCGGTACGCAGGCGTAATCCACAATACCAAGCCGGCATCGTTGCAATTCGGCCAAAATCATGGTGCGGTTCTGCTCCGGTCCGGAGACGGTGCATCGTGCACGACCGGACGTGGAAACCATTTCCTGGGCGGTCCCCGAACTTGATACCGACACGAATTGAACGGCTGCTGCCTTACCTCTTCCTGCTGGCCCTGCTTTGCATCGCGCTCGCTTTTCGTCCGCTATTGCCGGTCGATGAGACGCGTTATCTCAGCGTCGCCTGGGAGATGTATCTCGGTGGACATGTCTTCGTACCGACGATGAACTTTGCGCCCTATCTGCAGAAGCCGCCGCTGTTGTTCTGGCTCATCGATCTCGTCTGGAACATCTTCGGTGTGAGCCGCGCGGCGGCGATGCTCGTCATCTTCGCCGCCTCGTCGCTGGTCATCTGGCTGACGACACTTCTGGCCAAAACCCTGTTTCCCGAGCGCCCGGACATTGCCAGTCGCATCCCCTGGCTGGTGGCCGGCAGCACCGTCTTTGTCATCTATTCGACCCTGATCCTGTTCGACATGCTTTTGACGGCTTGTGTGGTCGCCGCACTGCTGTCGTTGCTGGCCTTCGCCAGGACCGGCAACCGGTGGCAGGCGGTGCTGGCGGGTCTGTTCATCGGGCTCGGCGTGCTGGCCAAAGGCCCGGTCGTGCTCATTCACATCGGCGCGCCCGTCCTGCTCTATCCTCTCTGGCGTGACCGGCGAGCCGGCCTTGCCCCTTTGCAGTTCTTTGCCGGAGCCGGCCTGGCAATTCTCGCCGCCCTTGTCCCGGTCGCCATATGGCTGGCGCCCGCGACCATCCTGACCAAGGGCAGTTTCGTCTACGATCTCGTGTGGAACCAGTCGGCAGGTCGGGTTACCGGAAGCCTGCACAATTCGCATGGCCGGCCGTTTTACTTTTACCTGATGCTGTTGCCGCTCATGTTCGTGCCCTGGGCCTTTATCCCCCCGGTGTGGCGGCTGAAGCCGGCTGCCCGGATACGCAGCCTGATCGGCACGAAATCCCCGGATCTGCGTGCCCTGCGCCTGCTGTCGTTCTCGTTCATTGCGGTGCTGCTGGTCTTCAGCGCCATATCCGGCAAGCAGCCGCACTATGTCGTGCCGGCACTACCATTCGCGACCATTCTGCTGGGCTACTTCATGGCCGAGATTTCAGTCGCCAGGCTGAGGGCTACGGCCTTTGTCATGCTTGCCCTTTTCGCCATCGGCCACGCCGCCGCCTCGGCAACCGTGTTCAAACGCTACGATCTCACGCCGCTGGCGAGCTTCATCGACGAACGAAAGGACGCGGACTGGGCCGTCGCTTACGACTATCAGGGCGAGGTCGGTTTCCTTGGGCGAATAGAGAAGCCATTCGAGAACGCCGACAAGCCTGAGGAATGGCTCAAGTCTCATCCCGGCGGCTACGTCATCGAAAAGCAATCGAAAGATCCGGGCACATCCGAACAGATCGCCTTCCGGCAGCCGGTGGAACGCGGCTATCTGGTCGTGCTGAAGGGACAGCACTGAACGTTTCGTCGGACGCCTATCCCAGCGGCTTCTCGAAGATCAGCGCCGGCAACCCCGAACCGCCGCCGCAATCGGCGGTGCTGCCGACCGGCAAAAATCCCTTCGAACGGTAGAAGGCGATGGCCGGCACGTTGGCCTCTTCCACCTCGACGCGCAACCTGTTCGCCTCGGGAAAGCTGGCTTCGACCTCGTCCAGCAAGGCCTGGCCGATGCCTTGCCGCTGGCAGGCCGGCAGTACATAGAGCTGGTTCAGCAGCACGATCTTCGTATCCGTCGTTGCGGCGGCAAAAGCCATGCCGCCGATACGCTTGCCGTCATCGGCGACCAGGAATTCCGAGTTCGGCCTTGTCAGCCGCGCCTTGAGCGAGGCGATCGAATGCCAGTCGTCGGTAATTTCGGTCACCCGCTCGGCGCCATAGATCGTGTCGTACGTTGCGTGCCAGGTTTCGACCAGCAGCGCGCGGACGGCAGCAAGGTCACGTTCGCTGGCGGTGCGGACGAACATTCTATTCGATACCGAGCTTGGCCTTGACCAGATCGTTAACCGCTTGCGGGTTGGCCTTGCCGCCGGTGGCCTTCATCACCTGGCCGACGAACCAGCCGGCCATGGTCGGCTTGGCGCGAGCCTGCTCGACCTTGTCGGGGTTGGCGGCGATGACTTCGTCGACCGCCTTCTCGATGGCGCCGGTGTCGGTGACCTGCTTCATGCCGCGGCTTTCCACCAGCTGGCGCGGATCGCCGCCCTCGTTCCAAACAATCTCGAACAGATCCTTGGCGATCTTGCCGGAGATGGTGCCTTCCTTGATCAGGTCGATCACGGCACCGAGCTGCTCCGGTGTTACAGGAGCATTTTCAATGTCCTTGCCGGCCTTGTTAAGCTGGCCGAGCAGGTCATTGATGACCCAGTTGGCGGCAAGCTTGCCGTCGCGGCCCGAGGCCACCTGCTCGAAATAGTCGGCGATCGGCTTTTCCGACACCAGGATCGAGGCGTCGTAGGTCGACAGGCCAAGTGAAGAGATCAGGCGCGCCTTCTTGTCGTCGGGCAGTTCCGGCAACTCCTTGGCCAGCGCGTCGACATAGGCCTGATCGAATTCCAGCGGCAAAAGGTCGGGATCGGGGAAGTACCGGTAGTCATGCGCCTCTTCCTTGCTGCGCATCGAGCGCGTCTCGCCTTTGACGGCGTCGAACAGCCTGGTTTCCTGATCGATCTTGCCGCCATCCTCGAGGATGGCGATCTGGCGGCGCGCCTCGAACTCGATGGCCTGGCCGATGAAGCGGATCGAATTGACGTTCTTGATCTCACAGCGCGTACCGAATTCGCCGCCGGGCTTGCGAACGGAGACGTTGACGTCGGCGCGCATCGAGCCTTCGTCCATGTTGCCGTCGCAAGTGCCGAGATAGCGCACGATGGTGCGCAGCTTGGTGACATACGCCTTGGCCTCGTCGGCGGAGCGCATGTCCGGCTTGGAGACAATCTCCATCAGCGCCACGCCGGAGCGGTTGAGATCGACATAGGACATGGTCGGATGCTGGTCGTGCATCGACTTGCCGGCGTCCTGCTCCAGGTGCAGGCGCTCGATGCCGATCTCGATGTCCTCGAACTCGCCCTGCCGGTCGGGACCGACCGAAATGACGATCGTGCCTTCGCCAACGATCGGCTGCTTGAACTGCGATATCTGGTAGCCCTGCGGCAGGTCGGGATAGAAATAGTTTTTCCGGTCGAACACCGACTTGTGGTTGATCTGCGCCTTCAATCCGAGGCCGGTGCGGATCGCCTGCTTGACGCATTCCTCATTGATGACCGGCAGCATGCCGGGCATGGCCGCGTCGACGAGGCTGACATTGGCGTTGGGCGCCGCGCCGAAAGTCGTCGACGCCCCGGAAAACAGCTTTGCTTCCGAGGTCACCTGCGCATGAACCTCGAGGCCGATGATGATCTCCCAATCGCCGGTAGCGCCGGGAATAAAACGTTTGGCATCGGGCGTGCGGGTATCGATAAGGGTCATGGTGGCCTGCGCTTTTGGCTCGCGAAAACTGCGATTTTCGCGAATTTGGGTATCGGTCTTCGCTAGTGCAAACCGCTTCGCGAGACAAGCGCCCAAAGCAGCGCAGAGCAGTGGGCTGGCCTTTTCAGCCCTTTTCGGCCGCTCGGCAACCGATGAATGAACGCCGCCGGCCGGTATTCGGTCGGCGGTCCTTTCGTCAGGTCAGGCCGTTGCGATATAGGCCCTGATCTCGTCGGCCTCGCGCTCGACATCCTCGATGCGGCGCTTGACCACGTCGCCGATCGACACGATACCGTCGAGCAGCCCGTCCTTTTCCACCGGCAGATGGCGGAAACGGCCTTTGGTCATGATCTCCATCACCTCGTTGACCGTGTGGTTCTCGTTGCAGATCTTCACTTTCGGCGTCATCGCCGAGCGTACCGTTATATCAAGTGCGGCAGCGCCTTCCCTGGCGACGACCCGCACGATGTCACGCTCGGAAAGGATGCCGACGATCTTGCGATCGCCATTGGTGATGACCAGTGCACCGATCTTGTGGTCGGCCAGGATTCGAATGGCTTCGCTGAGCTTTACATTCGGCCCGAGCGTGAACACGTCATGGCCTTTTCTCTCGAGAATTGCCTTAACCGTCATGGCGTCCTCCTCCTCCTGCTTGGCTAGCCAGCTCCCGCCCTGACCGGCTTCACATAAGAGTGAACATCGTGCGCCGTGATCGGTTGCTTTTCAAGTGTGCCAGTGGGGTGTGCCAGTGGGCTGCGCCAATAGAGTGCGCTAGTCGGGGGTGCGCTGGTCGTCGGGGATCTCCCATTCAGGCGCCCGCCAGCGCCGGTCGAACCAGCGCAACCCGAAGAAGCCTGCGACGAGGCCGCCAATGTGCGCTTCCCAGGCGATCTGGCCGGGCTCTCCGAGCCCGAGACCGTAAAGGCCGGTGGCGAGATTGATGACCATCCAGGCGCCGAGAAAATTGACGACGCCGCGCATGCGCAAAACGATTGCGATCGGCAGCACGGGACCGGCAAAGGCCGCCCTGCCGGAGGAGCGGTCGGTACGGAACCCGAAGCGAGCCGCCGCACCCATCATGCCCGATATCGCCCCGGAAGCGCCGACCAGCGGTGCTTCGCCGTATGGATGGACCGCCCAGAACAGCACCACCGCGGCCAGCCCGGTGGCGGCGAAAAACAAGGCGAACCAGAACCAGCCGAGACGGTTGGCCAGCGGCGACCCGAAGGCGGCCAGCGCAACCATGTTGATGGCAATGTGAGCAACGCCGCCATGCATGAAGGCATAGGTGAAAGGACGGGTGAAGAGGAACCAGTCGAAACCGTATTGGCCGGTGTAGAGGACGGGAATGAAGGCGCCATCGGTGAGCAATGTTATCTGCTGCTCTTCGGTCAGCACATATTGCTGCAGCAGGAAGACGGCAACGCAGATGCCGATCACCGCCAGCACCACCGGTGGCAGGTTGAACACCGGCTCGCGGCGCGGCGGCGGCGCCTCCGCGGTCTGTTCGGTCTCCGAGGGGCCGGCCGGTTCGCTCATATGCTCTGATCCAGGGATTTGCGTGTCGTCGCGAGCATCTAGGCCATGCCCGGACAAATCACAAACTACGAATCACAACCGCGAATCACCAGGGGCGCGTATCAAAAAGAAGCCGTCCAAGGTTTCCCTTGAACGGCTGGTCGAGCCCCCTGCTCCCCTAAACTATTGACCGAAGTGCTGTTGGTCGTCGCGAAACGACCGCTTCTGGAGTGGTTTTGGTGTGCCATGGCAAGCCTGCGCGCGCAACGTAAACCACTTGTTAACCTTAACGCCCCCGACCCGTGAACAAGTCTTAACGACGCTGGCACGCATCCTGCTCCGGAACGCATGTAGGTCATCGGAGGGCGCCCTTTCTGTTCACCGATGGGACCATCAGACGGCAGAATGCGCGGAGTTTCATAGCATGAACCAGAACGGATCAATCGCGCTGTTCCATTATTGGAATCGCCTGCGTGGTGGACGTCCTGCCCCAAAGCGTTCGGAGGTCGAACCGGCCGACATCAAGGCGCTTTTGGCCGACACGTTCATCCTGGAAAGGGATACGCGCGGCGAAGCGGTGTTCCGGCTTGCCGGCACCAGGCTTTGCGCCGGCTACGGCCGCGAGCTCAAGGGGTTTTCGTTCCCCTCGCTATGGCGTGAGAAGGACCAGCGGCTGGTGTCGCGCCTCATTCACGGCGTTTTCGAGCAGAAATCCGTGGTGTCGATCACTTATGAGGGATTCAGCCGCAACGGCCGTTCCAACCACTTCGAACTGCTTGCGCTGCCGCTCGATGGCGGCGTCGAGAACCCGCGCTGCCTCGGCGTCATCAGCGCCGTGGAAAAGCCGTTCTGGCTGGGCGCCGACCCGATCACCGATGCGCTGATCGATGCCATCCGCGTCATCGATCCCGACAAGGACCCGATGTTCCTGAAAAACCGGCCGGAAATATCCGTTCCGTCGTTGGCTCCCGAACTCGAAGCGCCGGAGACCATCTCTGCGCTCGGTCGGTCGCGCCGTATCCGCCACCTCGTCGTGTTCGACGGCGGGCGCGAGCAATAGTCTCCAAGCCGGCGCTAATCTTAACTATCGGGGGCCCACTTTTCCCCTTTGTTAACCTGCTTGGCTGTAGTTTTTGCCGAGATTCCACGCACGACGCGGGAATGCCAACGGGGTGTAGGCAGTCATGAGGTCAGCGGCGGTCGAATACGCACCGTCCCGCGCCGAAAGGCGTAACTTTCAGCGCGTCCGGGTCAAGATCTACGGGCGCTTCATGCTGGAGGACCGCACCGAGCACCCCTGCCAGGTCGTCGATATGTCGCCGGGCAATGTCGCGTTGCGCACCGAGCGCGTCGGCATGCCGGGCGAAAAAATCATTGCCTATATCGATCATATCGGCCGCATCGAGGGCGTGGTGACGCGCACCTCGCAGGACGGCTTCGCCATGACCGTCATTGCTTCGGATCGCAAGAAGGACAAGCTTGCCGCGCAGTTGACCTGGCTCGCCAACAAGCATGAACTCGACCTGCCGGAAGACCGCCGCCACGAACGCGTGGCGCCGCGCAACCCGACAAGCGTGCTGCAGCTCACCGACGGGCGCCAGTATCAGTGCCGCATCATCGACCTGTCGCTGTCGGGCGCGGCGGTCGAGATCGACGTCAAGCCGGCGCTCGGCATCCAGGTGATGCTGGGCACCATGCGTGGCCAGGTGGTGCGTCATTTCGAGGATGGCGTCGCCATCGAATTCGCCGTCATCCAGCGCCCGGAAACGCTCGATTCCGAGTTCAACGCCCCGCGCGCCTGAACGATCGGCAACAGGCAGCAAAAACGAACCGGCCCTGCGCGGCCGGTTTTTTGTTGCCGGCGTTCCGCCTGCCTCTCCAGCTTGTAGCGGCACGCAGCAAATCCACGGCTCCACCCGGAAATCCGCGCCCCGACACCGCGGTTTTACGCCGAGACCTGAACGATTTTATATTAAAATAGGTCAAATTTTACGCTTATTCTATTGGGGTTTTACTCAATGTCTACTTCGGGTTTTTGCGTCAAATAAATCCTGCGCTGTCATTGTCTCCTCAAACGGGGAGACTGACCAATGGCGAAGATTTGGGGCAGGCTGTTGCTCTTGGCAATGGCGATGCAGCTTTCCGCTTGGGGAACGGCGCAAGCAGCAGGATCGGCCTACATGCACACTGGCGGCCGCACGACACAGCCGGTCGGTCACTACGAATTCTGCCAGAAGCTGCCGCAGGAGTGCGCTCAGCGCACGCCGAAGCAGGCGCCCGTCGAACTGACCCGCAAGCTGTGGGCGGCGATCGTCGACGTCAACAGTTCGGTCAACACCCGGATCGTGCCGCGCACCGATATGGAAATGTGGGGCAAGGAAGAGGTCTGGTCCTATCCCGACAGCGGCTTCGGCGACTGCGAGGACTATGCGCTGGAGAAGCGCCGCGAATTGATGGCGCTTGGCGTTCCCGCCGGCAATCTCTTGATGACCGTAGCGCGCCAACAAAATGGCGACGGCCATGCGGTGCTGACCGTGCGCACCAGCCTCGGCGAGTTCATCCTCGACAATCTGGAGTCCAAGGTGCTGTCCTGGACCGACACCGACTACACCTACCTGAAGCGCCAGTCCGACCAGAATTCCGGCGTGTGGGTGACGATCAACGACGGCCGCGCCGACGCGGTTGCCAGCGTCCGCTAGGACGCCATTACAGAGGTCAAGCACATCGAATAATGCGACGTGCCTAACGAGAAAGCCCGGTCGAGTCCCCACCCTCCCCGTCCCCAACGACCGGGTTTTAAGGAGCCGGCCCCGTCCCCGGGCCGGCTCCACCATTTCAGACCATGATCCCGAACCGAAGGACCGCGTCAGCGAAAGCGAGAACCGGTTTTTGCTGCGCTGACCTGCCGTTCGGAAAAGATCATCGTCAAACAGGAATAGAGTTCAGGCCTTCTTTAGCCCGGCCTTGAAGCGCTTGCCGTTGGCGACATAGTGCGCGGCCGAGGCGCGCAGCCTGGCGACAGCGGCATCGTCCAGCGTCCTGATCACCCGCCCGGGCGAGCCGACGATCAGGCAATTGTCGGGGAACTCCTTGCCTTCGGTGACCAGTGCGCCGGCGCCGACCAGGCAATTCCTGCCGATCCTGGCGCCGTTGAGCACGATGGCGCCCATGCCGATCAGGCTGTTGTCGCCGATCGTGCAGCCATGCAGCAAGGCGCGGTGGCCGATCGTGCAACCCTGCCCGATCGTCAGGGGAAAACCGGGATCGGTGTGCATCACCGTGTGTTCCTGGACATTGCTGTCGGCGCCGATGACGATCGGCTCATTGTCACCGCGGATGACTGCGCCAAACCAGAAGCCGGCATTGCGACCGACGCTGATGTCGCCGATCAAGGTCGCATCGGGCGCGATCCAGTTGCTGTCGGCATCCTCGAAACGGGGCGATTTTCCGTCGAGTGCATAGGTCGGCATTTCCAGTCTCCGATTCGTCGCAGGCCGGACAAACCCTAGAACAATCCTGGGAAAACCGCGTAGCGGTTTCCCCAGCAATTGCCTCAAGGCAAATACCGCGCCAGCGATTCCACCAAAAGCTGAAGCGCACCAGGAGAGCCAATGCCCCAGGAGACAATGGCGATCAGCACGATGCCCAGCGCCAGCGCCCAGGCGATCACCGTGCAGCCGCAGGACACCAGCATCAGCATCGAAATGCGGCCTTCGCGCCGCGCATCGAGCGCATCGTTGGCGAGCATGAACGGCCCGGCGCAAGCGGTCGTGGCCAGCGAGCGCAGGATGTACGCCGGCGACACATAAGGCTCGGCAAAGGCAAGCCGGCGGCCCGCCGGCAGTTCCATTACGGACCCAGCGAGCCCGCAGGCGGTGAGCCCGACGGCAAAAGCGAAGAGAACGGGTAGCAGCAGGCTCATCTTTACCTTCCGTTTACCATGAAATCGCACAGTCGCGTCCAGCGCAGCAAGAGCCATGCCGCGGCATGTGTGCCGCCCAGGGACAGAGGGCGGCGACTATGGGGATTGCGATGAAGCAGGCAGCGACCGCAGAAGAGTTCAACGTCGTCGATTCCGTGCTGATGAAGCGGGTGTTCTATGCTTTTGCCGCACTGGCGCTGCTGTCGCTGGCGATCAGCCTTGGCGGAAAATGGTTCGGCCGCTCGATCGCCATGGCCGGCTACACCGACGACATCACGGTCCACAGGGTAGTGATCGGCAACAATGTCATTGCCGTGCCGGCCAATGCCATCCGCTTCCTGCAGGCGCGCCGCGACGGCATCGCTTCGCGCCTCGACCTCTATCTGCGTTATCCCCAGATGGACGGTTACAGCGAAGCCGCCCGCGACGATTTCAACCACACGGGGGCCGCCAAAAACATCATCTTCCTGTCGTTTGAACCGCAGATGATGTCGCGCGACATGAGCGGCCGTTTCGCGCCGATCTATAGCGCGCTCATCAGCCAGCCCGGCGCGCCCGGCCCCGGCGGCACGACGATTTACGGTTTTACGGAAAAATCAGGCTATCTCAACGAGGTGCTTGCGGTCGCCGGCCGGCCCGGCAAGGACCCGTTCGTCGCCCGCTGCCTGAGCGGACCGAGCGCTGAGGAATCGCTGGCGCCCTGCGAGCGCGACATCCAGGTCGGCGACAGCCTCAGCCTGACCTACCGCTTTCCCCGGGAGTTGCTGGGCAACTGGCCGGCGCTTGACGCCGCTATCGTCGCCGAGGCCACGCGCGTCCTGAAGACGGGGCGCTAGCCTGCCTCTGTTCGGGCGAAGCGAAGCGGCGCAGAAGTTTACGAACGTTGGCGGGACAGCACCCCCCTCTGTCCTGCCGGACATCTCCCCCGCAAGGGGGGAGATTACGCCCCCATCACTGCTTTCGCCAATTATCGAGGTTGCAGAAGAAGAGCCGAGGAACTGCCGATCTCCCCCCTTGCGGGGGAGATGTCCGGCAGGACAGAGGGGGGTGGGAAGGATCGCCGAGGCTTGCTCTTCATCTCCCCACTTCGTTGGAGATAGGCAACTCCGATCCCCAGTTCCGCGATCAGGCCAGATCGATGTCGAGGATCGCCATCGAGAAATTATAGTCGCCGTCGTCCTCGTCCTTGAAGACGATGCCGAGGAACTCGTCGCCGACATAGACCTCGGCCGAATCTTCCTTGCGCGGCCGCGCCTTCACCTCGAGTTTGGGATTCTGGAAGACGCGCTTGAAATAGGCGTCCAGCTTTCTGATTTCGTCCGGCTTCAAAAGTCTTCTCCGATCGTCGGGCTTGCTCGTTGGAACGCGCTTCTGGCACGTCGACAATGGCGATGTAAAGGCAAGCCGGCTGGATAGAACGCGAGCCCTGGAGCCGGATGATTTCAGGTCGAATCCAAATCCGCCTCTAAATCAAGGAGGTAGAGCATGATTTCGTCCGAAAACCGCCTCACACTTTTCGGCATCATGCTCCAGAGGCAACGGCGCCGGCAACCGGACTTCAGTCCGGCACGCCGGGTGTTGCAAATCAGATGTCGAAGCTGACGACCTGGTCCATCGATTGCGACGGCAAAAGCTGGTCCATCTGGCGCGAAGGCTGGTCGCAGCCGGTCTCGCCGACGACGCGGGCCGGTACGCCGGCAACCGTCTTGTTGTGCGGCACCGGCGACAGCACGACCGAGCCTGCCGCGATCTTCGAGCAATGGCCGATCTCGATATTGCCGAGAATCTTGGCGCCGGCGCCGATCAGTACGCCGTAACGGATCTTGGGGTGACGGTCGCCGCCGGCTTTGCCGGTGCCGCCCAGCGTCACGCCATGCAGGATCGACACATCGTCCTCGATCACCGCCGTCTCGCCGACGACGAGGCCGGTGGCGTGGTCGATGAAGATGCCCTTGCCGATGCGGGCGGCCGGGTTGATGTCGGTCTGGAACACCGAGGACGAGCGGCTCTGCAGATAGAGCGCGAAATCCTTGCGGCCCTGATTCCACAGCCAATGGGCCAGCCTGTGCGTCTGGATCGCATGGAAACCCTTGAAATAGAGCACCGGCATGATGAAGCGGTCGCAGGCCGGATCGCGGTCGTAATAGGCCTGGATGTCGACACGCACGATCGACGACCATTCCTTGTCGTCGGCCAGCATCGACTTGAACGTCTGGCGGATGAGGTCGGAGCCGATGTCCTGATGCGCGAGCCGCTCGGCGAGCCGATGGATGACAGCTTCCTCCAGGCTCTCCTGGTTGAGGATGGTCGAATAGAGGAACGCCGCCAGAAGCGGGTCGCGGTTGACCGCTTCCATCGCCTCGTCGCGGACCGAACGCCAGATCGGATCGACCGGCTGGACCATTGTGGGGCGGGAAATGCTGATGCTGTTCATCGACGTCTTGTCCTGCGTCCTGGCCGCTTGCCTATTCTCCGGCGGCACATATAAGCCAGATCATAGCACGATTGAACTCAATTTTCCTTAGTGCTCGGTGAAATGGATTTGGTTCACGGAAATTCAAGCCGCCATGGAAAACGAACCCTTGATCGACGCTCCGCTGAAACGCGCGCTCTCCGCGCTCTATCAAGCTCCGGATCGCCACTATCACAACCTCGCCCATATCGAGGCGTTGCTGGCGCTGGCGGACGAATATCGAGCATCGCTGCATGATTCCGGCGCCGTCGAAGCCGCAATCTGGTTCCATGACGCCATCTATGACAGCCGCGCCAAGGACAACGAGGCCAGGAGTGCGGCACTTGCGCAGGACAAACTTGCCGCCCGCACCGATCCGGAGCGCCTCGGCCGCATAGCGGCGATGATCGTCGCCACCGCCACGCATGAACTGCCCAGCCTTCAACCACGGTGCCTTGCCGATGAGAACGCCCTCCGCGACGCAGCGCTTTTCCTCGACATGGACCTGGCGATACTGGGTGCGTCAGCCGACGCTTTCGACGCCTATGAACAAGCGGTCCGCCGCGAATATGGCTGGGTCGAGGAGCCGATGTGGCGCGCCGGCCGCGGCGCGATTCTCAAGACTTTCCTCGCGCGCCAGCATATTTTTCACACGCAGGAATTCCGCCAGAGGTTCGAGCCCCAGGCCAGGCAAAACCTGGCGCGGTCTCTAGAAACGCTCAAATCCTAATCCGGAAATGTCTCCATGCGCTGCGCATAGGCTTTGAACCCGGCGCGCCTGTAGACCGATTGCGCAGCCGGATGGTCGTATGTGTCGGTATGAAGCCAGACCCTTTGCGGCGCGTGCGACCAGATGGCGCGAAGCGCCTGGTCGAGCAGGAACGGCCCAAGCCTGCGACCCTGGAAGACGGGGACCAGCCCGAAATGGGTTAGCTCGACCTCAGGCTGGCCGACGCCGTTGAATTCGCACAGGCCAGCGGCCACGCCCTCGACGCGCAGCACATGGATATGTGTCGAGGGCAGCGCCAGCAGGCGCTCGAGCTCTTCCGCCGGCATGCGCAGCCGCTGGTCCCACTGCACCGGCTCGCCGACAGCGCGGTAGAGGCTGAGATAGGCGGCCACATCAAGTGTTTCACGCGCCACCGTGGCGCCCGATAGCGGGCAGTCGAAAGCCGGCGCCGAATTCGGTTCGCGCATGTCCATATAGGTGACGAGAAGGTCAACCAAAGCGGCACCGCCTCCGGCTGCAAGCCAGACGAAGATCGATCACCTGAAGGCGCCAACGGACTTGGTGGCCGCCCAAACAAAGAACAGGCCGATCACCAACGACAGCCCGTTGAGGATGATACCGACGATGCCGAGGACACGATTGTCGTTTGAACGTCCCAGTGCCATCAAGCCAAAAACCACGCCGGTGATGTGCGCCAGCGGCGCCGCAACGAGAAACACCAGCAGAAAAACCCCGCCGAGGACGTTTTGAGCGGCCAGCGACGCCTCGCCTGGCATCAACGCCAGCGTGACCACCGCCGCAAAATCCATTGCGAACGCCAGCAGGGCCAGGATCACCGAGCGTTTGCCCAAGCTGCTCCGCCCCGCCACGCCGGGCATTGCTATCGTGCTTCTTCCCCATCCGGCCATTACTCGTCCCCGATCAGGTGAAAGCGCCGATCGTCGATGCCATTGCCACAAGCAGCAGGAAGCCAACCGCCAGGGAGCCGCCGTTGAGCAGGATGCCGACGACCCCAAGCACGCGGCTATCGTTCGAACGCACCAGCGCCATCAGCCCGAAAATCAATCCGGCAATATGCGCCAACGGCCCTGCCAGCAGGAAAACCGCCATGAAGAAACCCGTGGCGATGTTCTGGGCACGCTCGGATGCGTGGGTCGGAAGCGCCACCATTGTGGTCAGCGCCATCACACCGGCACCGAAGGCGAGCAGCGCCAGGATGACGGAACGCTTGCCGAACTTGCTTGTCACGACGGCGCCCGGCAGAGCGTCGGCGCTTCTTCCCCATTGTGCCATTGTTTGCCACCCCTCGCCGGCCGCCCAATCCATATCGCCCGAAAATCGCTTACCGGTTAAAGCGGATTTTCGGCATAAAACTCCAAAACCCGCTGCTTGAAGGTCTTGTCGCCCACAGCCAGCATATGGTCGCGGCCGTCTATGTGAAACACCTTGGCGTTCGGCATCAGCGCGGCGAGCTCGTCGGGCGAGCCGCCGATATCGTCTGTCGTCCCGACCGCAATCAGCGTTGGTTGGGCGATGCGCGTCATGTCGTCTTCGCTGAGCAGTTCGCGCGACGTGGCGATGCAGGCGGCCAGCGCGCGGCGGTCGCTGCGCGTCTGATCGGCAAAGGCGCGAAACGAGCGACCGCGCGGATGGCTGGTGGCGGCCGGATCGTTGGCCAGCAGCGCCTCGGCGATTGGATCCCAGTCGCCGACGCCGTCGACCATGCCGATCCCGAGCCCGCCGAAGACAAGCGTCGCCACCTTGTCGGGATCCGACAGTGCCAGGAACGCCGCGATGCGCGCGCCCATCGAATAGCCCATGACATGCGCGCGGCCGATGCCAAGATGGTCGAGCAGGGCCGCCGCGTCCGAGCCCATCTTGGCCGGGGTGTAGTCGGCCTCGTCATAGCTTTTCGACGACGAGCCGTGGCCGCGATTGTCGAAGGCGATGGCGCGATAGCCGGCATCGTTCAGCGTCTTGAACCAGCCGGGCGATACCCAGTTGACATAGTGGCTGGAGGCAAAGCCGTGGATCATCAGCACCGGATCGCCCGCCCCCGACGCCGGCTGGCGGTCGAGGAAGGCGAAGTCGAACCCGTCATGGGAGAAGAATTGCATCGGGAGCGGCTCAGCCGGCGCCGGGCGTGGGCGCGTTGCCCTTGTCCGATGGCGGCATGCCGGGGCCGGACACCGTGCCCACGGCCGGATGGCGCAGCAGATCGCCATAGTCGATGCCGTTTTTGGCGGCGGTGCCGGCCTTGAGCTCCAGCACGAAGCGCACTGGCACACCCGGCGAGATGACTGCATCGGACAATGGAGTGCCGTGCTTGACGGCCCGGACCTTGCCGTCCTGTCCAACAAAGATCAGGTCGAGCGGCATCGGCGTGTTGTGCATCCAGAAGCCGACCTGCTTCTGCATCTCGAAGACGAACAGCATGCCATGATTGTCGGCCATATCCTGGCGATACATCAGGCCGGCCTCGCGTTCC
This sequence comes from Mesorhizobium sp. M0862, assembly GCF_040319795.1. Taxonomy (NCBI): domain Bacteria; kingdom Pseudomonadati; phylum Pseudomonadota; class Alphaproteobacteria; order Hyphomicrobiales; family Phyllobacteriaceae; genus Mesorhizobium; species Mesorhizobium sp. M0862. Next base: position 154,037 of record NZ_JAMYOJ010000008.1, read on the forward strand.
GAGTCGGTGTCGGCGACTTCGATCGAAAAGGATTTGTCGCCGCCTTTCGTCGCCACGACCAAGGGTGTCGGATCGACGGGAAGGATCATCGCCTGACCGCCGGCGATCGTCTGCTGGGATGCGGTCGGCTGCCCGGAATAGAAGTAAGCGCCTGCGGCTACCGCAACGATGACGCAGAGCGCGCCCGCTGTCAGCCAGTTCCTGTACGCCATTGGAAATCCTCGACCAAAGACCATGATCCCTAAAAGTGGTCTCAGGTATTCGGATAAGATCGTGGTGAAACCAAGAAAAACGCCGTCCTGACTTCCTCAGGAAGGCTCGCGTCCTAATGCGCGACCGGCAAGGTGCCCATATCGGGGTGAATCTCGGCAGCCATGAGGCCCTTGTCACCGCGTCCGAAACGCACCAGCACGACCTGTCCGGGCCTGAGCTCGGTGATGCCATAGCGGCGTAGCGTCTCCATATGGACGAAGATATCCTCGGTGCCCTCGCCGCGCGTCAGAAAGCCGAAGCCCTTGGTGCGGTTGAACCACTTAACCAGCGCCCGCTCGAGCCCGCTTTCCGGCGTCACCGCCACATGGGTGCGCTGTTCCTGCATCTCGGCCGGATGGATCGCCGTAGTGGTGTCCATGGACAGCACCCGGAACGCCTGCAAACCACGGTCGCCGTGCTTGACAAGGCACACGACACGCGCGCCCTCCAATGCAGTCTGAAAACCGTCCTTTCGAAGGCAGGTGACATGGAGGAGGATGTCGCCCGAAGAACCGTCATCGGGAAGTATGAAACCGTAGCCCTTGGCCACGTCGAACCATTTGATGGCGCCGGCGATTTCGACAAGGTCGGCGCTATCGCCGCCACTGTCACTCTTCAGGGCGTCGTCAAGGTTCTCATCCCGCCTCGTGAAAGAGGCCTTATCCCCCATAAGAACGCCCCCTTTTTTCAAGAAAACCACAAGTGATTCTTGACATTAGATTAACACCGCCGCTTCCGGGGTGTGCAAGACCTGCCGTGCCTTTTTTCGCGGTTGAATACAGGAATAGCTGACTTGTTGTTTGCCGGCGTCGCTGCCGACAGCAATGACGATCCATCAAGGCGGTCAACCGGTCGGCAATTTGCAAGGGATTTCGCCGAAATCGGCAACCACTTGTGTCCGGCGCTTTTGTCAGAGCCATCTGATTTTTCCAAAACCGGTGACCACTTTCAGTCCGATGCTCGTTGCCCTTCGGCGGGGTGGACCTTATGTTGCCTCGCAACCCAAACATCCCCGAGGAAATCCCATGCGCTACCTCCACACAATGGTCCGTGTCGCCGACGTCGATGTCTCGCTCGATTTCTACTGCAACAAGCTCGGCCTTAAGGAAGTGCGCCGCTACGAAAACGAGCAGGGCCGCTTCACGCTGATCTTCCTCGCCGCCTCCGAGGATGTAGAAAGCGGCATCACTGAGAAGGCGCCGCTGATCGAACTGACCTACAATTGGGATCCGGAGGAGTACAAGGGCGGCCGCAATTTCGGCCATCTCGCCTATGAGGTCGACGACATCTACGCCACCTGCCAGCATCTGATGGACAATGGCGTCATCATCAACCGGCCGCCGCGCGACGGCAACATGGCCTTCGTCAAGTCGCCGGACGGCATCTCCTTCGAACTGCTGCAGAAGGGCCCGGCCAAGCCCAAGGCCGAGCCGTGGGCATCGATGCCGAACACCGGCACCTGGTAGCGATCACGCCATCTTGAGCGAGGCGGCCGCGCCGACAAGCCGGCCGCCTTTGCCATTTCGAGCAACGGCACCTATTTACCTGCCTGTCGCGCCAGCCAAACAAAGCCAGTGCCTCATCCAGGAGAATTCATTTATGCCGACCAGCCGTGCCGATGTCACCACCGCGTATGCCAGCCGCTATTTGCAGCAGCTGTGCAAGCACTGGGCGCACAAATTTCCCGTCGAGTTCGATCCAAACCACGGCACCATCGATCTGTCGCTCGGCCGCACGGTTCTCGATGCCGATGCGGCAGCGCTGCATATCACGGTGTCGACGGATGAAAGTGGATCGCTGGAGCGCATGGAGAGCGTCGTTGCCGATCACATCAAGCGCTTCGCCTTCCGCGAGGAGCTGACTTTCGAGTGGAAGCAGGCTCCGGCGACCTGATCTGCTGTCAGCCGCAACGCCGAACGCCGGAAGCTGCCAGCCCCGGACAACGTTATGGCGTCACTTGGTTGCGACGCCATCTGAATTGTCGGAACGACGGATCGATCAGAACTTGTAGTTCAGGCCGATCTTGATCGTATGGGCGTCGATCTTCACCCTTGCGTCGTTGCCCTCGATATCTGTCAAACGGACCTTGCCGAAGTCGAAGTACTGGTATTCCAGCTTCGTGGTCCATTTGTCGGCGAAGGCCCATTCGACACCGCCACCGATCGTATAGCCGAAGCGGCCTCCGCTCCTCGATGCGCTGCTGTCCGGGTCGGGCACCCCGTCAAAATCGAAAGTATCGCCATAACTCAATTTGTAGTGAGTCGCCGCCGCGCCGCCCTTGGCGTAGATCAGCAGCCTGTCGGTGGCGTAGCCCAGACGTGCCGTCAGATCGCCATAGACGCCCAGTTTCGCCGATCCGAAATTGTCCGGCTCTTCGACGATAGTCCTGTCGCCCTCGATGCCGAGATAGCCCAGATCGGCTTCGACGCCATAGACGAATGCTCCGGACTGCCAGTTGTAACCGGCCTGAACGCCGCCGAGGAAGCCGTCGGTATCGACGTCATGGGTCTGACCAAGCTCCTCGTCGAAGAAGGAATCCGTCTGGTCGACCGCGTCACCGCGTCCCCAGCCATAGCCGGCGTTGATGCCGACATAGCCACCCGACCAGACAAACCCTGCCGGTACGGTCTCAATCACGTCGGCGGCGAACGCCGCGCCGCAAGCCGAAATCAGGAAAGTAGATGCGAGAAGCAGACGTTTCATGAAACTCCCCAATGCGTCGGAAAGAGCATAGCACAGACATGCAGTATTCATTAAGCTGCCTAGGCCGGATAATCGAAAATTGTTGCAGAAAAACAACTGTTTAGCCGAGGCTTAATTAGCATCGCGACCGCAACGTAGAAGCGGTTCAAAGCGAACGCGCTATCTGCAGCAGCGCCAGCACCGAGCGCCAGTTGCGCGCGGTGCCGGGCACTTTCAGCACGCGCGGGATGAGATTGGCGAACACCGATTTGCCGAGCCCGTCCGGCGCCTTGAGGTAGAGCACGTCGTCCCTGACCTCGAAGCTTTCCGGGCCGGTGCATTTTTCGGCAAGCCTGGCGATCTCGTCCGCCGTCGGCTGGCGCTCCAGCGTGTAGGCGTGAAGCTTGGTCGGATCGCCGGCGACTTCCGGATAAGGATTCTCCTTCACCAACCGTTCGAACCAGGAGAGATCGCGCACCATGATGCGCGAGTGAAAGCCCCATTTTTTCTCGAACGCCATTTCGATCTGTTTCGCCAGCGTGGCGGCGTCGCCCTTCTTGGTCCGGAACACGACATTGCCGCTCTGCACATAACTGGCGACATCGGTGAAGCCTAGCGCCTCGAATAACGCCCGCAACTCCGCCATCTGGACGATGCGGTTGCCGCCGACATTGATGCCGGAAAACAGTGCGACGAAGACAGTGCCGCTCATATGATGAACCCGGCCAGGGTCTCGTTGTCGGTGATGTCCTGATAGTGCACGCCCTCGGCCTCGAAATTCGCCCTCAGCAAATCGAAGTTTCGCCGGTCTTTGGTTTCGATGCCAATAAGCACAGAGCCGAAATTGCGCGCCGATTTCTTCAGATATTCGAAGCGCGCGATGTCGTCGTCGGGACCGAGCAGTTCGAGGAAGTCGCGCAGCGCGCCCGGCCGCTGCGGAAAGCGGATGATAAAATATTTCTTCAGCCCCTCGAAGCGCAGCGCCCGCTCCTTCACGTCGGGCAGCCGCTCGAAATCGAAATTGCCGCCCGACACCACCGCGACGATGGTCTTGCCGCGGATTTCCTTGCGCGAAAAATCCTTCAACGCGTCGATCGCCAAGGCACCGGCCGGCTCCAGCACCACACCTTCGATGTTGAGCATCTCGATCATGGTGGCGCAGAGCCGGTTCTCAGGGATCAGCCGCACCGCCTGAGCGGCGAACTCCTTGAGGTGGCGCAACGGCTCGCGGCCGATCTCGGCCACCGCCGCGCCGTCGACGAAATTGTCGACATTGGCGAGCCGGACGCGCTTGCCGCTGGCGAGGCTCTGATGCAGGCTCGGCGCACCGGCCGGTTCGCAAAAGACGTACCGCGCGTCACGTTGCTGCTCGGCGAAATAGTGCGTCACCCCGGCCGCCAGGCCACCGCCGCCAACCGGCAGCATGATGATGTCGGGCATGCGCGCGCCCGGCATCTGGTCGGCGATCTCATAGGCGACCGTCGCCTGCCCCTCGATAATGTCCTTGTGGTCGAAGGGCGGCACCATATGCGCGCCGGAACTTTCGGTGAATTCGAAGGCGGCGCGGTAGCAGTCGTCGAAGAAGTCGCCGACCAGCCTGATCTCGACGAAATCGCCGCCGAACAGCCGCGTCTTGTCGATCTTCTGCTGCGGCGTCGTCACCGGCATGAAGACCACGCCCTTCTTGCCGAAATGGCGGCAGACGAAGGCAAAGCCTTGCGCATGGTTGCCGGCCGAGGCGCAGACGAACAGCTCGGCCTCGTTGCCGGCGGCAAGCGCCTTGCGGAAAAAGTTGAAGGCGCCGCGGATCTTGTAGGAGCGCACCGGCGAAAGATCCTCGCGCTTCAAGAGCACCCGAGCCCCCGTCTTCTTCGACAGATAATCGTTTTCCTGCAGCGGCGTTTCGGGAAAGATTTCACGGATCGCGGCTGCGGCAACGGCAACGCGGGAGGAAAAACTGTTCATGGCGCCGTCACCTCTGGATCGATGTTCGAAGGCGAAGCCTATTGCACAATTCGCCGTTTGCGGCCACCGCTGCCCTGCTGGCCGCCGCTTTGATGGGCCGGCACGAAATCCACTGGAGCCATCCTCATGCCTGTTTCGGCTGTCGCCCTGAAGACCGTAGACCTTCCTGAATTCGGCGAGCCAACAGTGATGCCGCTGCTTGCGCGCCGGACCTACGAAGCGCGCATCGAGGCTCTGCTGGCGCGCGGCGCCGAGGCCGGGCTCGACGCCTTTGCCGTCTATGGCGACCGCGAGCACGCGGCCAATGTCGCCTATCTCAGTGGTTACGATCCGCGTTTCGAGGAGACGCTGCTGGTCATCATTCCCGGCAGCCAGCCAAAACTTCTCGTCGGCAATGAGGGTTGGGGCTATGCCGAAATCTGCGACGGGCCTTACGAGCGCGTCCTTTACCAGACCTTCTCGCTGCCAGCGCAGCCACGCGACCGCTCCGCCTCACTTGCCGACACGCTTGCCGCCTGCGGCCTGAAAGCCAGCCAGAAGATCGGCGCCATCGGCTGGAAGCCGTTCGGGCCCGGCGATGGCGGCGTTGGCGAGACGACGCTCGACCTGCCGTCCTTCATCGCCGATACGCTGCGCACACTGGCCGGCGACAGGGGCGCCGTGGTCAACGCCGCCAACCTGTTGATGAACCCATCCGACGGCCTACGCGCCATCAACGAGGCAGACCAATTGGCGTCCTTCGAATTCGCCGCGACCTTTTCCTCGCAGGGCCTGCGCAACGTGCTTGGGAATATTGAGCCCGGCATGAGCGAATTGCAGGCCGCGCGGCTGATGGGGATCAACGGCCTGCCCCTGTGCTGCCACCCGATGCTGTCCGCCGGCAGGCGTGCGCCCTACGGCTTGCCTAGCCCGCGCCTCGACATCATCAAGCGCGGCGATCCCGTCACCATGGCCTATGGCATCCAGGGCTCGCTCAACGCCCGCGCCGGCTTCCTGGTCGAGAGCGCCGCGGAACTGCCGCGCGAGATCGACGACTATATCGACAAGCTGGTAGCGCCCTATTTCGCCGCCGTCGTCGACTGGTACGAGACCATCGGCATAGGCGTTGCCGGCGGAGCGCTTTGGAAAGCCGTGCATGACCGCATAGGCGACCCGTTCTTCGGCGTCTCGCTCAATCCCGGCCATCTCGTCCATATGGACGAATGGATGCATTCGCCGGTGTTTTCCGGCTCGGACATCAAGCTGCAATCGGGCATGGCGCTGCAGGTCGACATCATTCCGGCGACCGGAACCAGCTATTTCACCACCAACATCGAAGACGGTATCGCGCTTGCCGATGAGTCCCTGCGCGAGGAGATCGCGGCCCGCTATCCCGAGGCATGGCGCCGCATCGAGGCGCGCCGCGCCTTCATGGGCGACGTGCTGGGCATCAGGCTCAAACCCGAGGTATTGCCCTTCTCCAACATTCCGGCGTTCCTGCCGCCATTCTGGCTTTCGCGCAACAGTGCGATGGCTGTGACCCGACGCTGACCACATTTCGGCTGGACACGACTTACTTCTGCCGCACTCTCACTGTCCGGGAGGTGTCGCGGAGGGTAGACGGGCCGAGGGTAGACAGGCCTTTGGGCCTCAAAGTGAATTCTATGTGAATTCATCTTTCGATTGGAATTTTTGACGTGCGTTTGAAGACGATTTGCATTCTTGCACTTGCCCTGTTGATCGCCGGCTGCGGCGGCCGCAAAACCGAGGAACTGCTCGGCAGCGCCGTCATGTCCACGCCGGTGACCGAAATCTCGGGCAATCACTCGATCTTCATTGCCACCACACGTAAGAAATCCGACGATCCCAACAAAGTTTTCGACGGCGAACGCTCGGCGACGCTGAACTACGCCCGCGTCACCGTCACCGTTCCCGGCACCCACCAGACCGGCCAGATCGAGCGCCGCTCGCGCGGCAAGTCGAACGACCCGGCGAAATACTTCATGGCTTCCGAGGTCGTCGGCTACGATGCGCAGCCTCAATTCTCAAGCGCGCTCAATGCCGACATTGCCGCGCGCGGCGGCCGCGTCATGGTCTTCGTGCATGGCTACAACACCGGCTTCGACGACGCGGTCTACCGCCTGACCCAGATCGTCCACGATTCCGGCTATCCCGGCACGCCGGTGCTGTTTTCCTGGGCATCCGGCGCCAGAACCACCGACTATGTCTATGACAAGGAAAGCGCCAGCGCCGCCCGCGATCAGCTGGAGGTGACATTGCGCATGCTGCAGCAGTCCGGCGCGCGGCGCATCGACATCGTCGCCCACTCGCTCGGAACCTGGGTGACCATGGAAACGCTGCGCCAGATGGCCATCACCGGCGACCGCGATCTCGGCGGCAAGCTCGGCGATGTCGTGCTGGCCTCTCCCGACATCGACGTCGACGTCTTCAAGAGCCAGATGCGCCGCTACGGCAAGCCGGACAAGCCGTTCATCCTGCTGCTCTCCGACGACGACCGGGCGCTGCGGCTCTCAGGCCTGATCGCCGGCTCGCGGCCACGCGTCGGCGACTACAAGGATGCCGCCGACCTCGCCGCTTATGGCGTCACCGTGGTCGACCTCTCCAAGGTCAAGGGAGGCGACAGCTTCAACCACACCAAATTCGCCGACAATCCCGAACTGGTGAAGATGATCGGCCAGCGGCTGCGCGAGGATGACGGCTTTGCCAGCGACCAGACGGTGACCGACCGTATCAGCGCGCTCGGACAATAAGGCTGTCGCCTTGCGGCGACCGTCGCCGCGTGAGGTCGCGAATGCCGCTCGGCCCGATCACTTTCAACTGGACCGGGCCGGTCTCTGCCTCTACGACATTGAAATCGGCGCCAATGCGCCAGCGGGAGCCCGCGTGAACGAGCGTTGGAAGACTGTCCTGGTCCTTGCGTTCGCGCTCGCTGCCGCCGGCTGCGCCGGCCCGAACACCCATGACCTGTTGAACGAGACGACGGTTTCGGTGCCTGCCTCCGACATCGCGGCCACCCACGAAATCTTCGTCGCCACCACCCGCAAGCAGGCGACCAAGGACCCACGCCAGGTGTTCGATGGCAATCGCTCGCTGACCACCAGCTACGCCCGCGTCGACGTCACCGTGCCGAAGGTCCACCAGGTCGGCGCCATCGAGCGCGCCAAGGGCTCGGCAAATTCGAACCCGGCCAAGCAATTCACCGCCACCGACGTCGTCCACTATGGCGACGCCTCGCAATTCGCCAAGGCCGTCGGCGCCAACATCACCATGAATGGCGACCGCGCGCTGGTCTTCGTCCACGGCTTCAACAACGGCTTCGACGACGGGGTCTACCGGCTGACGCAGATCGCCCACGACACCGAATATCCCGGCACGCCGATCCTGTTTTCGTGGGCTTCGAGCGGCAAGACCACGGGCTATATCTACGACAAGGACAGCGCCAACGCCGCGCGCGACGACCTCGAGGCGACGCTCAGGATGCTCGCCAAGACAAAGGTCAAGAGCATCGACATCATCGCGCATTCGATGGGAACCTGGGTGACGATGGAAGCGCTGCGCCAGCTCGCCATCACCGGCGACCGCGATCTCGACGGCAAGCTCGGCCGTGTCGTCCTGGCATCGCCCGATATCGATGTCGACGTCTTCAAGAAGCAGATGATCCGCTACGGCAAGCCCGACAGGCCGTTCGTCATCCTGCTTTCCGCCGACGACCGTGCTCTGAGACTGTCCAGTCTGCTATCCGGCGACAAGCCGCGCGTCGGCGACTACGGCAACGCCGCCGACATTGCCAGTTACGGCGTCGTTGTGGCCGACCTCAGCCAGATCAAGGGCGGCGACCGCCTGAACCACGCCAAATTCGCCGACAACCCGTTCCTGGTGCAATTGCTCGGCGACCGTCTGCGCGCTCCAGCCGGCCTGGCATCGGACGAACCCACGCAGGGCCAGATCGACAATCTCGGCCAAGGCATCGGCAAGGCCGTCGGCTCCGTCGCCGAGATCATCATCACCACGCCATTCAAGGTGCTGACCATCGCCACCGGCGGATGAGAGCCAAGCACCGGGCTGATCTCAGATAAAAAGATCGACCTTCTGGAACGTCGTCACGTCGATCAGGCCGACATCGGAAATCCTGAGCTCCGGAATGACGACCAGCGCCAGCAGCGAGTGCTGCATGTAGGCGTTGTTGAGCGAGCAGCCCATCTTGCGCATCGCCTCGGTCAGTTTCTCCGCCTTGGCCGCCACGATTTCCGCCCGCTCGTCCGACATCAGCCCGGCGATCGGCATTTCGACCAGCGCAAGCTCCTTGCCCTTCGAAAACAGCACCACGCCCCCGCCGACCTCGCCCAGCCGGTTGACGGCCAGCGCCATGTCTTCCTTGTTGGTGCCGACGCAGATGATGTGGTGGGCATCATGTGCGACGCTCGACGCCATGGCGCAGTCGCCCATATAGCCGAAGCCTGAGACGAAGGCATTGGTGACGCCGCCGGTGCCGCGGTGGCGCTCGACCAGCGCGATCTGGCAGATGTCGTTGCGGCGGTCCATGGCGACCAGCCCGTCCTCGACCGCCAGGTCGGCCTCCAGCGCCCGCGTCGGCGCCTGGTTTTCGATCACGCCGATGACCCGCACCCGCACCTCGTTGGCGCCCTTGGGCGCCGCAATGTCGAAGTCGCCTGGCTTCAGCTTCTTGCCGAGCTTGACGGTGTTCTTCGCCGATTTGGGGTAATCATAGGCCGGAATGTCGATCTCGAGCTTGCCGCCCTTGGCCAGCCTGATACCGCGGCCATAGACCTCGTCGATGGTCATGGCGGCAAGATCGGAGACGATCAGCAGATCGGCCAGCCGTCCCGGCGCGATCGAGCCCAGTTCGCGCTCCAGCTTGAAATGCTGGGCGGTATTCAGCGTCGCCATCTGGATCGCCGTCACCGGCTTCAATCCCTGTTGGATGGCGTGGCGCACCACCCGGTCCATATGGCCTTCATGCACCAGCGTGCCGGAATGGCTGTCGTCGGTGCACAGGATGAAGTTGCGCGGGTCGAGACCGCTCTCGGTCACCGCCTTGATCTGCGAGGCAACATCGTACCAGGCCGAGCCCAGCCGCAGCATTGCCTTCATACCCTGGCGCACACGGGCGATCGCGTCCTCGGCGCGCGTGCCTTCATGGTCGTCCTCCGGCCCGCCGGCGACATAGCCATGGAACGGCAGGCCGAGATCGCGCGACGCATAGTGGCCGCCGACCGTCTTGCCCGCTCGCACCGTGGCGGCGATCTCGCCCGACATCACCGGATCGTTGGCCACGACACCGGGAAAATTCATCACTTCGCCGAGCCCGATGATGTTTTCCCAGGTCATCGCTTCCGCGACATCGGCGACCGTCAGTTCGGCCCCGGCATGCTCCAGCCCCGGCGCGGATGGCACGCAGGACGGCATCTGGACATGGACGTTGATCGGCATGGCGACGGCCTCGTCATGCATCAGCCGCACGCCGGGCAGACCCAGCACATTGGCGATCTCGTGCGGATCGATGAACATCGAGGTGGTGCCGTGCGGGATGACGGCGCGGCAGAACTCGGTCACCGTCACCATGCCGCTCTCGACATGCATGTGCGCGTCGCACAGGCCGGGCACCAGATAGCGGCCGCCGGCATCGACCACCTTGGTGCCCTGGCCGATGGCATGGCTGGCATTCGGCCCGCAATAGGCGAAGCGGCCGCCGGCAACGGCGATGTCGGTGCCGGCTATGATTTCGCCGGAGTGCACGTTCACCCAGCGGCCGTTGCGAATGACGAGATCGGCAGGCTTGCGCCCCGTCGCGACGTCGACCAGATGCGTCGCCATCTCGGTCCAGGGCTTGGGTTTCGTCGCCGACGGCTGCTTGGCCATGAAAGACTCCTGTTTGCCAGACTGTGCCAAGCCGGCAAGGTTTTGGCCAGCGATCACGGACGAAATCCGCTCGATGAGAACTCGCCCTGGCGGATGCGCCGCACCTGTTCACACCGGCGAGCGTCACGGCGGTCATTCAGTTTGGCCTGTGCCGGCACTTATGCTACTATTCTGCCGACGGTGCTGATTTGCGCCGACGACCCGCCGCGAGGCGGGTTTTTGTTGTGATGAGGCCGAAACCTCCTGAGGTGAAGTCATGACCCGGTTCCTGAAAGCACTCGCCTTCGTCACCCTGTTCCTGATCTCGGCCGGCTTTGCATCCGCCGAGGAACGTTGGCAGACCTTGCCCGAACCGGCGGCCATGCCCAAGCCTGAACAGAGCGGATATGCGCCGGTCAACGGCATTCAGATGTACTACGCCGTTTTCGGCGCCGGTGATCCGATTCTCCTGATCCATGGCGGCCTTGGCCATGGCGACATCTGGGCAAGCCAGGTGGCGACCATGTCCAAGACGCACAAGGTTATTATCGCCGACAGCCGCGGCCATGGCCGCTCTACCCGCACCGAGCAGGCTTACGGCTATGACCTCATGGCGTCGGACTATCTTGCGCTGCTCGACTATCTCAAGATCGACAAGACCGCTCTTGTCGGCTGGAGCGACGGCGGCATTATCGGCATCGACATCGCGCTGCATCATCCGGAGCGGCTGACACGGCTCTTTGCGCAGGCCGCCAACGTCACCACCGATGGCGTCGATCCGGGTGTGCTGACCAACAAGACCTTTGCCGCCTATATCGACCGCTCGGGCCGCGACTACAAGAAACTGTCGAAGACTCCCGACCAGTACGATGCCTTCGTGGCGCAGATCAGCCACATGTGGGAGTCGGAGCCGGCCTGGACCAAGGAGCAGCTCGGCAAGATAACCACGCCGACCGCGATCGTTGCCGGCGACCATGACGAGGCGATCAAGCGCGAACACACCGAATACATGGCCTCCGTCATTCCGGGCGCCAAGCTCATCATCCTGCCCAACGCCAGTCATTTCGCCATGCTGCAGGCGCCGGACGAATATAGCCAGGCGGCGCTGGACTTCATCGACGCCAAATAGCGCCCCCAGCTAGAGCACCCCAGCGCAGCAACGGGTGCATTCCGATTGTTGAACAATGGGTTCCGTTTTGCGGCGAATAGGATTACCTTCCGGCAAGGCGCCTTCTGAACCGCCTTTTCGGAGAACTCGATGCGGTGTCTGACGATTGCCAGTGCCGGATTTCTGATCGCTCTGGCCGCGCCGGCATTCGCCGCCGACCCGATGGCGGTGCCGATGACCGAACCAGGCTTCGACTGGACCGGCTACTATGCCGGCCTGCAGGCCGGCTACGGCTGGGGCCAGTCCGACATATCAGTGACGGAAGGCGCGCCGTTTTCCATCTCGCCCGACATTGACGGCGGTTTCGTCGGCGGCCATGTCGCCGGCCTGTGGCAGTTCGATCAGGCGGTGCTCGGCGCCGAGGCGGAGCTCAATTATTCCGCCGTCGACGGTACGGCGGTATCAGGCCTTGGAAGCACATTCCGCACGGACATCAAGTGGTTCGGATCTGTAAACGCCAAAGCGGGCTTCGCCATGGACCGCGTGCTGGTCTACGGCGTCGGCGGCGTCGCCTTTGCCGGCATCGAAACTTCGCAAGTCGCGGGCGCGTCGTTCGCCGGCACACGCACGAATATCGGCTGGACCTTGGGCGCCGGCGTTGACTATGCGCTGACCGACAAATTCATCGTCGGCGCGCAATATCGCTATTACGATTTCGGCTCCGAGCACTATGACGTGGCGGAACCCTTCAACGATCGCGATCAGGATGTGAAGATGAACGCGGTCGGTATCAATCTCAGCTACAAATTCTGAGCCTTCTCGGCGACTGAGATTTTGGCAACAACCAACTGTTTTGCCATCACGAACCACCTTTCATGAGTCCGACACTCGGCAAAAGATGGCTTGACGGGTTTTCGCTGGCGTCTGAAAAGGGCTGGCCTGCGGACGTGGCGGAATTGGTAGACGCAAGGGACTTAAAAAGGGATTTGTCACGTCCCGAGCATTTTCAAAGGCTTAGCAGTACGCAGGAAACGCCGACATGCGTTCCGATTGTGTTCAAGAGTTTCAACCGTTTAAGTTGAATAAACTAAGTGACTGTTTCCCTTGTGGATTGCGCTGCCACATGTGCAATGATCCCATTGGAGTGACCGTTGCAATCGCGAGTGCATGATGTGGGGAATTTTGTGGGAAAAAAACTTAACCGGCAGCACTATCCGGGTCGACTTTGGCGGCAATTTTGGCATTCTTTTGTTGCGTTCTCTTGCCGTCCAAGAGCGCCTTTAGCTGCGAACTATGTTCTTTGCGACGATCCCGCTCGATATACCAGACTTTGAAAAGCTCCTCGATCAGACCAATCAAGAGCGCCGCCTCGTTTGGATCGACGTCGATGATGACATCAACGTTTTTGTCCATGTGAGCCCCTATGTCCCCGACCCCACGAACCGCTTGAATGTCGTCCCAGACCTGGCTGTTAATCTTGTCTTTTACGAAAGACAATTCTGCACCTAGGTCGCCTCGCCTGTTTTGCGGGATTTCGAAATAATCTCTCACAATGCCCTGCAAACAGCGTCGCGACAAAGCTGCGGACGCGGCTCCACTGACAGGAAGCACCAAGACTGCCTCTCGATACGTTTTTTGTATCGCTTCTGGAATTGAAACCGGGAGGGGCATGACCTTGCCTTCCGGCCAAAGCCGATGCTGGTGGACGATACTGCCCCATTGCATCTGTCTTTGTGCGGGATGGGAAAAATTTCGAATTACAAGATCAATCGACAACTCGCGACAGTTTGGGTTCGGACATGAAACAGAGAACACGCGCAGTTTGACTGCCCCGTGTTTTGATCGAAGATTTAACATCGCATGGTCGTCGGTGCTGTCGCCATCGTTGATTGTGGTGAAGGTTCCACAATACGAGCACTCCCAATTCATTGCAGCCATGCCGTTTCTTCCCATTACGCTCTGGTATGGTGCGGGCGGCGGGACTTGAACCCGCACGGCCTAGGGCCTCCGGATTTTAAGTCCGGTGTGTATACCAATTTCACCACGCCCGCAGTCCTCGCAGATTTAGTTGGACCCGCCCTGTTTGGAAAGCGAAAAAGGCGGTTCCCATATGTGGGAAATCAGTGGGAAATCCCCACAATTTTTGGCAATTTGTGGGAGACGTTGAATGCGCAAACCCTTGCCTTGCAACGAACGTTCAGAAGCCCAAGGGACTTAAAATCCCTCGATCTCTGATCGTACGGGTTCGATTCCCGTCGTCCGCACCATTTGAATGCTTAGGATTTGTTCTGTAAGAACTCACTGGCTACCATAGAAAAGGCTGACGCGGGTAGCAACTGAAGAGTTTTTAACACTCTTGCTGGAATACCTGCTGCAACACTCCTGTCCGTAGCAACCGACCGCGCGGCCAGGTCAAGGCACTCCCTTAGGAGCCGGCTGGGGCCGCAGCGGCCTCAACCCGGTGGGCATGCTCCGTCGCGATTTTAAGAAGAGTTGCAGCCGTTTCCTGTGGCGTCCAACCTTGCGCTTCTGACGCAGTCACCAAGGCCGCAAACGCGGCTTCTAATGCGACTTCACAGTTCACCCCACGGTCTGGGCTATCCTCTGGCAATATCGGGGGTTCGACGGATTGGGACATGGTGAGTTCTTTCAAAGGGGAAAAACCCGCCGCCCCAGCCTTTTGCCACTTGAAAATTTCAGCAAAGGATCATTCCAGCTATCAGCAGCGTGATTAGAACTGACAACGGCACGGCCAGAAGACCGACCAACTCAACATTTCTTGTGTTTTGTCGCTTGTCCATCTTCGTCGCCCGCATGTCGTTGGCTTTGGCATCTTGCCGTCAACGTGCAGCTGTTGGAACCAACCACAAGTGCCGCTGATCGGAGATTCAGTCGGTGCTGCATATTAGCAACACATTGTGGAACGATCGGGCGGCATCAGCCAATTGCTTTTGAATGCGCTTGCACTTGCTTCGTACGATTCCGTACAGTTTTCCCCATTGGGGGAGGCGGCCGATGGACCATGACGAGGAAGGCTACAGCATTGACGCCTTCGATTTCGATGTGGTGTGCGAGACCTTCAGGAGATCCGTTCGGGAGCTGAACCTGGCTGAAGAGCATTGGGTAGACCACGCGAAGGCGCTCCTACGGGAATTCACCGACAGCGCACCTGACGACGACATGATTAGCCGGATCGTCGGGCGCTAGTGGCCTATACAGCCCTAGTTGGTTAGAATCGTACCCCGGTCCTGCCACGGAAACCTTTTCCAAGGTTTGCCGCGTCATAGAGGCATCACAGAAGCTCTCGGAACAGATTGCCCAGCGCGGAGGCCTATTAACTAAAAAAGCTCGCCACCTTGAGGCAACGGGCATCGCCAATGCCCTCAGAGAGCCCTGCCTGGACGTGTGGCGTCCTGTCCGGCCCTCGCCATTGATTTCGTCGGCAAGCTTGTCTTTGGCCTCGTGATAAGTCTTGAAGTTGGCATCGGGATGGCAATCGCCGGCTGCCAAGGATGCCGGGCCGCTGGCCGACCTATCAGTCAGGCGTCCGTAGCCAGAGCGTTATAAAGCAGCAAACACGCCAGGATAGAAACGGCGCTGCCTAGCAGCTGGTCTGCCGTCAGGCCGGAAAAATAGACAAGATGAAACGTCACCATCGCTCTACCAATCACGGTTCGGAACACTGCCGAATTAACCGTTAGCCGACGCTAATGTTCCGCTCTGGACTCACTACCGCTTTGGAAGAATCCTGCCGCAGCGATCAGCGCCCCGCCGACCTTGATCTCAACGTCGGTGCCACAAGGCTTCCTTCGTTCGCATGGTTCGCAGAGATTAGCACGATCGCATACTCTCATCTCATCCGGCGTCGTCTCCCTCACAAAGCAGCGCCGGTAAGGCTCGGCGACCTTCTTGTTTGTCCCGTGTGCCAAAGGAGGTCGCCGGGCCTGCCGTTGCTCATCTTTGCTGGTGGCTGCTCCTGATGGCTGCGCTTGGCGCCGTCGCCCTACTGCTACCTGCGGGGTAAGGCCGGCGAGCCCTCTTGTCAGGCAGTCCGGCATGTAGGATTATAGTCCTCGTTGCGGCGACCCCTCAATGGAGAGCGCCAATGGCCAGAACCAAACCTTCGGAACAACTTTCCCGGGCTGAAATCGAGCGCTTCCTGGCGGCAGCCGAAGCGCTGCACAAGAGCATCGTCGGGCCGCTCCTGGCGTACCACGGCGAGCACTACCAAGCTCTACGTAAGGTCCATGGACCCCTGTTGAAGTCGATCGAGACCATCACCGGCCAGAGGGCGAAGTTCATCCAGTGGAACGGGACAGGACCGGCACAGCCCCGGGACAAGCCTCCGGGCTAAGTCTCCTCCCGGAAATCCAGCAGCTTGGCATGGCGAAGCTTCTCCTCGCCCTTCAGGAACCGCACGCGGCCGACCAGGCCCGGCTTTAGCCATTCGGCCTTGTCACTCTTGAGCCCTTTCGGCGCCGGCCCGCCCATCTTGCCTTGCACGCGGTCCCATAGGCGCTGGCGCTTGTCCGCCTTGAAGGTGACGAAGGCGCCGCCGGCATAGTGGCCTTTGTCGGCCATCAGCACCATGGCAGGCTTGCCGGCCTCGCACTGCACGCCGATGATGTCCATCTCCTTTTCGGCATAGCACTTGATCTTGCGCCAGTTCGTCGTCGGACCCGACCGATACTTACTGCCCTTCCGCTTTGAAACGATACCTTCAAGCCCAGCCTGGTCGACCAGATGAAAGACGGCGTCGCCAGTGCCCGGCATCGCTTCGCTGAACTGGATTCGGCCACCGTCCGGGATCAACGCCCGGAGGATCTCGCGACGGTCTTCCACCGGCGTGTTCCGCAAGTCATGCCCGTTCAGATGCAAGAGGTCGAATGCTGGCAGATACAGATCGCGCGACGGCTTGCGGCTGGTCGCGGCTGATTGATGCGCATGGAAGTCGGATAGGCCAGCCTCATTGATCGTAATGGTCTCGCCGTCGATGATGAAGTCTTTCGCCTCGATCGCTTCCGCCTCACCGGCAAGTTGGATGTAGCGGCCCGTCCAATCATAACCGTTCTTGGTGATCAGCCGAATCCCGTCATCATCCTTGATGACCTGGGTGCGGTAGCCATCGAATTTGATCTCATGAATCCAATCATCGCCCATCGGCGGCGTGTCGACCAGTTCGGGTTCCATGGGCTTGATGAATTTCAGACGCATGCACTGACTCGCAGAACCGCGACTTCAATTATCTATCACTAAATTAGTTCCGGAACATTTTAGACGAATTGGATGTTTGAAGGGCTATGAAGATCGAAGCCGACCAATGCCGGGCAGCGCTGACGCTCATCCGGCGCACAATGGAAGAGCACTGTCCTCCTGGCGTGCTGCCGAGCGAAGAGATGGTCAATGGGCTCTATGGTCCGGAACTGATCCATGAGGCGGAAGCCATTGCCGCCGGCATCGTCGCAACCATTGACCAGCTGCAATTGCCCGTGATGAAACCGCCGTCCCCTAGTATCAAATAGAGACCGACACAGGGAAGGTCGCTTGGCCGCCCGATCGTGGGCTCGCAACGACCGGCGAGGCGATGCCGGCCTCACCAAGGGTTACAGCCCCTCGACCAGCAGCGAAGGCGGCTCGCGGCAGTGCAACGCCCGAAGTGTTTCGAGACGACGATGGCCACCGAGCGTAGCCAGCGCGCGTTGTGCTGCACAAGGACTGAGGCAGCGGCACGACCGCCCGGGCTACTCCAAAGGCGGCTCTTCGCTCTGTGGAGCCAAAACGGTGATATCCATCCTGGCGATTGTCGATGCGGCGCGCCCCT
The DNA here is from genome assembly GCF_040319795.1 of Mesorhizobium sp. M0862. Classification (NCBI taxonomy): domain Bacteria; kingdom Pseudomonadati; phylum Pseudomonadota; class Alphaproteobacteria; order Hyphomicrobiales; family Phyllobacteriaceae; genus Mesorhizobium; species Mesorhizobium sp. M0862. The sequence goes on from NZ_JAMYOJ010000008.1 coordinate 171,724, forward strand.
GGGCGCCAGAATCCGTGTCGCCACTTTCTGCCGCCATTGCCTTGGCGCGATGTCCTACGCTGTCTGCGCTTTTGCCTGGCGCAAATCCTTCGCCCGGTTCTGTCTTTGCGGGTTTCGGTCGAGTTTCAGCTGCCTGCCGATGTTGGTTTCCAATCGCCGAGACCATTGATACCTCCCCTTGATGAGGCCGCGACTGTACCTGTCAAGGCTGTAGCGAGGCTGATCACTTAAGTGGTCGGGTTGCGCCCGCTCGTCGTGGCCCTCCGATCACTGGGCTCTCGATGCCTTGGCGCTCGCGGACGTCTGGCCGGGTGGGAAGTTCAAACTCAGCCGCCCTTTGCGGCACCGGCTTCGCCCGACAATCAGGAACGATTTCGCCCGCCATGTGTTACGCAAACATGAATCTCGCGGATCCCGGATCAACAATGGCAACCGATCTTTTCACGATGCAACTCGCTGATGCTCAGCAGCGCATCAAACAGACCGAGTTCGCGCTGGTACTCAGCGAGAAAATGGTGGCTGAGAACCTCGCTTTATCCAGCAGGATACGATCGGCGAGGCGGCGTGTCCTGAAGGCCGGAAGGCCTCTGGCGACAGCCGACTCAACAAGCTGAAAGAGTTCTTCAAATGATCTCGACCCAGTCGGGACGTGGGAGAGCTTGCCGGTAACCTTAGCGGTAATCGGCCGAGTCGCAGCAGGAAGCGCGCCGAAAACTTGCTCGATGAAGACTGCGGCGTCGCTATGACCGCTACGGCTCAGTTGAGGCAGCACTTCGAAATCACGGCTATTGACCTGCTGAGCTATCAGTTTCCCTCGATCTCTAATGGTATGGGTTCTCCGCACCACCCTTCGCTCTTCGAGCTTCGGGGTGGCAGGCCACCGAGTAGCCGTCAAACGTCGAGAGAGCCGGCGGCGACGAGCATTGCCTTGTATCGCCGGGCAAATCGGCTGGGCAAACGGCTGAGGTAAGCTGACGCGCCAATATCCCAATGCGCGCCCAGTTCGCGGTCGAAGGCAGCCGGGTCGAATTGCAGCAAGCCGCTGCGTGGGTAGACCGTGAATTCTCCGAAGATCGGCTCCCCCTCCTCCTCGTAGAAATCGACACGCACCATGTCGAACTCGCTGCCGAGCGCCTCGGCTGCCTCGATCATCCGCGCCAGGCTCTTGGGAGGGGGAATTTCCAGGCTCGAGTCGATCGCGCCCTGGGCAATGTTCAGCGGGCGCCAATCGCGATCCAGGTGGGCGGTATTCTTGACCGTGGAACGGAAGGCGACGACGACGATGTAGGCGACGCGGCCAGCCAGCACACAGAATTTGTAGTCGACCGGGTCATAGCCCTGGTCCTTGCCCACAAGTGCTTCGACGAAAACCCGCCGCTCTATGTGCGCATAGCTGCGCTCCAGCTTGCGGGCGCCATAGGTTTGGCCAAGGTATTCCGTCATCTCGGCAATGATCGCCTCCCGGTCGGCGTTGGCCGGATCGCGAACGATGACATTCATGGCGCAACCGTGGTTGCATTTGACGGCGTAGGGGATTTTCAGGTCATCGAAGGGGATCTGGCGCGGATCGTCGCCCTGCCACAGCACCTCAGGGATGGCGAGCCCGGGAAGCCGCTCCCTGACGATTTCCTTGGACTTGAGCTTGTCGAGAAGACCGGCAAAGCGAGGATCGTCATCGAAAATCTTGCGCCAGTGGATCTTTTCCGTGAACGTCACCGGGGCTGCAAAATTCGGCAGATGCCGCATCCGCTCCAGGAAACGCTGGGTCAACCGGCGGTAGCGGACAAGCAGCGCGGCGTTCAGCAACAGGAGAGATGCCCGCGCGCTGTTTCGCTTCAGCCATGCCTTTGCGCCACGCGCCATTCCGGTGTCCTTGCAACCTGCGCAACTTCATCCGCGAAGTGGACGTGCCACCCTGCCCGCAGCAGTGAGGCACGTCGAGCTTCGCCGAGCTAGCCCTTCATCGGGTACAGTTTCAAATGCTGGATCAGGATGATCGTCTTGGCGTCGATGATGCGGCCGTCTGAAATGCCGGCCAGCGCTTCATCAAGAGGCATTTCCAGAACCTCGATGTCCTCGCCCTCGTCGGCCGCGCCGCCGCCGGCCGAGATGCGGTCGGCGGGTGAATAGCGCGCCACGAAGAACCACAGCCGTTCGGTGACGCTGCCCGGGCTCATATAGGGGGAAAACAGCCGCTCGATGTTCTGTAGGCGATAGCCGAGCTCTTCCTCGGCCTCCTTGAGGATGGCGGTTTCGGGATCGTTTTTGTCGAGCAGGCCGGCGCAGGCCTCGATCAGCGGTTCGCGGTGGCCGGTGACGTAGGCGGGGTAGCGGAACTGCCGCACCAGAAGCACCGTCTGACGCTCGGGATCGAAAGGCAGGATCACCGCGCCGTCGCCACGATCGTAGGTCTGGCGAATCTGCGTCTCCCACTGCCCGTCGCGCCGACGGTAATCGAGAACGGTCTTCTTCAGGACCGCCCAGTCGTCGGACAGGACTTCCTCCGAGCGGATGCGGATACGATCTTCCATGATGAGCTCCAAGTGTCGGCGCCATGGCGTAACCGCGAACGGTTTTGCGCGCAACCGAAACGGCGAAGCTTTCACCGCCTCGTGTCTGGTGCCGGCAACTGCCATCGCCTAAATAGCTGCAGCCCTCTCCGGAGTTTTTTTGATGACCGCAGCGCTTTTCCAGCCGATCGCCCTCGATGGCCTGACCTTTCCGAATCGTATCGCGGTGGCGCCGATGTGCCAGTATTCCGCCGAAGATGGCTCGGCCAGCGACTGGCATCTCTATCACTGGATGAACCTGGCGATGTCGGGCGCCGGCATGGTCACCGTCGAGATGACCGACGTCGAACGGCGCGGCCGCATCACCCATGGCTGCCTCGGCCTCTATTCCGACGACAACGAGGCGGCCGCCCGGCGCACGCTGGATGCAGCAAGGCGCGTCGCCGCGCCGGAAACGAAATTCGGCATTCAGCTTGCCCATGCCGGCCGCAAGGCCTCCAACCGAAAGCCCTGGGAAGGCGGCGGCCCATTGCAGCCGGGCGAGGATCCCTGGCAGACCGTCTCGGCCTCGGCCATCGCCTATGACACCGGCTGGAATGTGCCGCATGCGCTGGAGGAGGATGAAATCCTGCAGCTTATCGAGCGCTTCACTCAAGCCGCGAGGCGGGCCGAGCGCGCCGGCTTCGACTTCCTCGAGTTGCACGCCGCGCACGGCTATCTGATCTTTCAGTTCCTGTCGCCGCTTTCCAACCAGCGCACCGACCGCTGGGGCGGCTCGCTGGAAAAACGCATGCGTTTCCTCATCGAGATCGCCAAATCGGTGAGGAAGGCAGTTCCAAACCTGATGCTTGGCGCCCGCCTGTCGGTAAAGGACTGGGTCGATGGCGGCTTCGAGGTCGACGAGGCGATCGAGGTGGCCAAAGCCTTGAAGGCGCTTGATGTTGCCTATCTCTGCTGTTCGAGCGGCGGCAATTCGCCGTTGCAGAAGCTGCCGACCGGCCCCGGCTATCAGGTGCATCTGGCCGAAGCGGTGCGCAAGGGCGCCGGCATCCCGACCCGGGCTGTCGGCCTGATCGACGATCCCGCGCAGGCAGAGGCGATCGTCGCCGACGGCCGCGCCGACATGGTGGCGCTGGCCCGCGCCTTCCTCGCCGATCCGCGCTGGGGCTGGCGCGCCGCCGCCACCTTCGGCGAGAAAATCCATCCCGCGCCACAGCTCGCCCGCTCGGTGACGACGATGCAGCATTGGACGAAGGGCTGAACAGGCAGCGCCGACGGATGCGCCAAACGCATCTGCTGGACAGATTGCCGCAGCTTCGCTTTAATCCGCCCGCTATAGTCCCTGGGGGCAGGCCGCCTTGGCGGCCGGATTGGGAGCAAAGTCCATGGCATCAAGGGCAATCTATCCGGCGGCAGCCGCTCTGGTGGTCGCACTGTCGTTCGCCGCGTCGTCTCCGGTCGGCGCGCAATATTGCGAAGGCACGGTGCACGGCCTGTCCAGGCACTACGATCTCGATACTGGCAGCGGGTTTCTCGCCGTGCGCGCACGGCCGAACTTGTCGTCGCGCATGATCGGGCAATTGTTCAATGGCGACCACACCGAGATTTTCGACCGCCGCGGCAACTGGTACCAGGTCGAAATCGGCGGACGGACCGGCTGGGCCAACGCCCGCTGGCTGCGCAACGACTGCGGTTACTGAGACCAACGATCGCTGTTGGTGAGACGTTTGGGCGCAGGCTGACGGCCATTTTTGCAACCATATTGGCTGCTTTGCGTTGCGGCCATCATGGATAACAAACCTTTTGAAACCCCGGTCGTGGTCGAACTCGGCCATGTCGGCAAATATCGCCAGATCCGCAGCACCCAGGAAGCGGCGGAGTGTCTGATGACGGTGTGGCCGCTCAACCGCGGCCCGCGCCATCGTGATGCTCTCGACACTTGCCTCAAAGTGCTGGAAGGTTATCGTTCGACGGCCGATGCACGCAGGGCTTTGATCGAAGCGGCCAAGGAATCGGAAGTGCTGGTTCCCGAAGACCGGCTGCCAGACGCCAAGTTGCATTGAAGCCCAAATTGCAATGAAAAACGGGCCGCATTGAGCGGACGGACGAACCGGAGGATTTCATGGCGAAGCTGACTTACAAGATCGTCGAGCATGACGGGGGCTGGGCCTACAAGGTCGGTTCGACATTCTCGGAGACATTCCCGACCCATCAGGATGCGCTGCGCGCCGCCGAGATCGCCTCGGCCGAACAGCAGATCGCCGGCGCCACGGACGGCATCCAGTATGAGGATGCCGAAGGCAAGTGGCACGACGAACTGGCCGACGGCCGCGACCGGCCGCAGACCGAAGTTTCCGACTGATCCTTGCCCCTCAGCTTTCGCTGCCGGCCGTGGATGCTCGCCTAAGCAATTCCCTTGGGAATTGCGTCAAAACAAACAGGCGGGACATCCTGCCGGTCAGTCGAAGCCGCGGCTTGATCACTTGCCGCAATATTGATCGTTCACGTTGGGCCTCACATTTCCGTAGGGTCCTGACGGGTCGGAGGCGCACGGCCCCGTAGCGCCGCCATAGCCTTTGCTGCCGTCGGCATTGATGCTGCCGGTGGTGCTCTGGTCGACGGTCGATGACTGCTCGTTCCCGAACGGCCACCAGCTGTGATGGTTGGAATACGTGCCGTCCGATGACTGCGCCATCGCCGATGTGGCAAGACCGATCGTCAGGACGGATGCTGCAAAAACTTTCCTGTACATTGAATTACTCCGTATCTGCCGCCTTGGGTGCGACACGGGGTAAACCGGATATCAGCCGAATGGTTCGGTGAAATTGTTGTGAGGCTGTGGTGAGGTCTTGGCCAGCGAATGCCCGCTCGGCAATGCGCTTGATGAAGGCGATGACGCGGTCCGGCTCGACGAATTGCGGCATGTGGCCGAGGCCTTCGACCGTCTCGAAATCCAGCCCTTCGATCCTGTCCTTCATCGGCTCCCCATGTATGCGCATGGCGATGACGCGATCGGCTGTCCCGAAGAAAATGCCGGCCGGCATGGCGATCTCTCCATAGCGCTCTTCGATGCGGCCAAGATCCTGTTCGACCGCTACGAAATCGGTGGAGGTTGCATGGAAATGGCTTGGCCTCAGCCCGAGCCATCCGCCGCCATCGATCATGTAGTCGGCGGGAACGGCCTGCGGCGAGAAGATGAACTCCAATGTCTGCCGCGCATATCTGAGGCTTGTCGGTATCGCGACGGTGTAGGCCATGATCCAGCGCCAAAGCCGCGAACGGATATAGAGCAGGCCCGCTTTCTCGCGGACGCCGGCTTCCAGATGCGTCAGCGGCGCCAGCAAAGCGATGCCGGAAATCGCGCCGGGATGTTCCACGGCCAGGGTCAGCGCGACGGCGCCGCCCAGGGAATGCCCGACCACAAGCGGCCTTTCCAGCGCGAGCGTTTCGATGAAGCGCCTTATGATCTCGGCCTGCTCAGGCAAGCGGCCGGTGGCTCCTTTGGCCCGCACCGAATAGCCCGATCCCGGCCGGTCGAGCGCGATCAGCCGGCAACCGGGGCCGAAGCGGTTGAACAGCGTGTGCTGGAACTGATGAAGCTGGGCGCCAAGTCCGTGCACGAACAGGATCGGCCGTCCCTCGCCCGTTTCGACATAATGGATGCGGCTGCCGTCGATCTCGACGAAGTTTCCGCTGGCCGGCACCAGCCTTTCGGCCTTGGCGGCAATCCAGAGCGTAGCGGCCACCAGACAGGCTACGATGACGAGAGCCAGCACGGACAGGCCGGCAACAAGCCACAGCAGAATCGATACCAGCATGTTTCACCCGGGAGCGGACCGGCGCGCACCATCACCCACTGACGAACGCTCGGCAAGGCAGATGGCGGCTTGTGTCGGCATTGCCGCCAGTTCGATGTCGCGCTATCTCAGGCGACCTTCTTTCTGCCTCAGGCGACCTTGTCTGCCAACGGGCCTGTTTGCCGGAGCCTTCCATGCCTGAAATCGTCACTGCCGCCATGCTTGTCATCGGCGACGAGATTCTGTCCGGCCGCACCAAGGATAAAAATATCGGCCACCTCGCCGACATCATGACGGCCATCGGCATCGACCTGAAGGAAGTGCGCATCGTTCCCGACGAGGAGGACGAGATTGTCGCTGCGGTGAATGCCGTACGCGCCCGCTACACCTATGTCTTTACCACCGGCGGCATCGGCCCGACGCATGACGACATCACCGCCGATTCCGTTTCCAAGGCTTTTGGGGTGCCGTGCGAATACGACGCCAAGGCCTATGCCATGCTGGGCGAGAGCTATGCCGCGCGCGGCATCGAATACACCGAGGCCCGCAAGCGCATGGCGCGCATGCCGCGCGGTGCCGACCATATCGACAATCCGGTCTCCGTCGCGCCCGGCTTTCGCATCGGCAACGTCCATGTCATGGCCGGCGTGCCGGCGATTTTCCAGGCCATGCTCGACAATGTCGTGCCGACGCTGAAGGCCGGCACCAAGATGCTGTCGGCTACCGTCCATTGCCCGTTCGGCGAAGGCCTGATCGGCGGTCCCCTGGGCGACATCCAGAAGGCGCATCCCGACACCATCATCGGCTCCTATCCGAAATATGGCGACGGCAAATTCTGGACGGAGCTGGTGGTCCGCGCCCGCAGCCAGGAGGCGCTGGATTCGGCACGCAAGGACGTCGAGGCGATGGTGGCCGGCTTCACCGCCGCCAATTGACCCTGGGTTCGCGGACCATCGCCGGGCCGGAACCAAGCACCGCACTCCCACGTTTTCCCTCGGGCGCAGCACGCGCTGGCAGATTTGAGGGATTTCGCATGCGCTTCAAGACCATGGTCGCCATATTGCAGAACGAACAGGACGCCGAACGCGTGCTCGACTGCGCCATCCCGCTTGCCGACCGGTTCGAGAGCCATCTCATCGGCATCCATGCCGAAGCGCTGCCCGTTCCCTACACCTCGGCAACCGGCTTCCCCGACACTGAGTTCCTGCAGGTCTCCGCCGACATGAACCGCGAGCGCGCCGAGAAATTGCAGACGCTTTTCGTTCGGCGGATCGAGAATTCCGGCCTTTCCTTCGAATGGCGCAGCCTCGAGAGCTTTTCCGGCGACAGCGCGCTGACGGGTATTTCCAGCGTGCGCGCCGCCGATCTGATTATCGCCGCGCAGCGCGAGACCGGGGGCGACACGAGCGCCGATGTCGACACGCTGGTTTACGATGCCGGCCGGCCAGTGCTGGTGGTGCCGCATGAGGGGCCGTTGGTCACCACATTCAAACATGTGCTGCTGGCCTGGAACGGCAGCAAGGAGGCGGCGCGTGCCGCCTTCGACGCGCTGCCCTTCATCATCGAGGCCGAAAAGACCGACATTCTGGTCATCGATCCGCCGGATACGCTGGATGACAACCCGGAAGCCGCCGGCGCCGAGATCGCCGCGGCAATCTCCAGGCATGGCGCAACGGTCAGCGTGTCGGTGCAGAAATCGGGTAATGCTTCGGTCGATGACGTCATCCAGACCCGGATCGCCGAGACCGGAGCCGACCTTCTGGTGCTCGGCGCCTACAGCCATTCCTGGCTGCGTCAGCTTTTGTTCGGCGGCGTCACGCGCACCGTGTTGCGCAGCGTGCCGGTTGCGGCCTTTTTGTCGCGGTAACTCCACAGACTGGCCCCGCCCTTGCCAATGCCCTGGCTTTCCAGTTAATTCCGCGCGCATTCCACAATGGTGCGCGCGGAGTGCAGAATGTCCCTTCCCGAAAAAGCCTTTCCGGTCTCCTGGGACCAGTTCCACCGCGATGCCCGGGCGCTCGCCTGGCGGCTTGCCGGCGCCAACAAGGGACAGTGGAAGGCCATCGTCTGCATCACCCGTGGCGGCCTGGTTCCCGCCGCCATCATCTCGCGCGAACTCGGCATACGCGTCATCGAGACGGTCTGCGTCGCCTCTTATCACGACTACACCAGCCAGGGGCAGTTGCAGGTGCTGAAGGAGATCACCCCGGCGCTGCTCGCCGATGATGGCGCGGGCGTGCTGATCATCGACGACCTCACAGACACCGGCAAGACGGCAGGCATCGTGCGCGCCATGATGCCCAAGGCGCATTTCGCCACCGTCTACGCCAAGCCGAAAGGCCGGCCGCTGGTCGACACCTTCATCACCGAAGTCAGCCAGGACACCTGGATCTACTTTCCCTGGGACATGGGTTTCACCTACCAGAAGCCGATCGCCGACGATCACGCCGGCTGATTCGCGCCAGCCCCATTTCTGCCCAGACGGCCAAACCCGCCCCGTCTGCTATGAAAACAGACACTGGAAGGGACAATGTTCTGTCGAATCGACAGGTGTTGGCGGATTTGACGGGTCGGTGTGATGTTTTTTACTTTTAAGACTTACACTTGTCGGTAAGATTCATACGGCGGCTAACGATTCTGAGGGCTGGGGTAGCTTTCACTGATGCTGACGACACCGGCGACACACGACCATCTGGCTGAAAGGGTCCGCAAGCTCTTCGGCACTTCGCCTTGTCGCCTGCAGGTTGCCGCTTTGCCATGGCGCAATAACGAAGACGGCGTCGAGATCATGCTGATCACCAGCCGAGACACCGGGCGTTGGGTGCTGCCGAAGGGCTGGCCCGAGGCCAGGGAGCCGCTCTGCGAGGCAGCGGCCCGCGAGGCGGGCGAGGAAGCCGGATTGCGTGGCAAGATTTCGCTTTTCGAGGCCGGTCGTTACTTCTACGCCAAGGCCCTAGCGTCCGGCGAGGAAGTGCCTTGCGAAGTGCTGGTGTTTCCGCTGCAGGTCGAGCACGTTGCCGACCGCTGGAAGGAAAAGCGCGCGCGCACCCGGAAATGGGTCAATGGGGCCGAGGCCGTACGCATGGTCAACGAACCGGACCTCTGCCAGATCATCGCCCATTTCTGCGCCGATCCCCACAAGTTCGTCGTTAGAGCCTAGCTCACAGCCACCGCTGCATAGTCCTGCGCGCCCGCACCGGTTCTTGCCCCGATTCCGGGCTCGGTGCTTCGCTCCGCGCGCCAGCAATCCGACACTATAAATCCCTCCCCTTCAGGCCAAGCTTAGCCACAGCTTGACATGCAGGCATTTACCTGCATATTGTGTCTTCAAGATGAGTGAGACCGATGGACGCCGACAAGGTTTTCAAAGCGCTGGGCGACCCGACCCGCAGAATGCTGCTCGATCTTCTGTGTGAGAAGAACGGCCAGACGCTCGGCGAGCTTTGCGAAAATCTCGACATGGCGAGGCAATCCGCCACGCAGCACATCGATCTGCTGGAAGCGGCCAATCTGATCAGCACGGTCAAGCGTGGCCGAGAGAAGCTGCATTTCATCAACCCCGTGCCGCTGCACGAAGTCTACGAGCGGTGGGTGCGAAAATTCGAACGGCAGCGGCTGAGCCTGCTGCACGACCTGAAACAAGAACTCGAAGGAGACGACCAATGACCCGGGAAACCACCAGTTTTGTCTACGTGACCTACATCAGATCGACGCCACAAAAGGTGTTCGAAGCCATCACCAGGCCCGATATCGCCAAGCGCTACTGGGGCCACGAGAACGTCTCCGACTGGAAGCCCGGCTCGAAATGGGAACATATTCGCGCCAATGAGGAGCGCTCTGTCGAACTCGTCGGCAAGGTGGTCGAAATCTCGCCGCCGACCCGCCTGGTCATGAGCTGGGCCAACGCCTCGCAGGCCGACGATCCCACCAAGCACAGCCGGGTGACGTTCGCCATCGAGGAATACGACACCATGGTCAAGCTGACCGTCAGCCATGACGAGCTCGAAGCCGGCAGCGGCATGGCCAAAGGCGTCAGCCAAGGCTGGCCGGCCGTGCTGTCCAGTATGAAATCCTTCCTCGAAACCGGCACGGGCATCGACCTGTTCGCCAAGCCGAAATCGGCCTGAAGCAATCTGACAGCGGGAGAACGACAATGACCAGGCACTATACCGGCGGCTGCGCCTGCGGCGCGATCCGCTATGAGGCCAGCGGCGAGCCGATCTTTCAGAACCACTGCCAATGCCTCGATTGCCAAAAGCGCAGCGGTACTGGCCATTGTTCCTATGTGACCTTCGGCCGGCGCGCTGACGTAAAGATCACCGGCGAGCCGAGCACATGGCGGATGATCGCCGACAGCGGCAATGAAAAAGCCCAGGCCTTTTGCCCGACCTGCGGCACGCCGGTCTACGTAACGTTCGTCGCCATGCCGGAGGTGACGGCGATCCAGGCCACGAGCCTCGACGATCCCGGCCAGTTCGATCCGCAGGCGGTCACCTACACCGTGCGCGGCCACGTCTGGGACACGATCGACCCAGCGCTTCAGCCATTCGAGCGAATGCCTGGATGAACCAGGCAGAGCCCTGTCCCTCGGATAGGGCTCTGCGTTCAGCTCAGATCACCAGGCCCTTGGTCAGTTCCAGCGCCTGCCGCTCGAACAGGCGGCGGTAGATGCCGCCCTTCAGCCGGATCAGCTCGTCATGCGAGCCTTCCTCGACGATCTTGCCACGGTCGAACACGAGCAGCCTGTCCAGCGCCCGCACCGTCGACAGACGGTGCGCGATGACCAGCGTCGTGCGGCCGACCATCAGCCGCTCCATCGCCTGCTGGATCAGCACTTCCGATTCCGAATCGAGGCTCGATGTCGCCTCGTCCAGGATCAGGATGCGCGCATCCGCCAGGAAGGCGCGTGCGACCGCCACCCGCTGGCGCTCGCCGCCCGACAGTTTCACGCCGCGTTCACCGACCAGCGTGCCGTAGCCCTTCGGCAGGCCGGTGATGAAGTCGTGCGCGCTGGCGAGCTTGGCGGCATGCTCGATCTCGGCCTGCGTGGCGTCCGGACGGGCATAGGCGATGTTTTCCGCCAGCGAGCGGTGGAACAGGATGGGCTCCTGCTGGACGATGGCAATCTGCGCGCGCAGCGACGCCTGTGCAACCTGGGAGATGTCTTGGCCATCGATCAGGATCCTGCCGCCGCTGACATCATAGAGACGCTGGATCAGCTTCACGAAGGTCGTCTTGCCCGAGCCGGAATGACCGACCAGTCCGACCCGCTCGCCCGCCGCTATCTCCACCGAAAAGCCGCGGTAGAGCGGCAGGCGATGGCTGCCATAGTGGAAGGTGACGTTATCGAAGGCGATGTGGCCATGAGTGATCCGGATCGGCTTGGCGCCGGGCCGGTCCTCGATGCCGAGCGGTTGCGACTGGAAATCGACCAGTTCCTCCATATCGTTGACCGAACGCTGCAAATTGCGGATATGCGTGCCGATGTCCCTGAGGTAGCCCTGCAGCACGAAGAACGAGGTCAGCACGAAGGCGACATCGCCCGCACTTGCCTGGCCCCAGGCCCACAGCATCAGCGACAGGCCGATCACTGCCGTCCGCAGCACCAGCAGCATGGCGCCTTGCGTCGTGCCGTTGATGGTGCCGCGCACCCAAGTGCGGCTGGTCCGCGCGCGCCATTTGGCGACGACCTTGGCAAGACGCGTTTCCTCGCGCGTCTCGGCGCCGAAACCCTTGACCACGGCATTGCAGCTCACCGCATCGGCAAGCGAGCCGCCAAGCCGCGTATCCCAGCTGTTGGCGAGCCGTGCCGCGGGCGCGACATAGCCGAGCGACAGCAGCGCCGTCACCGTGATGAACAGCACCGAGCCGACTGCCACGACCAGCCCCATCAGCGGCCAGAACCAGCCGAGCAGCAACGTCGAGCCGACCAGCATGGCGACCGATGGCAACAACGCAATCAGGATGGTGTCATTGAGCAGGTCGAGAGCCCACATGCCGCGCGTGACCTTGCGCACCGTCGATCCGGCAAAGCTGTTGGCGTGCCAGTCGGTTGAGAAGCGCTGCACGCGATAGAACGAGTCGGCGGCGATGTCGGCCATCATCTTCAGCGTCAGCTCGACAATGCCCATGAAAGCCAGGTTGCGCAGCACCACGCCGGTCAGCGCCAAAGCGATGAGCGCGAAGAACGCCGCCATTGCCGCATTCCACGCGACATCGTCAGCCAACGCACTGCTGGCGACGGCGTCGACCAGCCGGCCGGAATAGAGCGGCGTCAAGACGTCGGCCAGGGTCGACAGCAGGAAGCTGCCCATGATCAGCGAAAGCCGCCACGGCTGGCGCCGCCAGTGGCTGAGCGTGAAGCCAAGAACGCTGCGAAAGGCGATTGCACGCAGATCGATTCGAAAACGAGTCATGATGTCATCCGGGCGCAAATCTGCCCGGTCCCGGTAAGGTCTGAAAATTGAAAACCGCGCTGGGCAATTCGCCCGGCTGCGGAGGTTCGGCATAGGTGGCGGCGCGCCCCGGGTTGTCGGGTGGCGACCGGCATCGGCAGAAGCCTGTACTCGACCCGGCATCGGTGCGAAGGGCAAACCTTCGCCGGACGCCAGGTGAGACCTAGGCTTCGCGGCCTCGCATTACCATGTGAAATACTGCCATTCAGACCTCCCGCAAGACACTTGCGGAGAGGTCCTTATAGAGACGCCATGAAGGATCGCCAAGGCCGGGCACGTGGCAAAGCGTAACTGGTCCAACCAGTGAGGTTATTTTGCAACAACAGCCGGTCAACCCCCCTCGCTATGCCTCATTCCGGGTTGCGATCGAGGCGCATGTAGCGGCCGTCGGTTGATGCCTTGAAGCCCAGCTTCTCATAAAGGCCATGCGCGTCACTGGTCGACAGGCTCCAGTGCGAGACCGTGCTGAGTTCAGGGTGGTCGATGAGCGCCTGCACCAGTTGCAAGCCAATGCCTTGGCCGCGATGCTGCGGCCAGATGATGATGTCGGCGAGATAGGCAAACACCGTACGGTCGGTGATGGCCCGGCCAAAACCGACTTGGTTCCCGTCGATATAGGCCGCGGTGCAGAACGAGTTGGCAAAGGCGCGGCGATGAAACTCATCGCTGCGGCCGGCGCCCCAATAACTCGCCATCAACAGATCGGAGGTCGCCCGGAAATCGATCCGTGACATGTCGAAGCTGATTTCACAGTCGGGCATGGTGCCTCGCAAAGAATGGAGGGCGGCCGAATTTCGGTCCGGCCCGTGGTTTGGTTACCGACCTGACGCGCTTACGGCACCACGAAATGCCGCGCCCCTGCTCCCTGATCTTGCCGTTCTTGAAGCGCAGGATGTGATACTCAGCGTTCCCTTGAAATAGTTGATAAAGATGCGCCCCCCAAGCTTCATCAATTTAATCAGATGTTTAGCCGCGATCCCTGAAACGGTTGGTGATGGGATAGCGGCGGTCGCGGCCAAAATTCTTACGGGTGATCTTCACACCCGGCGCCGCTTGCCGGCGTTTGTACTCGGCAATGTAGAGCAAATGTTCGACGCGCGTCACCGTCGCCCGGTCGTGGCCGCGCGCGACGATGTCGTCGACGCCCATTTCGTTCTCGACCAGGCATTCCAGAATGTCGTCCAGCACCGGATAGGGCGGCAGCGAATCCTGGTCGGTTTGGTTCTCGCGCAATTCCGCCGACGGCGCCTTGTCGATGATATTCCTGGGGATCACCTCGCCTGAGGGACCGAGCGCGCCCGGCGGCACATGGCTGTTGCGCCAGCGCGACAGCGCATAGACCTGCATCTTGTAGAGGTCTTTTATCGGGTTGAAGCCGCCATTCATGTCGCCATAAAGCGTGGCGTAGCCCACCGACATCTCGCTCTTGTTGCCCGTGGTGACGACCATCGAGCCGAACTTGTTGGAAATCGCCATCAGGATCGTGCCGCGCGCGCGGCTCTGTAGATTCTCTTCGGTGATGCCTTCCTTGGTGCCTTCAAAAAGCTGCGCCAGCGTGTGTAGGAAACCCTCGACCGGTTCGAAGATCGGCACGATGTCATAGCGGCAGCCAAGCGCACGGGCGCAATCCTCGGCATCCTTCAGTGAATCCTCCGAGGTATAGCGGTAGGGCATCATCACCGCCCGCAGCCGCTCCTCGCCAAGTGCGTCGACGGCAAGGGCCGCGCAGATCGCCGAATCGATGCCGCCGGAGAGACCCAGCACCACGTTCTTGAAGCCGTTCTTGTTGACGTAGTCGCGCAGGCCGAGCATGCAGGCGCGGTAGTCCGCCTCTTCGCGCTCGGGGATTTTCGACATCGGCCCTTCCGAGCAGACCCAGCCGTCGAACTCTTCTGCGTTTTGCGCGCCTGCGGCGACGCGGTTGCGCTTCCAGGTGGTGACGTCGACAGTTTCCTCGAACTGGCTCATCTGGAAGGCAAGCGTCTTGTCGGCGCCTATGGCAAAAGAGGCGCCGTCGAAGATCAGCTCATCCTGGCCGCCGATCTGATTGGCATAGATCATCGGCAAACCGGTCTCGATGACCTGGCGGATAACGACCTGATGGCGCACGTCCATCTTGGCGCGGTAGTAGGGCGAGCCGTTCGGCACCAGCAGGATTTCCGCGCCGCTTTCGGCCAGGGTTTCACAGATGCCGACGTCGCCCCAGATGTCCTCGCAGATCGGAATTCCGATGCGCACACCGCGGAAATTGACGGGTCCCTGAGCCTCGGGGCCGGCCTGAAAGACGCGCTTCTCGTCGAACTCGCCATAGTTTGGCAAATCGAGCTTGTAGCGCTCGGCGAGGATCTTGCCGCCATCGGCGATGATGATCGAATTGTGGGTGCCGCTCTTGCGCTTCAGCGGCGTGCCGATGATGACGCCCGGCCCGCCATCGGCGGTATCTCCGGCGAAGTCTTGCGCGGCCTTCTCGCAAACCTTGAGGAAGGCCGGCTTCAGCACCAGGTCCTCCGGCGGGTAACCGGCAAGGAAAAGCTCGGTGTAGAGCACGATGTCGGCGCCCTGGCGGGCGGCATCGGCCCTCGCCTCGCGCGCCTTGGCAAGGTTGCCGGCGACATCGCCGACCGTCGGGTTGAGCTGGGCAACGGCGATGCGCAGAATATCGGGTGCGGTCTTCTGGGTCATGCCTGCGGTTTAGCGCGGCAAATTTGCCCGGGCAATGGCGTTCGTTTGGACCAATTCGGTGATCAGTCATCGCCCATATATTCCCGCAGCGATTGCGGCGAATGGTTCTCTCCGATCGACATCGCCAGAATGCGCGAGATGTGCCGGCGCGGCAGGCCGGTTTCCTGCGCCCATTTGTTGATCTGCGCCTGAATCCTGTCGAGATCCCTCTTCGACGTCGGACTTTCGGCGATGTCGAGGCCGGCGTCACGCAAAGCCGCGACCATATCGGCCGAGATGACGAAGGCGTCCCATTGCAGCCAACGCAGGAAATACTGGCCGGTGTTGCCGCCAAGCCGGCTGCCATGCTTGCCGAGATACGCCATCAGCCCGACCTGGTCGTCGTCAGGCCACTCCGCGAGGAATTTGCCGAAACCGCCATGTTCCTTCGACACACGCTCAACGAAGGCGGCGTTGTCGCGGACGGATTTGATCTTCTGCGGGTTGCGCACAATGCGTTGATCAGCCGTCAGGTCATGCCAGAAGTCATCAGGTTGAAACAACAGCCGTTTCGGCTCGAAATGGAGAAAGGCTTCCTCGAAGCCCGGCCATTTCTGTTCGATGACGCGCCAGACGAAGCCGGCGGCAAACACCCGCTCGGCCATCGTCGACAGGATGCGATCGTCCGTAATGTCGGCAACAGCAGCATTGTCAGGCGCCGGCCCGAGCAGCGAGGTCAGCACGGCGTCGCCGCCTTTGCGTTTTGCAGCACGGGCGCGAATCTTCGCGAAATCGGGCATCCTGCATCCTCGCGCCGCGCTTTTGACGAAACGCCATCTTCCTATATGCAAACGAGGCTGCCAAGCCGATGCTTTTCCTATGGAGACATCCATGCACAAGACCGTGCCAGAACTGGCCAACCGCTGGCTGAGGCGAACGCCGGAGGGCCTCAGCGAGCTCGAGCGGCGGGTGTTGCAGAGCACTGTCGACCGCAAGCCCATCTCGCAGGATATCAACGACAGCCTCACCGGCCTTCAGGGCGCCGGCGACCGGATCGCCGATGCCATTGCCCGCATCGGCGGCTCGTGGACGTTCATCCTGTCCTTCATTGCTTTCCTGGTGCTGTGGATCGGCGCCAATTGGTGGCTGCTCGGGCGAGACTCATTCGACCCCTACCCCTTCATCTTCCTCAATCTCGTGCTGTCGATGATCGCCGCCCTGCAGGCGCCGGTGATCATGATGTCGCAGAACCGCCAGGCCGCACGCGACCGCATCGACGCCGCGCATGACTATGAGGTCAACCTCAAGGCCGAGATCGAGATCATGGCTCTGCATGAAAAGCTGGACGAACTGCGCCACAGCCAGATCATCGGCGTGCGCGAGGACATCGCGCGCCTGGCCGAACAGGTGAACCGCATAGACGAAAAAGTGTCGGGCCGGCAAACCTCTCAATGACCGGGATCGTCCATCACCTCATCGAGCAATATGGGTTGATCGCGGTTTTCCTG
This sequence comes from Mesorhizobium sp. M0862, assembly GCF_040319795.1. Classification (NCBI taxonomy): domain Bacteria; kingdom Pseudomonadati; phylum Pseudomonadota; class Alphaproteobacteria; order Hyphomicrobiales; family Phyllobacteriaceae; genus Mesorhizobium; species Mesorhizobium sp. M0862. The sequence goes on from NZ_JAMYOJ010000008.1 coordinate 188,655, forward strand.
GGCTGTGTCGCCGAAGGCGAAAGTGCGGCCATCCTCGGCGGCTTCTTCGCCCATCAGCATGTCTTCATCCTCTGGAAGGCTTTCCTCACGGCCGCCATTGGCGCCTTCGTCGGCGACACGTTTTTCTTCATTCTCGGCCGCAGCTTTGCCGACCATCCCAGGGTGCTGAAACTGAAGGCGAGGCCCGGCTTCAACCACGCCTACCGTCTCGTCTCGTCCCATCCCAACATATTCGTCCTATCCAACCGCTACATCTATGGCCTGCGCCTGGTCGGCGGCATCGCGGCCGGTTTCGCCAGCATTTCGGTAGCGCGCTTCGTTATCCTCAACGCGGTGTCGTCGCTGGTCTGGGCGGCTTTGTTCTGCGGCATCGGCTACGTCTCCGGCCTCGGCGCCGAGCAGATGATAGGCAAGGCACTGCTCCATCACGAACGGCTGCTGATCGCGCTTGCCATAGGTCTGGGCGTCGCCATCCTTGCCTGGCTCATCGCCCGCACCGTCGCCGGCAAGGAGCGCGCCAAGGACGCCCGCGACAGCGAAACCACATCGTAAGGTTCAGTCGTCGTCCTCGACCAGAGCCCGGTCGCCGCGATCGAGGATCAGCGGGATGATGAGATCTTCCTCGTCGGCCAGATGCCGCTTCAGCATGGCGATCAGCCGGCTGTTCTCGTCCGCATAGGCGTCGGCGGCGAAGCGCTGCCTGTCCTCGCTCTCCTCGAGCGTGCGGATGAAGGCGTTCGCCGTCTCGGCGTTGCGCTCCAGCCCCTCATGAATGGTGTGATGGTCGGCATCGAGGATTTCGAAGCCGCGCTTCAGGCGCGGCTCCGCCTTGGCGAAAGCCGGGAAATATTGGTAGTCCTCGACATTGTGGTGGCCGTCGAGATTGCCGAGAAAGTGGTTCAGCCGCGGCGCGAACCAGCGCGCGAAATCCGGCGCCGTCAGCCTGCCTTCGCGATAGTCGCCAATGCCGTTGGTGAGCATGCCGCCCAGCTCTCGGAACATGTCGTGCCGCTGCAGCCACATGTGTGCCATGCCGTGGATGTTGGCGTGACCCTGCCATGTCTCGCGCGGATATTTTTCCGCCAGCCAGCGCAGGTCTTCCGGCAGGCCGGCTCTTTCAAGCAGCAGAAAATTGGCTTCCACGACGTCAGTCTCCTTTGGTGACTAACATATGGGAGCGTTCAGATCAGATCGGTAGTCCCGTGATGCGCTCAATGAGGGCGACTCCCCAGACGCCGGCGACGATAACAACCGAAATCAGCACCGCCAGCGAGCCGCAGTCCTTGGCGAGCTGGATGTCGACGTTGAACTCGCGACTGAAGGCATCGCAGGCTGCCTCGATGCCGGTGTTCAGCACTTCGACCATGATGAGCAGCAGCACCGCGCCGATCAACAGCGCGTAGCCGCGCCACGAGACCGAGACGAACCAGCCGAGCGGCAGCGCCAGCACCAGCAGCATCAGTTCCTGCTGAAATGCCCTTTCGCTGGCGGCGAGCTTGCGAAAGGCTCGCACAGAATTGAAGTAAGCACCGATCAGCCGCTGCATGCCGCATCCCCTTCGAATCACCGGCAGGGGATATCGCAATGGCTGGATCAAGGGAATAAGGCAGCCGCCGCAAAATCACTCCTCCGCAACCTTGATCGTCGGCGTCGACTTCTCGAACTGCGGCAGTCCATCGTCGATCGTATAGTAGTCGCCCTTGTCGCCGACAAAGATGTGGCATTGGCCTTGGAGTCCGGTCGGGTTGTCGAACGATCCGGCCAGAACTGAGACATAGGCATCCTGACCCGGCTTCCAGAACAGCACCGAGCCGCAGATCTTGCAAAAGCCGCGCTTGGCGAAGGAAGACGATTCGTACCAGCTGATGTTGTCGGCGCCGGTTATCGTGATGTCGCCGTCGGCGACGTTGGTCGCGGCGTAAAAATGCCCGCTCTGCTTGCGGCACTGCGAACAGTGGCAATAAATGACGCCGCGCAACGGCCCTCGCGTCTGGAAACGCACGGCTCCACACAGGCAAGATCCGCTGTGGTTGTTGCTCATCCCTACCTCCACCAGCCATCGTCCAGGGCTTCGCCGCTGGCCGAGAGGATTTCAGTTTTGCCGCAGCCGGGCACCGGCAAATGCGACATGGGGTGGCCGCGTTCGGACCTGACCTCAGGATCTTTGCAAACCATTTCTGCAGCCTGCGGTAGAACGGACGCGTTACCTGGCGGCACATTAAGGAAACTTTAGCGCCGGCGCATCTATGGTCGTTGCCAAGCGAATGTCGCGATTGGGGACGTGTCTTTCGCAGGATGATCCGAAATACGGCTGGCACTCTCCGGTCGGCGGCATCTCGCACGGTCTGCGATGGTTCCCAGAGGCAGAGTGAACAGAACATGCAGCCGGCAGCCGTCCAGACCGACCGAAACAGCGACATTGCAACAGCCGTTGTGGCGACCATGCGTCAGCTCGGCGTGCTTGGCCTGCCGCGCAATTACGAAATCTTCTACGAAGCACTGAAAGGCGCCAATCGCGAACTCGGCCTGGCCGTCGTCGCGCTGGGCAACCAGCCGACGCAGGACGATCTCGACCGCATCGGCCGCGCTTTCTTTGCCCAGCATCACGGTCCCGGCATTGTCGAGCAGGCGCGCGACGTGCTGGCCAGGGAACTCGAGGACATCGCCTTGCTGCTGCGCAGCGAACGTAGCCATATCGAGAAATACGGCAAGATCCTCGATGAGACGTCGAGTGGCCTCGCCAACCGCAGCCTGCTTTCGCAGGATCTGCTGCAGAAGGTCGCCAGCGCCATGGCGGCAGCCACCAACTCGACCCTCGACCACGGCAAGCAGGTTGCAACCACGCTGAGCGACAAGACGGCGGAACTGGAGAGCGTCAAGTCGAAGCTTGAGGAGTACAAGCGGCTCGCCGACACCGACCCCTTGACCCATATCTGGAACCGCCGCGCCTTCGACAAGCAAATCACGGCGATTTACACCTCCAACAAGGGGATCCTGTTCAACGCCCTGATCCTTGCCGACATCGACCATTTCAAGGGTGTCAACGATCGCTACGGCCACCCGGTCGGCGACAAGATCATCCAGATCGTCGCTGAAATCTTCCAGACCAGCATCCGTGAAGACATGTTCGTTGCCCGCACCGGCGGGGAGGAATTCGCGCTGATCGTCGAGGGCGCCAGCGAGGATACCACTTACGAGATCGCCGAACGCATCCGCGTGCTGATCGAACAGACGCCGTTCACCAGCAGCCAGACCGGCGCCAATTACGGCACGGTGACCGTTTCCATGGGCATCTGCATGGCTTCCGAAGCGGAAAGCCCGGAGGATCTTTACACCAAGGCGGACCGGGCGCTCTACCGCTCCAAGGTTGGCGGGCGCAACCGCGTCACCCGGCACTCGACAATGGCCGGCCGCACCGGCAAGAACTGGCTGCTATACAAGAAAGACTGACGCTTCGGCGTGCAGCTAATTCCCGGGCGCAGGCAAATTTATCGGATCCCGCCTCTTTCCATATGAATTTCAGTGGACTATATTTTCCATGGAAAGAGAGAGGCCATGTCTGTTACACAACCCAATGCCGCCCCTGATCTCACCGCGACGGCGGCCGAAAACGCGGTTCTGACCAAGGCCACGCTGCGTGCCGCCGAACTCCTGGATATAACCGCCAGGGTGCTTGCGTCGATCATCGGCGTCTCGGAAGCCACGGTTTCACGCATGCGCAGGCAGGAATTCCTGCTGGAGCGCGGCACCAAGCCGTTCGAACTCGCGGTGCTGTTCGTGCGGCTGTTCCGTTCGCTCGATGCCATTGTCGGCGGTGACGAGACGATAGCCCGGGCATGGCTGAAGAACGCCAACACGGCTTTCGATGGCAGCCCGCTTGAAAAGATCCTCACCATTACCGGGCTTGTCGATGTCATTGCCTATCTGGACTCCCGACGCGCTCTCGTCTGAAGCCGTCCGGCTCGACGGCAAATACTGGCGCATGGTCGAGGCGCAGCACCGCGTCTCGACGCTGAAGATCGTCGACACGCTGGACGAACAGGCGCTGCTCGAGGATCTGATCGAGGAGACCAAGCCGCAGATCCCCATGGAATGCCGGCATCTCCACTATCTCTTGGCGACGCCCTTCCGCTACGGCTCGATCTATCCCTACGGCTCGCGCTTCCGCCGCGCCGGCCGCACCCTGGGCGTCTACTATGCGGCGGAGACGATCATGACGGCGGTCGCCGAAATGGCCTTCTACCGCCTGCTGTTCTTCGCCGATTCGCCCGACACGCCATGGCCGCGCGACGCCGCCGAATACACCGCCTTCGCCGCCGCGATCCATACCGACAATGCCATCGACCTGACGCGGCCGCCGCTCGACCGCGATCGGGCCCATTGGACGCATCCGACCGACTATGCCGCCAGCCAGGCGATTGCCGATGTCGCGCGTGAGGCTGGGCTGGAGGCGATCCGTTACCGTTCGGCGCGCGACCCGAAGGGCGTCAATGTGGCGCTGCTGACATGCCGCGGCTTTACCAAGGCCAAGCCGCTGGAGCCGCACACATGGCGCATCCGGCTAGGCTCCCTCGGCGTCCAGGGGATCTGCGAATTTCCGGAAAGGCGCATCGAGTTTTCCAGAACCGCCTTCGCCAATGATCCCCGGCTCAACGGATTGCGCTGGGAACGCGGGCGTTGATCAAACGAAAAAGCGCCGGATTTCTCTGGCGCTTATCATTTCAATTCTGAAAACGGGTTCAGCCGCTAGCCACCTGCTTGTGCTGCACCGGATGGCTCTTCTTCAAGAGATCCGACACCAGGAACGCCAGCTCGATCGCCTGGTCGGCGTTGAGGCGCGGGTCGCAATGGGTGTGGTAGCGATCCTGCAGTTCCTCTGCGGTGATGGCGCGGGCGCCGCCGGTGCATTCGGTGACGTTCTTGCCGGTCATTTCGACATGGATGCCGCCGGGATGCGTGCCTTCGGCGCGATGCACCTCGAAGAAGGTCTGGACTTCCTTGAGGATGCGGTCGAACGGCCGCGTCTTGTAGCCGGCTGCCTCGATCGTGTTGCCGTGCATCGGATCGGATGACCACACGACGCTGCGGCCTTCCTTCTGCACCGCGCGCACCAGCTTCGGCAGATGGTCGGCGACCTTGTCGGAGCCGAAGCGGGCGATCAGCGTCAGCCGGCCCGGCTCGTTCTCCGGATTGAGCAGGTCGATCAGCTCCAGCAAGCCGTCCGCCGTCAGCGACGGACCGCATTTGAGGCCGAGCGGGTTCTTGATGCCGCGGCAATATTCGACATGCGCATGGTCGGGCTGGCGGGTACGGTCGCCGATCCAGATCATGTGGCCCGACGTTGCGTACCAGTCGCCGGAGGTCGAATCGACGCGGGTCAGTGCTTCTTCATAGCCAAGCAGCAGCGCCTCGTGGCTGGTGTAGAAGTCGGTCTCGCGCAGCGCGTAATTGGTCTCGGAGGTGATGCCGACGGCCTTCATGAAGTCCATCGTCTCGGTGATGCGGTTGGCGAGCATGCCATACTTCTCGCCTTGCGGGCTGTCGGAGACGAAGCCCAGCATCCAGCGATGCACATTCTCCAGGCTGGCGTAGCCGCCTTGGGCGAAGGCACGCAGCAGGTTAAGCGTCGCCGCCGACTGGCGGTAGGCCATTTCCTGGCGGGCCGGGTCGGGAATGCGCGACTTCGGGTCGAACTCGATGCCGTTGATGATGTCGCCACGGTAGCTTGGCAGCGTCACCTCGCCCTTGGTCTCATTGTCAGACGAGCGCGGCTTGGCGAACTGGCCGGCGACACGGCCGACCTTCACCACCGGCTGCGCGCCGGCAAAGGTCAGCACCACCGACATCTGCAGGAAGACGCGGAAGAAGTCGCGGATGTTGTCGGCGCCATGTTCGGCGAAACTCTCGGCGCAATCACCGCCCTGCAGAAGGAATGCGTCGCCGGCAGCGACAGCCGCAAGCTGCTTCTTCAGCTTGCGCGCCTCACCGGCAAAAACCAGCGGCGGAAAGGTGGCGAGCTGGGCTTCCGTGTTCTTCAGCGCGGCGAGGTCCGGATAGGCAGGAACCTGCTTGATCGGCTTTGCTCTCCAAGAATTCGGCGACCATTTCGTCATCGCTGCACCCAAACGCTCTTTCCAGCAGGCTTTTGCCCGCCATTCCCGCCCCATATGGGGATGGCGGCTCCATACACGAAGCCGATTTCCTATTCTAGACCGGAATTCAAGCGCTGGCGAATGGTAGCCGGCGGGCTATGCGGCCTTCTCCACCAGCCGCGCCAGCTGGGTCATGACGACAGCCGAGCCCGCCAGACGCTTCTCGGCTGTCGGCCAGTCGCGGATGAAGACCACGCTGTGGTCGGCCCTGATCTTGGCCAGCGAGCCCTGTTCGCCGATGTACTTGACCAGCCCGACCGGGTTGGAAAACTCGCGCTTGCGGAAATGGATGACGACGCCCTTGGGGCCGGCATCGAGCTTTTCGACATTGGCCCTGCGGCAGAGTGCCTTGATGAAGACGATCTTGAGCAGATGCTTCACTTCCTCCGGCAGCGGGCCGAAGCGGTCGATCAGCTCGGCGCCGAAAGCATCGATCTCCTCGGTGTTTTCGAGATCGCCAAGGCGGCGGTAGAGCGCCAGCCTGAGCTGAAGGTCCGGCACGTAGCTTTCCGGGATCATGACAGCCGTGCCGACAGCGATCTGCGGCGACCAGCCGCCGTCCTGGACCTCGCCGGAATCCTTCACCTCGGCCACCGCCTCCTCCAGCATCTGCTGGTAGAGCTCGAATCCGACCTCCTTGATATGACCGGATTGCTCTTCGCCCAGAAGGTTGCCGGCGCCCCTGATGTCGAGGTCGTGGCTGGCGAGCTGGAACCCGGCGCCAAGCGTGTCCAGCGACTGCAGCACCTTCAGCCGGCGCTCGGCCGTGTCGGTGAGCTTGCGGTTGGCCGGCAGCGTGAACAACGCATATGCCCGCACCTTGGAACGGCCGACGCGGCCGCGCAGCTGGTAGAGCTGCGACAGGCCGAACATATCGGCGCGATGGATGATCAGCGTGTTGGCGGTCGGAATGTCGAGCCCGGACTCGACGATGGTGGTCGACAACAGCACGTCGTACTGGCCGTCATAGAAGGCGTTCATGATGTCGTCGAGTTCGCCCGGCGGCATCTGGCCATGGGCCACCGCCACCTTCAGCTCGGGGACGGATTCGCGCAGGAAGTCATGGATTTCGGCGAGATCGCTGATGCGCGGAACGACATAGAAGGAATGGCCGCCGCGATAGCGTTCGCGCAGCAGCGTCTCGCGGATGACCAGCGGGTCGAAAGGCGAGATGAAGGTGCGCACCGCCATGCGGTCGATCGGCGGCGTGGCGATCAGCGACAGTTCGCGCACGCCGGTCAAGGCAAGCTGCAGCGTGCGCGGGATCGGCGTCGCCGACAGCGTCAGCACGTGGACGTCGGTCTTGAGGTCCTTCAGCCGTTCCTTGTGCTTGACGCCAAAATGCTGCTCCTCGTCGATGATCAGCAGGCCGAGATTCTTGAACGAGATCGCCGACCCGAGCAGTGCATGGGTGCCGATGACGATGTCGACCTGCCCCTCGGCGATGCCTTTCTTGGTTTCCGCCAGTTCCTTGGCGCCGACCAGCCGCGAGGCCTGGCCGACGCGGATCGGCAGGCCGGAGAAGCGCTGCGAAAAGGTCTTGAAATGCTGGCGCGACAACAGCGTCGTCGGCACCACGACCGCGACCTGGAACCCTTCCATCGCCGCGATGAAGGCGGCGCGCAACGCCACTTCCGTCTTGCCGAAGCCGACATCGCCGCAGATCAGCCGGTCCATCGGCTTGCCGGCGCCGAGATCGTCCACGACGGCATCGATCGCGCCCTGCTGGTCGTCGGTCTCCTCGTAGGGAAAGCGCGCCGAGAATTCGCCGTAAAGCCCTTCCGCCGGCACCATGGGCGGCGCGGTACGCATCTGGCGCTCGGCGGCAATGCGGATCAGCTGTCCGGCCATGTCGAGCAGGCGCTTCTTCAGCCGCGCCTTGCGCGACTGCCAGGCGCCGCCGCCGAGCTTGTCCAGCGTCGCCTCGGCTGTGTCAGAGCCGTAGCGCGACAGAAGCTCGATGTTTTCCACCGGCAGGAACAGCCGGTCGTCGCCGGCATAGTGGATTTCCAGGCAGTCATGCGGCGCGCCGACCGCCTCGATGGTGCGCAGGCCGATGAAGCGGCCAATGCCGTGATCGGCGTGGACGACGATGTCGCCGGCCGACAGCGACGAGGCCTCGGCGATGAAATCCGACGCGCGCTTCTTGCGCTTCGAGCGGCGGATCAGCCGGTCGCCCAGAATGTCCTGCTCGGCGACGACAACCAGCTGTTCGGTCTCGAAGCCGGACTCCAGCGGCAGCACGGCGAGTGCCGCCTGCCCCGGCTCGAGCTTTTCCGCCTCGGCCAGCGTCGCCACCGGCACGAGATTGCCGAGATGGTGCTCGCCCAGGATCTGGCCAAGCCGGTCGAGCGAGCCTTCGGTCCAGCCGGCGACGATGACCCGGCGGCGCGCCGCGCGCTCGTCAGCGATGTGTTTTACGACGACATCGAAGACGTTGATGTTTGGGTCAGCCCGTTCCTCGGCAAAGCTGCGGCCATGGCGCGAGCCGCCATGGAAGACCTTCTTGGCCCCGACATCGGGCGCGTCGAAGGCGGTGAAGTCGATGGCTTCGCGCGGTCCGAGCGACGCCACGAGGTTTTCCGGCGAGAGATAGAGCAGGTCCGGCGCCACCGGCTTGTACGGCACGGCGTCTTTCAACGCGGCGTCGGCCTGTTTGCGGCGCGCTTCGTAATGGTCGAGGATCAGCGTGTGACGCTCAGCCAGCGCTTCGTGCGCCAGATGGTCGAAGATGACAGGCGCATCCGGCAGATAATCAAACACTGTCTCCAGCCGCTCGTAGAACAGCGGCAGCCAGTGCTCCATGCCGGCAAAGCGTCGCCCTTCGCTCACCGCCGCATAAAGGCCGTCGTCGCGCTGCGGCGCGCCAAAGGCTTCGATATAGGAGCGGCGGAAGCGGCTGATGGTTTCGGGGGTCAGCGCCACTTCACTCATCGCCTGCAGCGCCATCGACTTGCGCTGGCCGGTGGTGCGCTGCGTGGCGGCGTCGAAGACGCGGATCGATTCCAGCGTGTCGCCGAAGAAATCGAGCCGCAGTGCTTCCGTCCAGCCGGGTGCGTAGAGGTCGAGGATGCCGCCGCGCACGGCGAATTCGCCGATACCGCGCACCGTCGGCACCCGCTCGAAGCCGGAAATCTCCAGCCGGGACACCAGCGCGTTCATGTCGATCTGGTTGCCGGGCTTTGCGTGGAAAGTCTGCGCTTCGACCAGATCGGCCGGCGGAATGCGCTGCAGCAGCGCATTGGCAGTGGTCAGGATGACCGCGCGATGCGGCTTTTTTGCCAGCGCGATCATCGCCGTCAGGGCGTCGAGCCGCTTGGCAGCGGCATCGGAGCCTGGCGAAACGCGGTCATAGGGCAGGCAATCCCAGGCCGGCAACTCCAGCACCGGCAGGCCGGGGGCGGCAAAGGTCAGCGCCTCGATGATCGACGGCAGGCGCTGGCCGTCGCGCGCCACGAACAGCACCGGTTTGTCAGGCGCAATCTCATGGATCGCCTGCACCAGCGCAAAGGCTTCGTAGCCATCGGCAACGCCGTCGACGATGAACTGGCCGGCATGGCCTTTCGGCAGACCGATTTTGGGAATGAGGCTCATGGTTGCACGTTTAAAATGTCATGGTCCGGCGCGATGCCAGGATCTTTTGCAGGACGGCACAGTCGATATTCCTGGGAACCGGGCGTTCGCCGGTGACCATGGGCAGGAATTCGGTGTCGGGAATGTCGAGCAGCCTTTCATATTGGTCGATTTCATCGCCGGTCAAGGCGCCGATCTCGTTGTCGGCAAACGTACCGAGGATAAGGTCCATCTCGCGCATCCCGCGATGCCAGGAGCGGAACAACAGCTTGCGGCGCCTGATATCCAGCCCCTCGCTTGATCGTTTCGTCCCGGTCATCGTGCCGCATCCTTGCTTGGTGCGGCGCATATAGCGTGGATAGAGGGCGGTGTCAGCCTTGCAACGCACGGGTGGGCGGCTAAACATCCCGGGTGTGAAGAACACTCCTGACAACGCTGGTGCCGGACACCACCCGCACTTCACCCTCCCCCTTGTGGGGAGGGTCGGCGAGCACGCTTCGCAAAGCGAAGCGAGTGAGACGGGGTGGGGGTGCGGCGCTGACCTACCGACTTCCTCGAAAGTTAGACGCGCACCTACCCCCACCCCGCTCCGCTTCGCGGATCGACCCTCCCCACAGGGGGGAGGGTAAAGGCATGCGCCCCTCCCTCCTCGACCCTCTCTTCGTCCCCATCACTTCGCTTGCCGGCGTCGGCCCCAAGGTTGGCGCTCTGATCGAGAAGGTGGTGGCGGCCGATCTCGGCGAACGGCCGGCGCGCGCGGGCGACCTGTTGTTCGTGCTGCCGCACACCGTCATCGACCGTCGCAATCGTCCCGGCATCGCGCTTGCGCCGGCCGGCGCCATCGTCACGCTCGACGTGCGCATCGACCGCCACCAGCCGCCGCCGCGCGGCAACCGGTCGGTGCCTTACCGCGTCTATGCCCATGACGACACCGGCGAGATCGGCCTGATCTTCTTCCACGCCCATGCCGCCTATCTCGAAAAGGCGATGCCGGTGGGCGAGCATGTCGTCGTCTCCGGCCGCATGGAGTGGTTCAACGGCCGCCCGACCATGGTCCATCCCGACCATATCGCCCTGGTGAGCGAGGCGGAAACACTGCCGCTGGTCGAACCGGTCTATCCGCTGACCGCCGGCCTGTCGGGCAAGGTGCTGCGCCGCGCCATCGGCCAGGCGCTCGGCCGGCTGCCGGAATTGCCGGAATGGCAGGACGGCGCCTTCATGCGCAAGCAGACTTTCCCCGCCTTCGCCGACGCGCTCGCCCGCATCCACTATCCCGCGGACCCGATCGATGTCGCCATCGAGGGGGTGGCATGGCGCCGCCTTGCCTATGACGAGCTTCTCGCCGGCCAAGTCTCGCTGGCATTGGTGCGGGCAAAAGTGCGCCGGCTGTCGGGCCGGCCGCTCATCGGCGACGGTCGCATCGTCGAGAAACTGCGCGCAGCCCTGCCGTATTCATTGACCGGCAGCCAGGAATTCGCGCTTGCCGAAATCAATGCCGATCTGGCCGACCCCGATCGCATGCTGCGCCTGCTGCAAGGCGATGTCGGCTCCGGCAAGACGGTAGTGGCGCTGCTGGCCATGGGGCGCGCAGTCGAGGCCGGCGGCCAGGCGGCCTTGATGGCGCCGACCGAAATCCTGGCGCGCCAGCATCTGGCGACAATCACGCCGCTGGCCGAACAGGCCGGCCTGCGCGTCGCTATCCTGACCGGCCGCGAAAAGGGCCGCGAACGCACTGAAACGCTATCAGGTCTCGCCAGCGGCGAGATCGACATCGTCGTCGGCACCCATGCGCTGTTCCAGGAAACGGTGACCTATCACGACCTCGTCTTTGCCGTGGTCGACGAGCAACACCGCTTCGGCGTCCACCAGCGGCTTGCCATCACCGCCAAGGGCGACGCCCCCGACATGCTGGTGATGACGGCGACGCCGATCCCGCGCACTCTGGTGCTGACCGCCTTCGGCGACATGGACGTCTCCAAGCTGACGGAAAAGCCGGTTGGCCGCCAGCCGATCCGCACCGTCACGCTGCCGCTGGAACGGCTGGACGAGCTGGTCGGGCGCATGCTTGATGCCGTTGCCGACGGCCAGAAGATCTACTGGATCTGCCCGCTGGTCGAGGAATCCGAAGAGATCAAGCTGATGTCGGCCGAGGACCGTTTTGCCTCGCTGCAGCCCTTGTTCGGCGATCGCATCGGCCTCGTCCATGGCCGCATGAGGGGCGCCGAAAAGGACGAGGCGATGCGCGCCTTCAAGGCCGGCGAAACCCGCATCCTGATCGCCACCACCGTTATCGAGGTCGGCGTCGACGTGCCGGACGCCACGATCATGGTCATCGAGCATGCCGAGCGTTTTGGCCTGGCGCAACTGCACCAGCTGCGCGGCCGCGTCGGGCGCGGCGACAAGCCTTCTTCCTGCGTGCTGCTTTACAAGGACCCGCTCGGCGAGACGGCAAAGCGCCGGCTGTCGGTGATGCGCGAGACCGAGGACGGTTTCCTGATCGCCGAAGAGGATCTGAAGCTGCGCGGCGAAGGCGAATTGCTCGGCACCCGCCAGTCCGGCACGCCGGGCTTCCAGGTGGCGCGCATCGAGGTGCACGCCGACTTGCTCGAAGCAGCCCGCGACGATGCAAGGCTGATCCTGTCGCGCGACCCGGAACTACAGTCTGAGCGCGGCGAGGCGCTGCGCCTGCTGCTCTATTTGTTCGGCCGCGACGAGGCCGTACGGCTCTTGCGCGCCGGCTGAGCGCCCTCGGCGATCATCCCGCCAAGCGGCGGGTTGGCGAGATCTCCGTCGATCGGCTGGCCGTTCATAGTCACCATTTTCGGCTTGACTTCGGGCGCCACCAGCCCGGCCGAGACGATCAGCCTGGCGCCGTCCTCAATCGTCATGTCGAGCAGCACGATGTCGGATTTCGGCACGTACATCAGGAAACCGGTGGTAGGGTTCGGCGTGCACGGCATGAACACGGCGATCATCGGGTCGCCTGCATGGTCGAGCTTCTGGTTGATCTCGGTTTCCTTCTCGCTGGCGACGAACACCAGCGACCAGACGCCTTTTCGCGGATATTCGACCAGCCCGACCTGGCGGAACATATCACCCTTGTTCGAAAGCACCGTCTGGAATATCTGCTTCAGCGAACCGTAGATGCCGCGCACCAGCGGCATACGGCCAAGCAGCCGTTCGCCGAAATTGACGATCGCGCGGCCGACGATGTTGGCGGTCATGAAGCCGATCAGCGTGATCAGCACGAGCGCCACGATCAGGCCGAAGCCGGGCACCGGAAACGGCAAATAGGTGTCGGGGCTGTAGCGCGCCGGAATGTACGGCTTCACCCAGGAATCGACCCAGCCGACGAACGACCAGGCGATATAGGCGGTGATCGCCAGCGGCGCGCAGACGATAAAGCCTGTGAGGAAATAGTTCCTCAGCCGGGTCATGCCGGAAGTTCTGGGAGCATCGGACATGGTTCACCGGGGGCGCGGGTTGCAGCGCCACACTAGTGAAGCGGACGGCGCTTTGGAACTGCGAAGTTTTTAAGACCCCCGATGAGCGCCGACTACTCCACCGTCACCGATTTCGCTAGATTGCGCGGCTGGTCGACGTCGGTGCCCATGAACACGGCGGCGTAGTAGGCCAGCATCTGGATCGGCAGCGCGTAGATGATCGGCGAGATGATTTCCGGCACGTCGGGCAGGATGATCGTCTCCATCGTCTTGACGCTGACCTGCGCCGCGCCCTTGGCGTCGGTGATCAGGATGATCTTGCCGCCGCGCGCCGCCACTTCCTGCATGTTCGACACGGTCTTTTCGAAGATACGGTCATGCGGCGCGATGACGATGACCGGCATGTTCTCGTCGATCAGCGCGATAGGCCCATGCTTCAGCTCGCCCGCGGCGTAGCCCTCGGCGTGGATGTAGGAGATTTCCTTGAGTTTCAGTGCGCCTTCCATGGCCAGCGGGAAATTGGTGTCGCGGCCGAGATAGAGCACGTCCTTGTAGCGCGAGATTTCGCGCGCAATGCGCTCGATCTGCTCCTCGAGCTTGAGCACATGGTTGGCGTAGCGCGGCGCCTCCGAAAGAGCGCGCACCAGCGTCTTTTCCTCATCCTTCGAGATCGTGCCGCGGGCCACGCCGGCGCGCACCGCCAGCGAGGCCAGCACCGAGAGCTGGCAGGTGAAAGCCTTGGTCGAGGCGACGCCGATCTCTGGCCCGGCCAGCGTCGGCAGCACGACGTCGGATTCGCGCGCCATGGTCGATTCGCGCACATTGACGATGGCGCCGATCTTCATGCCCGCCTTGCGGCAATAGCGCAGCGAGGCCAGCGTGTCGGCGGTTTCGCCGGACTGCGAGATGAAGAAGGCGGCATCATCAGCGGATAATGGCATTTCGCGGTAGCGGAATTCCGAGGCGACATCGATGTCGACCGGCAGCCGCGCATAGCGCTCGAACCAGTATTTGCTGATCAGGCCGGCTAGATAGGCGGTGCCGCAGGCCGAGATCGCCAGCCGGCCGATCTTGGCGAAGTCGAACGGCAGTTCCAGCGGCTTCGACACGCCGGAGACGAAATCGACATAGTGCGCCAGCGTATGCGAAATCACTTCGGGCTGTTCATGGATTTCCTTTTCCATGAAATGGCGGCGGTTGCCCTTGTCGACCATGAAGCTGGTCGACAGTGATTGCTGGCGCTTGCGGGCAACCTCTTTGCCGTCGATGTCGAAGATGGTGACGCCATCGCGGCGCACCACCGCCCAGTCGCCGTCTTCAAGGTAGGTGATGGAATTGGTGAAGGGCGCCAGCGCGATGGCGTCGGAGCCCAGAAACATCTCGCCATCGCCATGGCCGACGGCCAGCGGCGGGCCATTGCGGGCGCCGACGATGAGGTCCTCGTCGCCGGTGAACATGATGGCCAGAGCAAAGGCGCCTTCCAGCCGCTTCAGCGCCTGATGCGCCGCCTCGATCGGCTTCAACCCCTTGGCGAGTTCGCGCGCCACCAGATGTGCTACGACCTCGGTGTCGGTCTGCGACGAGAAGGAATAGCCGTCGCGGATCAGCTCATCGCGCAACTCGGCGAAATTCTCGATGATGCCGTTGTGAACGATGGCGACGCCGTTGGAAAAATGCGGATGGGCGTTGGTCTCGTTGGGCACGCCATGGGTCGCCCATCGCGTGTGGCCGATGCCGATGGTGCCGTCGAGCGGTTCTTCCTTCAGCCGGCGTTCGAGGTTGATGAGCTTGCCTTCGGCGCGGCGGCGGCCGAGCGCACCTTTCTCGACGGTGGCGACTCCGGCGGAGTCATAGCCACGATATTCAAGCCGCTTCAAAGCATCGACAATGAGCGGCGCGACTTGGCTCTGGCCGACAATTCCGACGATACCGCACATGCGCCTGCCCCCGATTCACCTGGAAAACCAGTCCCGATGGAAAACCAGCGCTATCTAGGGATTGCCGGCCCGCCGCGAAAGTCACTTTGCGTTTCGTCTGCTGTAACGGAACGCTTCTCAACCCGATGCACCATGACACACCGCTCTTGCAATCCGGTTACCGCAATTCCTCGGTTGTTCAATTGCTTCGGCGGTTAATGGCCGGTGCCGGCCTTTTTCTTCGCCCCTGCGGCAGACGCGAAGCGCTCGCGCAATTCCTTGCCCTTGCCGGGAATGGTCTTCTGGCGGGCGCGGCCGAAGGCCAGCGCATCGTCCGGCACGCTTTCGGTTATGACGCTACCCGAGGCGATGTAGCCGCCCTTGCCGATCGTAACCGGCGCCACCAGCGACGAGTTCGAACCGATGAAGGCGCCCTCGCCGATGTCGGTGAAAAACTTCGAGTAGCCGTCATAGTTGCAGGTAATGGTGCCGGCGCCGATATTGGCCCCCGCGCCCACACGGGCATCGCCGATATAAGTCAGATGATTGACCTTGGCGCCCTCCTCGATGACCGCCTGCTTGACCTCGCAGAAATTGCCGACCTTGGCCTTGTTGCGAAGATCGGCACCCGGCCGCAGCCGCGCGAACGGCCCGACATCGCAGTTGGAGGCAATGGTTGCGCCTTCGATGTGGCTGAAAGCGTGGATCTTGGCGCCGGTTGCAATTTTCACGCCCGGTCCGAACCAGACATTGGGCTCGACGATCGTATCGGCGCCGATTTCGGTGTCGTGCGAGAAATACACGGTCTCCGGCGCGATCAGCGTTACGCCCGACAGCATCGCCTCGTGCCGGCGACGCGTCTGCCAGATGTTTTCCGCCTGCGCCAGTTCGGCTCGGTTGTTGATGCCGAGCGCACTCTCGAAGCTGGTTTCGGTGGCAACGACATCGAGCCCTTTCGCACTGGCGATCTCGACGATGTCGGTGAGATAGTACTCGCCCTTGGCGTTCTTGTTGCCAACCTGGTCGAGCAGGTCGAGCGCATGCTTGCCCGCCACCGCCATCATGCCGGCATTGCAGAAGCCGATCTTCTTTTCCTCGGCGGAGCAGTCCTTCTCCTCGCGGATGGCGGTGAGCTTGCCGCCCTTTTCGATCAGCCGGCCATAGCCGGTCGGGCTGGGCGGACGGAAACCGATCACTACGACGACCGCGCCATCGGCAAGCTTTTGCCGCGCGGCCACCAGGGCTTCAGCATCGATCAGCGGCGTGTCGCCGAACATCACGAGAATATCGTCATAACCCTTTGATATCGCATCGCGCGCAGCCAGCACGGCATGCGCAGTGCCGAGCCGCTTCTCCTGCACGAAGGTCTCGGCCTTGGGCGCGAATTTCGCCGCCGCCTTGCGCATATCATCGGCGCCATGGCCGATCACCAGCGCCTGGCTGCGGGCGCCGGCGGCCTCGGCCGCTTTCACCACATGGGCGACCATCGGCAGTCCGGCGATCTGGTGCAGCACCTTGGGCAGAGCGCTCTTCATGCGCGTGCCTTCACCGGCGGCGAGAATGACGGACAAGCAGGATCTCTGGCTCATGGAAGGACAACCGTATGAAATGGGATCAGGAATCGCAGAGTGGTAGCATCTGGCGTCATGCTGCACCAATGGGGTTAAATTCCGGTGAGGTGATGAGGCAGTTCACTCTCGATCAGCGGATCGCTACCCCAGCCGGCCCAGCACCGGAAAATTCTCGAGCAGCCAGTAGGACACCGTCTGCACGCCACCGGTGAGGAAGAACACGCCGGCGACGACCAGCAGCGCGCCGATCGCCTTTTCGACGCGGCCGAGATGGACGCGGAATTTGCCGAGGAAGCGCATGAAGGCGCCGGAGAACAGGGCAGCAATCAGGAACGGAATGCCGAGGCCAAGCGAATAGGCGGCAAGCAGAAGAGCGCCCTCGCCCACCGTCTCGCGGCCGCCGGCCAAGGTCAGGATCGGCCCCAGCACCGGGCCGATGCACGGCGTCCAGCCAAAGGCGAAGGCCAGCCCCATGACATAGGCGGCGACCATGCTGGCAGGCTTGCCCTGCGACTGAAAGCGCGCCTCGCGCGACAGAAGTGGTATGCGCAGGATGCCGAGGAAATTCAGCCCCATCAGGACGATCAGCACCCCGGCCGCAATCGCCAGCGGCTCCTGCCAGACGCGCAGCCAGTGGCCGATGGTCGAGGCGCCGGCGCCAAGCGCCACGAACACGGTGGAGAAACCGAGTACGAAGGCGAGCGAGGAATAGATGAGCGCGCCGCGGGCGCCGGCCTTGGCCGTGACGCCAGCATCGTCACCGCGAAAATCGTCGACCGATACGCCGGCCATGTAGCAGAGATAGGGAGGCACCAGCGGCAGCACGCAAGGCGACAGGAACGAGATCGCCCCCGCTCCGACCGCGCTGACATAGCCGATGTCCAATGGCATTCCAGAACTCCAGATTCCCTGGCGCCGATATAGCGACGCAAAATCGTGTTCGCCAATCACCATCGTGTGGAATTTGGCTACAGATACGATCCGGCCGGACGAATTGTTGTCGGCCAATCCCAAGTTGACCAAGCCGGGGAAGAAATATCCCTCGCGGAACGTTCACAGAGCGAAGCCGCGATTTCTGCGCGCTTCGTCGGATCACCAGGGAGATTTCCATGAAAACGATCACCGTCGGCCTGGCCGCCCTTCTGCTCAGCACCGCCGCATCCTTCGCCGCCGAAGCGTGGAAGGAAGCGGAAGTCGGTGGCACCAAGATCTACACCGATGCCAATGGCATGACGCTCTATACCTATGACAAGGACGAGAAGGGCAAGACCAACTGCTACGACAAATGCGCCACCAACTGGCCGCCGCTGAAGGCCGAGGACGGCGCCAAGGCGGACGACGAATGGACCATCGTCGACCGCACTGACGGCACCAAGATGTGGGCCTATGACGGCAAGCCGGTCTACACCTTCATCAAGGACAAGAAGGCCGGTGACATCACCGGCGACGGCGTCGGCGAAGTCTGGCACATCGTCAAGGCCGACTGATCGTCCGAACCTCTATCCCGCACCCCATCGGCGGGACTCGGCTGGCCGCCGGCTCCAAGCGACCCGGCGACCAGTTCGGCATTTACGGGCAGCACGAACTGGTCGCGGCGCCTTTCCCGGTGGCTCGAAACACGAACCGTCCCAGACAAAAATTTTGTGATCTTCTCCATACACTCTAAGAGTGTATTGCGGCACACGCCTCCGCATTTTGGCCGCTTGCCCTTGACCGATCGCAAAAGCGCGGCCATGTGAGCGACCAATTGAATGCGTCACGCAGCGGAATTCTTCTGCCGCCCCACAGCTGATATGAGACCTCATGGACGTCGTCGTCGTCGAATCGCCGGCCAAGGCAAAGACAATCAACAAGTATCTCGGCAAGAACTTCAAGGTTCTGGCCTCGTTCGGCCATGTCCGCGATCTGCCGGCCAAGGATGGTTCGGTGCGTCCCGACGAGGACTTCGCCATGTCCTGGGCGGTCGACACCGCTTCCGGAAAGCGTCTCACCGACATCGCCAACGCGGTCAAGGATGCCGATGGCCTGATCCTCGCCACCGATCCGGATCGCGAGGGCGAAGCCATTTCCTGGCACGTGCTGGAGGTGCTCAAGCAGAAGCGGGTATTGAAGGACAAGCCGGTCAGCCGCGTCGTCTTCAATGCCATCACCAAGTCGTCGGTGCTGGAAGCGATGGCCAATCCGCGCCAGATCGATGCGCCATTGGTCGATGCCTATCTGGCTCGCCGCGCACTCGATTATCTCGTCGGCTTCACGCTGTCGCCGGTGCTGTGGCGCAAATTGCCGGGCGCCCGTTCCGCCGGCCGCGTCCAGTCGGTGGCGCTGCGCCTGGTCTGCGACCGCGAATCCGAAATCGAACGTTTCGTCCGCGAGGAATACTGGCAGATCGCTGCCCTCCTCGGCACGCCACGTAACGACAGCTTCGAGGCGCGGCTGACCGCGTTCGAGCGCAAGAAGCTGCAGAAGCTCGACATCGCCAGCAAGGCGCAGGCCGACGATATCAAGGGCATGCTCGAAGGCGCGACCTTCAAGGCTCTGTCGGTGGAAGCCAAGCCGACGCGGCGCAATCCTGGCCCGCCCTTCACCACTTCGACGCTGCAGCAAGCGGCATCGTCGGGCCTCGGCTTTTCGGCGACGCGCACCATGCAGGTGGCGCAGCGCCTCTATGAAGGCATGGAGATCGGCGGCGAGACCACCGGCCTGATCACCTATATGCGAACCGACGGCGTGCAGATGGCGCCGGAGGCGATCGACGCCGCCCGCGACACCATCGCCAAGGAATTCGGCCCAAGATACCTCCCGGAAAAGCCGCGCCAGTACACAGCCAAGGCCAAGAATGCCCAGGAAGCGCACGAGGCGGTCCGCCCGACCGATTTCATGCGCACGCCGGCTTCGGTCAGGCAGTATCTCGATTCCGACCAGCTGCGGCTTTACGAATTGATCTGGAAGCGCGCCATCGCCAGCCAGATGCAGTCGGCCGAGATCGAGCGTACCACGGTCGAAATCGAGGCGGTCAATGGCGCTCGCACCGCGGAGCTTCGCGCCGTCGGTTCCGTCGTTCGCTTCGACGGCTTCATCGCCGCCTACACCGACCAGAAGGACGACGACGCCGAAGACGAGGAAAACCGTCGTCTGCCCGAGATCCGTGCCGGCGAGCAGCTGGCCCGTCAGGCGATCAATGCCACCCAGCACACCACCGAGCCGCCGCCGCGCTACTCCGAGGCGTCGCTGATCAAGAAGCTGGAAGAGCTCGGCATCGGCCGTCCGTCGACCTACACCGCGATCCTGAAGACGTTGGAAGACCGCGACTACGTCACCATCGACAAGCGCCGGCTGGTGCCGCAGGCCAAGGGCCGGCTGCTGTCGGCTTTCCTCGAAAGCTTCTTCGAGCGCTATGTCGAATACGACTTTACGGCCTCACTCGAGGAAAAGCTTGACGAGATTTCCGACGGCAAGCTCGCCTGGAAGGACGTGCTGCGCGACTTCTGGAAAGACTTTTCCGGCGCCGTCGCCGACATCAAGGAACTGCGCGTCACCGACGTGCTCGATGCGCTGAACGAGGAACTGGCGCCGCTGGTGTTCCCCGCGCGGGAGGATGGCTCGAATCCCCGCATCTGCCCAAAATGCGGCTCCGGCAATCTGTCGCTGAAACTCGGCAAGTTCGGCGCCTTCGTCGGCTGCTCCAATTATCCGGAATGTTCCTTTACCCGCCAACTCGGCGATGCCGCCAACCCGAATGGCGAGAATGGCGGCGGCGAGGACGCCACCAAGGTGCTCGGCAACGATCCCTACACAGCAGAGGAAATCACGCTGCGCTCAGGCCGCTTCGGTCCTTATATCCAGCGCGGCGACGGCAAGGAAGCCAAGCGCTCCAGCCTGCCCAAGGGCTGGACGCCCGACTCGATCGACCATGAAAAGGCCTTGGCGCTGCTGTCGCTGCCGCGCGATATCGGCAAGCATCCTGAATCCGGCAAGATGATCTCCGCCGGGCTTGGCCGCTATGGTCCGTTCGTTTTGCATGATGGCACCTATGCCAATGTCGACAGCATAGAGGATGTGTTCTCGATCGGCCTCAACCGCGCTGTCACCGTGATCGCCGAGAAGCAGCTGAAGGGCAAGGGCGGCCGCAATGGCGGCACTGCTGCCGCGCTGAAGGAACTCGGCGACCATCCCGATGGCGGCGGCAAGATCGTCGTGCGCGATGGCAAATACGGGCCCTATGTCAACTACGGCAAGGTCAACGCGACACTGCCCAAGGGCAAGGATCCGCAGTCGGTGACCGTCGAGGACGCGGTGGCGCTGATTGCCGAGAAGGAAGCCAAGGGCGGCGGCGGCAAGAAGCCGTTCCGCAAGGCGGCAGCCGCCAAGGCCCCCGCAGCCAAGACAACCACTGGCAAGACAACCACTGGCAAGAAAACCACAGCCAAGAAATCGGCGACCAAGAAGCCGGCGGCGAAGAAAAAGGGATAGCAGCGTGGCGCGCAGGATCACCGGTAGAAGCCACGGCGATCCGCGCACCGCCGATACCCGCGCCAAGGTCAAGGACGACTATCGCCCGTCGCGTGACGAAATCCTGCGCTACATCGCCGAGAACCCCGACCGCGCGGGAAAACGCGACATCGCCAAGGCGTTTGCCTTGCGCGGCGACGACCGCATTTGGCTGAAGGACATCCTGCGCGACCTGCAGGACGAAGGCATCCTGACCAAGGAGCGCAAACGGCTGGCCCGTGTCGGCGCCTTGTCGCATGTCGCCGTACTCGACATTTTTGGCCGCGATGGCGACGGCATCCTGCTGGCGCATCCTGCCGAGCCCGTAGGCACCGGCGAACCGCCCGTCGTCTCGATCCGCGTCTCGCGCGGCGGCAATGGCCCGCAGCCGGGCATCGGCGACCGTGTGCTGGCCAAGACCTTCCCGACCGACGATGCGACCGGGCCTGCCTATACCGGCCGCGTGATGAAGATTTTCGAGAAGCGCACCGATGCCG
Organism: Mesorhizobium sp. M0862; assembly: GCF_040319795.1. Taxonomy (NCBI): domain Bacteria; kingdom Pseudomonadati; phylum Pseudomonadota; class Alphaproteobacteria; order Hyphomicrobiales; family Phyllobacteriaceae; genus Mesorhizobium; species Mesorhizobium sp. M0862. The sequence continues at coordinate 210,295 of NZ_JAMYOJ010000008.1, forward strand.
TGCTGGGCGTCTTCCGGATACTGAGGGACGGCACCTTCCGCATCGAGCCGGTCGAACGTCGCCAGCCCGAACTGATCGTCGACAAGGAATTCCAGAACGGCGCCAGGAACGGCGACCTTGTCGAGGTCGAGCCCGCGCGGGCCTCCCGGTATGGTTTGCCGCGCGCAAAAGTGCTGGCGGTGCTGGGCTCGCTGACCAGCGAAAAGGCGGTCTCGATGATCGCCATCCACGCGCACGACATTCCGCATATCTTCCCGGCCGACGTCATCGCCGAATCCGAGGCGGTAAAACCGGCGACGCTTGCTCACCGCGAGGACTGGCGCGACCTGCCGCTGGTGACCATCGACCCGGCCGACGCCAAGGACCATGACGACGCCGTCTTCGCCACGCCCGACCTCGACGAGAAGAACCCCGGCGGCGTGATCGCCACGGTGGCGATCGCCGATGTTGCAGCCTATGTCCGCTATGGCACCGCACTCGATCGCGAGGCGCTGAAACGCGGCAATTCTGTCTATTTCCCCGACCGCGTCGTGCCGATGCTGCCAGAGCGCATCTCCAACGACCTGTGCTCGCTGCGCGAAGGCCAGGACCGTCCCGCGCTTGCCGTGCGCATGATTTTTGCCGCCGATGGCCGCAAGCTGCGTCACACCTTCCACCGCGTCATGATGAAATCGGCGGCAAAGCTCGCCTATCCGCAGGCCCAGGCCGCGATAGACGGCCTTCCTGACGACAAGACCGGCCCGATCCTCGATACGGTGCTGAAGCCGCTGTGGGACGCCTACGCCATCCTCAAGCGCGGCCGCGATGGCCGCCAGCCACTCGAGCTTGATCTGCCCGAGCGCAAGATCCTGCTCAAGCCGGACGGCACCGTCGACCGCGTCGTCGTCCCGGAGCGGCTCGACGCCCACAAGCTGATCGAAGAATTCATGATCCAGGCCAATGTCGCCGCCGCCGAAACGCTGGAAGCGAAGAAGCAGGCGCTGGTCTACCGCGTCCACGATGCGCCGTCGCTGGCCAAGCAGGAATTGCTGCGCGAGTTCCTGCAGACGCTCGGCCTGTCGCTGGCGCGTGGCGCGCAGATGCGGCCCGCCCAGTTCAACGGCATTCTCGAGCGCGTGCGTGGCGCCGACAATGAGGGGCTGGTCAACGAAGTGGTGCTGCGCTCGCAGAGTCAGGCCGAATATTCGCCCAAGAACATCGGCCATTTCGGCCTCAACCTGAAGCGCTACGCGCATTTCACCTCGCCGATCCGCCGCTATGCCGATCTGATCGTGCATCGCGGGCTGATTGCCGCACTTGGGCTCGGCCCCGGCGGGCTGACGCAGGACGAAGAGACGCGGCTGGAAGACGTCGCGGTGCTGATCTCGGGCACCGAGCGCCGCGCCATGGCGGCCGAGCGCGACACCGTCGACCGGCTGATCGCCGCCTACCTCGCCGAGCGCATCGACGACCGCTTCGACGCCCGCATTTCGGGCGTCACCAAATCGGGACTATTTGTCCAATTGCCGCAGTTTGGCGCAGATGGCTTCATCCCGGTGTCAAGTCTGGATGGCGATTACTATATATATGACGAAACCGCGCGATCGCTGTTCGGAGAACGCACCGGCAAGGGCTATCAGCTTGCCGACCGCGTCGAGGTTCGCCTGATCGAGGTGGCGCCTATGGCCGGCGCGATGCGTTTCGAGATGCTGACCGACCCGAAGCCCCTGCCCGGCTCCAAACGGTCGTTTCACAAGGCAAAAGGCCGCGCCCGCGCGTCGCAATCGCGCCCGGGGTCGCGCGGCAGGAGACGATAATGGCAAGCGAAATGGGAATCCAGAAGCAGGTTTTCGGCGGCGAACATCATTCGGGCCGAGTCGCCCGCCCGCTGTGGACGGCGATGAAGCGCGGCGCCCTTGGCCGCTGCCCGCATTGCGGCGAAGGCAGGTTGTTCGCCGGCTTCACCAAAAGTGTCGACAAATGCGCCGTGTGCGGTGAGGAGTTCCACCACCACCGCGCCGACGACCTGCCCGCTTATCTCGTCATCGTCATTGTCGGCCACATCGTTCTCGGCGCCTTCATGGGCGTTGAGGCGACCTCGACGCTCTCCATGTGGCAGCACATCGCCATTTGGGTGCCGCTGACCATCGTGTTGTCGGTCGCTCTGCTGCAACCGGTCAAGGGCGCCGTCATCGGACTGCAATGGGCGCTCTATATGCACGGCTTCGGCGGCGAAAAAGACGGCACCGAGCCGCATCCCGGAACCTAGTTTGCGTCAGGGCAATGTCGCCTGGCGCAACATGCCGACCGTGAAAGGCCACTTTCGTTTGCCAGAAGTTTCCGCTAGGTCCTGCGCATGGAAGGTATGACCAAGGCGGAAGTCAGCAGGATGGACCGTGGCGCAGCCGCCCACAGCGGCCTGCCCATACGCCCGCGCGATGCCGCCACCCTGATCCTGCTCGACCGCGAGGGCGACGAGATTCTGGTGCTGATGGGCCGGCGCCATGCAGGCCACGCCTTCATGCCCGGCAAGTTCGTCTTTCCCGGCGGCCGCACCGATTCGGCCGACAGCCGCATTGCCGTTGCCACCCCATTGCTCCCGGAGGAAGAAGCCAGGCTGACTGCCGGCGTCGGCCGCATCAGCCCGTCGCGGGCCCGTGCCATCGCGCTCTCGGCCATCCGCGAGACTTATGAGGAAGCCGGCCTGCTCATCGGCAGCAAAGGCTCGTTCGCAACCGACAAACGCGACTGGCAGGGCTTTGTCGAGCACGGCGTCCAGCCTTCGCTGGCGCCGCTGCGCTTCATCGCCCGCGCCATCACCCCGCCCAATCGCGTGCGTCGTTTCGACACCCGCTTCTTCAGCGCCTGGCGCAGCGATGTCGCCGTGGAACTGCCGGGTGGCGGCCCGACCAATGAGCTGGAAGAACTGGTCTGGCTGCCGCTTGCCAAGGCCAGAGAGGCCGATATCCCCGACATCACCCGAACGATCTTGCAGGAGCTGGAGACGCGGCTTGCCGACGATCCGCGCCTGCGACCCGGTGGGTCCGTGCCGTTCTACCGGCTTTTCCGCAACCGCTTCGTTCGCGAAATTCTTTAGAGCAATTCCAGGAAAAGTGTGACGCGGTTTTCCGTCCGGAATTACGCAATATCAAACAAACAGAGTATTCAGGCATCACATGACGGTCGATACCCAGCAAGAGGGCGACGAGCGCGTACATTGGCTACCTATGATCGCCGCGATCTCGTCGATCAGCGTCGTGGGCATCGCCATAGGCCTCGGCATGCCGCTGCTCAGCGTTATTCTCGAGAGCCGCGGCCACTCGGCATCGATGATCGGCCTCAACACCGCGGTCGCCGGCCTCGCCTCGATCGCCGGCGCCCCGCTGGCCACGCCGCTGGCGATGCGCTTCGGCGTCGCCTGGACGATGATCGCCATGATCGCCGCCGGCGCGCTCGCCTTTGTCGGCTTCCACTTCGCGCCGGACTTCTGGATGTGGTTCCCACTACGCGTCGTGCTGCACATCGCGCTGACGGTGCTGTTCATCCTGTCGGAATTCTGGATCAGCACCTCGGCGCCGCCGCGCCGGCGCGGCCTGGTGCTCGGCATCTACGCCACAGTGCTGTCGCTCGGCTTCGCCGCCGGGCCATGGATCTTCGCCCATATCGGCAGCACCGGCTTCTTGCCGTTTGGCGTCATCATCGTCCTGGTCGCGCTGGCCGCAATCCCGGTGCTGGCCGCACGGAATGAAAGTCCCACAATCGTGGTTGACGGCGAAACCAGCAACTTCCTGCGCTACATCTGGCTGGTGCCGACAGCGACCGCCGCCGTGCTGGTGTTCGGCGCCGTCGAGACCGGCGGCTTTGCGCTGTTCCCCGTCTATGGCAACCGCATCGGCTATTCCGAGGCGGATGCAGCCCTCCTGCTCACCATGATCGGCCTCGGCAACGTGCTGTTGCAGATCCCTATCGGCATGATCAGCGACCGCGTCTCAGACCGCCGCTATCTGCTTTTGGCCTGTGCCACGGTCGGACTTGCCGGCACCATCTTCATGCCGTTCTTCGCCGGCAATTGGCACCTGATGGCGGCGCTTCTGTTCGTCTGGGGCGGCGTGGTGGCCGCCATGTACACGATCGGCCTTGCCCATCTGGGCTCGCAGCTCTCCGGCCATGAACTGGCCTCGGCCAATGCCGCCTTCGTGCTCTGCTACGGCGTCGGCATGGTGCTTGGCCCGCAGGCGATCGGCATCGGCATGGATGCCTTCGGGCCCTCCGGCTTCGGCTGGTCGCTCGGCCTGTTCTTTGCCGCCTATATCGCCTTGGTCAGCGCCAGGCTGGTCCGCAATATCTGGTAGCCTGTCCGTCGCCAGCCTGCGCAATCCTGACGGGATGTCGCCGCTGCTGACAGAACCGTGTCAGGAGACCTCAGCTAAAAGGGTGTCCCAAAAAACCCGAGTTTGAGGATACGGCGATGATCGACAGCGGCTTTGAAACCACATCTCTGCGCATGACGCTTCTGCTGCTTGTCAGCTTCCAGGCCCCGGCAGCCGATGTCGACCGCATCATGGACGCCGTGGTCGCGATCGCGCCGCTGGCAATGGGCAAATACGACCGCAACGCCTATCAAACCGCGCACGGCATCGAACGCTACCGACCGCTGGAAGGTGCAGCCGCCGGCGTCGAAACCGAACTGCGCCGCCGCCCCGGCACCGTCGAGGTCTCGTTCGAGTTGCCCGACGACCAGGCGCTCGCCGCCCGCGTCGTCGAGGCGATTTTCCAGGCGCATTCCTACCAGGAGCCGGTGATCCGCATCCAGCCAATCCTCGCCAGCCGCTCCAAGGGCCTGGACGACCGCGCCAATCCGAATCGCTGGTGGAACACCACCGGGGACTGGAAGAAAGCGCTTCCAGTTAAGGAAGAAGCCTAGAAATCCGGCCCCGCTGAGGGGAAGCACCGGCCTTACCTTCTCCCGTTGTGAGGTGAGAAGCGGTCCGTAGCGGACGAAAAGCCAATTGCTTGGTTTTTCGAGATTCGAACGCCCTGAGCCTGCGAAGAATTGGGCGGGGGTGACAATCCACCCTGCCCAACCCGCCGCTTCGCTGCGTCCCGGCATTCGCCGGCCCATAGCCATGCTGTCCGTCTCGTCCTCAGCCTCCATCGCGCCGATGATAAAACCGGACAACTCACGTGCTACCTAATCCGGACAACTCATGTGCTTACGACAGAGGCAAGGCGTCGGGCTTGACTTTCCGGGCACGTTCTTTATGTGTCGCGCCAAGTTTCCCGCGTCCGGGTGTTTTCCCCCGCTCCAGCGGCCAGAACCCCACGAACATAACGGACTGATACAATGGCCAAAGCCGCAAACATCAAGATCAAGCTTCTGTCGACCGCCGACACCGGTTTCTTCTACGTGACCAGCAAGAACAGCCGTACCAAGACCGACAAGCTGTCGTTCCGCAAATACGACCCGGTCGCCAAGAAGCATGTCGAGTTCAAGGAAACCAAGATCAAGTAATCTGGTTTTCATACGCTCTGTCAAAAGCGCCGCCCCTTCGGGCGGCGTTTTTGATTCAAGGCCCCGAAAGCCAGAACCCTCCGCTGTTTGGCGCGAAGTGCTCATCTCATTTTTTGGCAAAAAAGGGGGCCGGTCGGCGTATGGCAGCGGTACGAGGAGGCCACTATGTGCCAGCGCCGGCCGGCCGACCCCACGGACCCAGGAGATGCGGCGGACCTGAGCATCATGGGGTATTCGGCGAAGCGATGCGGCTGTCTACCCTCGTGCCCGCATCGCCCTTGTTCTTGCACCGCACATTTGCGCAACAATGTTTGAAAATCAATAGTTTCTTAACCAAGCCTGCCGAATCGCTTGGATTAAGGTAAATTCCTAACCCTGTCCGATTGACTGCATAATCGGTGATCTAGCCTACGCTGCCTTGGCGACGACCCGGTTGCGGCCGCCACTTTTGGCTTCGTAGAGCGCCACGTCGGCACGTTTCATCAACGCCGCGACCGTGTCCGCGCCCTTCAGAACCGATGACACGCCGACGCTGACCGTGACTTCGATCGCCTTGCCTTCAGGGCCGATGGCAAACGGCAGCTGGGCGATTTCGGCGCGAATGCGCTCGGCAACCTTCTCCGCCACCGCGCCGTCCGTGTCCGGCATCACAACGACGAATTCCTCGCCGCCGAAGCGGCAGGCAAGGTCGATGCCCCTGACGTTCTTGCGCAGCCGCCTTGCGAACTCGCGCAGCACATCGTCGCCGCCATCATGGCCATGCGAGTCATTTACGGTCTTGAAGCGGTCGAGATCGGTGATCATCACCGACAGAGGCCGCCGCCGCGCCACGGCGCGGTCGAACAGCGTCTGCAGATGACTGTCGAGGTAGCGGCGGTTGTGCAGCCCGGTCAATGCGTCGGTCACCGCCATCTCGATGGTCTGGGCGACGCTGGCGCGCAGCTGATCGTTATAGCGCTTGCGCCGCACCTGGGTACGCAGCCGCGCCGTCAGCTCCTGCTGGTCGATCGGCCGCATCAGATAGTCGTTGATGCCGAGTTCGAGGCCTCTGATGATGCGGCCCTCCTCGCCTTCGTCGGCAATCAGGATGATCGGCAGGAAGCGGGTGCGGTCGAGCGAACGCAATTGCGAACACAACCGCAGCGGATCGAAATCGGTAAAACCGGTCGAGATCAGCACGCACTCATAGGGCGCCTCGGCGGCCTGGAAGAAGCCGGCATGCGGATCGGTGGCAATGTCGAGCTCGGCGCTGCCGCGCAGCATTTTCTGGATGCGCTCAACCGACGATTTGCGCTCGTCGATCAACAGCACCTTCGGCGTGGCGTCCTCCGACGCGAAGCTGCGGCTCAACAGCGCCTCGATGCCGATGTTGCGGGTGGTCGATGCGCGCAGCCGCAGCTCGTCGGTCAGCGACTTCAGCCTGACCAGGCTCTTCACCCGCGTCATCAGTTGCAGATCGTTGACCGGCTTGGTGAGAAAGTCGTCGGCGCCTGCCTCGAGGCCGCGCACCCGGTCGGCAACATGGCCCAGCGCGGTCACCATGACCACCGGTATATGCGCGGTCGCCGGATCGCTTTTCAGCCGCTTGCAGACCTCGAACCCGTCCATGCCGGGCATCATCACGTCGAGCAGCACGACATCGACCTTGCCGTTTTCGCAGGCCTCGATCGCGTCCGGCCCGTTGGAGGCCGTCAACACCTCGAAATATTCGGCCAGCAGCCGAACCTCGAGAAGTTTGACATTGGCAGGGATGTCGTCGACGACGAGGATCCGCGCGGTCATGTCACAAGGCTCCGGCTGAAGGCATCAGGCATCACCGAGATAGGATTTGATGGTCTCGATGAAACGCGGCACCGAGATCGGCTTGGAGATGTAGGCCTCGCAACCGCCCTGGCGAATGCGTTCCTCGTCGCCCTTCATGGCGAAGGCGGTGACGGCGATGACCGGAATGGAATGGAGGTCGTCGTCCTCCTTCAGCCATTTCGTCACTTCCAGCCCCGACACTTCGGGCAGCTGGATGTCCATCAGGATCAGGTCGGGCCTGTGCTGGCGCGCCAGATCGAGCGCCTCGAGCCCGTTGCGCGTGCGCACCGTTTCATAACCGCTGGCTTCGATGAGGTCGCGAAAGAGCTTCATATTGAGCTCGTTGTCCTCGACGATCATGACCTTCTTAGGCATCGATTTCCCGTCCCGGCCAGGCTTCTGCCCGAAGCCCTGCCGCTATGCGCCTTTGTCGAAGCACACCAAACCCTCGCTCACTCTTAAGGCAATATGATTGACGAAATGCAAACCCGAAGCGGCAAAAGCCATTCGGATTCCACCTCGAAAACCACATTGGATCGGGGCTGTGGCTTGCCGCAGGCGACGCTTGCGATTACTGCGGAAAAGAGACTCATTTCCGCAACGAGAAAGTAGTGATGGCAAACGCAGCGTCAATGCGCGAGGAAGCGGAAACCATTGCCGTGAAGGCACTGGGCTTCGTCGCCGCCGACCCCGAACTCCTGCCGCGCTTCCTGGCCATCACCGGCATCGAGGCGTCCGCCATCCGCCGCGCCGCGGCCGAACCGGGATTCCTTGCCGGCGTGCTGCAGTTCATCCTCGCCCACGAGCCGACCTTGCTGCGCTTTGCTGAGGAAACCGACACTCCGCCGGCCTCAGTCGGCAAGGCGTTGCGCGCGCTGCCTCTTGGCGGCGACGACCATGAGCATTCGATATGAGCGACGATCCCGAGACGGCACGCCAGATCGCCGAACTTGCAGCCGACGACCGGCCTCTGCTGATCCTCGATGTCGACGATGTTGTGCTCGAATTCATCCGGCCGTTTCCGCATTTCCTGAAATCGCGCGGCTTCGGCCTGACGCTGGCCTCCTTCCGCCTCACCGGCAACATTGCCGAAACGGCGAGCGGCCGGCTGATCGAACAGCCGGAGGTGACGGCACTTCTCGGAGATTTCTTCGATACGCAGGCCGACTGGCAGAGCGTTACCGACGGTGCCGAACAAGCGCTTGCCAGCCTCAGCGACCGCGTCGAGATCGTCCTTTTGACCGCCATGCCGCACCGGCATCGCGCCGCCCGCCGCGCCCATCTCGATGCGCTCGGTCTGCCCTATCCGCTATTGACCACCGAAATGGCCAAGGGACCAGCGGTGGCCAAATTGCGTGGTAGCAGAGGCCGGCCGGTAGCCTTTGTCGACGACCAGCCCGCCAACCTCATCTCGGCACGCAACTCGGTTGCCGACGCCCATCTCTTCCACCTGATGGCCGACAATTCGCTGCGCGCCTTCCTGCCGCCGGTGCCGGACGACATCATCTCCGTCGAGGACTGGCACGAGGCCGCGCCAAAGATTGCTAGCGCGCTGGGACTCTGAGTTAGCCGCCCCCGAGGTCAGTGCTCAAGGCTTCGTTGCTGTCCCAGGGATCGCATCCGGATCGGCGTTGTCTTCCCCGACCGGATCAGGCCCCTTCAGCATCGCGCCGTTGACCGTCACCGACCCATCATGCCTGGCGTTGATCACCCATTCGATACGGCCGTCCGGCAGCGTCTTGGCGAATCCCTTAATCGCAAGCGCCCCTGTGAAAGCCTGCGAGGCCTCCGGGTCAGATTTAGCCGCCGCCTGCAAGGTTTCAACGATCTTGTCGTAGCCGGTTACGTTGACGGTCACGCTCGCATCCGGCTTCTTGCCGGGGAACGTCATTTCGCCCTCCATGGCGACCTCGATGTCGCCGTTCTTCACCGTGCTGTGCCCGAGAACGAATTTTGGTATCTTGGCCAGGAAATTGGCGGAAATCTCGTCGCCGAAATCTGGCGGCAGCGGTGGATCCTTGCTGAAATCGAGGGTGTCGATGGTTTTCCTGGCCATACTGTCGAGATCGATGTTGGCGCCGCCGAAATTCAGGTCGAGATCCGTCGGCAGCAACGCAACGGTCCAACTGGGCAGCATCTGCTGCGGTATTGTCAGGCCGGAAACCTTGAATGCGTAGCTGATCTTGCCGTCCTTGCTGATGCCGTCCATGCCGACAACGGTGTTCAGCTGCGCCGCGCCGAAATTGCCGGCATATGTTTCAATGGCAAGGTTTTTGAATGCGTAGGTCCCATCGATCCGTTCCCATAGCGGCAGCGCACCGAGCAGAAGCGTTTTGAACTCTGCTTGATCGGCCTTCAGCCGGGCCTCGTCCTCATGGGCGACGGCGAACGCCAAAAGATCCAGAAGCGGCTTGGTCTGAATGGCCTTAGCGGTCACGTTCACAGCGAGCTCCGGTGCCCGGAGCGCTGCGATTGACCGGTCATCGATTTTGACCGTTTCGACGAAGTCCGCCATCGCCTGTGTGAAATTAAGATCGACGCCGCCGTTGGCCGACTTCCTGGCGTCAATTTTGGAAGAGCCCAGCCCCACGCTCAAATCGGTCAATTGACTGACTTGGCGCGACGTCATCGTCATGCCCGCAATCGAACTGGTGCCGCTGGTAAATGCCGCCAGTTCCGGGTCATAGACGCCCGTGAACTTGCCATCCTTGACAACGATTTGCCCGGTGTTCAGGCCATTTGGGCCATTTACCTCGATGGACCCAGTCGTAGAGAAATCCGAGGCGACATCCCAGCCTCCGTCGCTGCGCGGTTTGACCCGCAGCGTGACGGGCGGGAAATCGAACCGCTTCAGATCCTGCTTCGGCATCTTCGCCACAAGCGCCTTCACATCGAAGGTGATCTTGTAGGCACCCTCCTCGGCTGAGATCTTCAAAATGCCTTCATTGAGCGCCTGTTTGCCGACATAGCGAGAGAGCTCATCGGAAAGTTGCTTGGCACCTTGGGCATCGACAGCCTGGCCAAAGGCAGGAGCGCTGAGGGCGAGAAGGAAAGCAAGCGGCAAGACACGGTTCACAAAATTCTCCATTTGACCAAAAAGGAACGCTTCGTTCGTCTGCTATGACACCAACCTACAGCTTCCACAGGACATCAACAAACGCCGACGGGTAATTGACTACAACACCAGCCGCATCAGCGGCCGTCCGGCCTTGCGTTCGACAAGCCGCTCGAAGCCGGCCTTTTCAAACACACGCGACGAGCCGACGAACAGCCCGATCGAACGCGAATCGCGCGACACGTCGATCGGACACGCCTCGACCAGCCGCGCCTTGTTCTGGCGGGCAAAAGCGATGCCGCCCTCGACCAGGCGGTGGCTGACGCCCCGGCCGCGCGCGCTGGCGCGGATGAAGAAGCAGGAGATGGCCCAGACGCCGGGATCTACGGCGTCGGTTGGATCGACCGGCGCCGAGCCCCGGCCCCGATTGTTCCATTCGGGCACGTCGGCGCGTGGACCGATCTGCATCCAGCCGACCGCCTGGCCGTCCTCGAAGGCCAAAAGCCCCGGCGGCGGCCCGGCCTCGATACGCGCCTTGATATGATCCTTGTTGCGCTGCTTGTCGCTGGCCCGTCGGACCGCCGGCGCCATCCGGAAATGCGTGCACCAGCAGCCGTAACAGGCGCCCTGCTTGCCGAAAAGATCCTCGAAATCCGCCCATAGGTCAGGCGCCAGCGGCGCTATGGTGGTGCTCATGAGTTCTCTCCCGGCTAACCGCTTGTGGCGGCTTCCGTCCTGACGTACCATTGCATCTGTTCTCTTTATGTTCGCAGCGATGGCGGCCCCTGTCAACAATCCCGAGCACGGTTTTTGCCGCGACTGCCTGACCTTTCAGCGCAGCGATACCAGGCGCTGTGAGCGTTGCGGCAGCCCTCGACTCACCCGCCATCCCGAGCTCTACCAGCTGCATCTGGCGCATATCGATTGCGACGCCTTCTATGCGGCGATCGAAAAGCGCGACAATCCGGCGCTGAAGGACAAGCCGCTGATCATCGGCGGCGGCAAGCGCGGCGTCGTTTCCACCGCCTGCTACATCGCCCGCATCCAGGGGGTGCGCTCGGCAATGCCGATGTTCAAGGCGCTCGAAGCCTGTCCGGAAGCGGTCGTCATCCCGCCCAATATGGAGAAATACGTCCGCGTCGGCCGCGATGTCCGCGCCTTGATGCAGGCGCTCACGCCGCTGGTCGAACCGCTCTCCATCGATGAGGCGTTTCTCGACCTTGCCGGCACCGAGCGCCTGCACGGCATGCCGCCGGCGGTGGTGCTGGCGCGCTTTGCGCAGACCGTCGAAAAGGAAATCGGCATCACCGTTTCGGCCGGCCTTTCCTACTGCAAGTTCCTGGCCAAGGTTGCCTCCGATTTCCGCAAGCCGCGCGGCTTTTCGGTGATCGGCGAAGCCGAGGCGCTGGGTTTCCTGGCCGAACAGCCAGTGACGTTGATCTGGGGCGTCGGCAAGGCTTTTGCCGCAACGCTCGAACGCGACGGCATCCGCAGCATCGCCCAGTTGCAGCGCATGGAGCGCGCCGATCTTATGCGCCGCTATGGCGTGATGGGCACCCGGCTCTACCATCTCTCGCGCGGCCAGGACGACCGCCGTGTCGATCCCGACCAGGATGCGAAAAGTGTGTCGGCCGAAACCACTTTCGACACCGACATAGCTGAAATGGGCGAACTGGTTCCAGTGCTGAGGGGATTGTCGGAAAAGGTCTCGGCGCGGCTGAAGAAGTCAGGCATTGCCGGGCGCACCGTGGTGCTGAAGCTGAAGACGCAGGATTTCAAGCTGCGTACCCGCAACCGCCAGCTCGGCGACCCGACCCGGCTGGCCGACCGCATTTTCCAGACCGGGCTCGAGCTGTTGCGCAAGGAGGCGGACGGGACAAAGTACCGGCTGCTCGGCATCGGTGTCAGCGATCTCTCGGATGACGAGAAGGCCGATCCGCCCGATCTCGTCGACGTCGGCTCGCGCAAGCGCGCCATGGCCGAAAGCGCCATCGATACGCTGCGCGACAAGTTCGGCAAGAAGGCGGTGGAAACCGGCTACACCTTCGGTAAAGGCCGCAACGCCAACCCGCCGGAGCCGATCGAGGAGTGAGACGGCTTAGATACGCTTGAGATCGATGCGGCTCGTCACCACGTTCTTGCCGGTTTTCGGATCGACGTCGGTAACGGTCAACCGCATTCCGTCGCCGCTGGTTTTCTCCACCGTCAACCGCGCCTTGCGATCGCCATTGACCTCCGCCGCCCAGCGAATGCCGAGACTGATCGCGTTCCCGGAACGGCTGCCGGCGAGCTGTGCCGGCCCGGTGCGCGACCCGACATAGACGCCAGTATACTTCGCCCCGCGGGCCTTCAGATTGGCGCTGATGGCGCGCGTCACCACGACAAGACCACGGCAATTGCCGTCAAGCGACAATGAACTCGAGGTCGCGTCGGAATTGAAGGTGCAGGACACATTCACCGTCGGTGCGTCGGTGGTGACCTTGACTGTCCCCTTGCCGGAGAAATTCCCTTGCAAGGAGCTGAGAAAATTCGCCTCGTCGGCATCGGCCGTGGCGCTTGCAGTTAGCAGGCAGCCGGCTAGCAGAAACCGCGCGAATGATTTCATCGGAATCTCTCCCCCGTTGATGTTGAAGAAACGATGCGTCCAGCAATTGGCCAATACCGGGAACCAACGCCTGCCGTTGCGTCAGGTTCCACTTCCAGCATGGCTGCAACGGGTCTGGCCCAGTCGAATGCGTCGCCTAACGGTTGCGATAGAAGTCCCGGCTTGCGACATAGCGCCTATGGCACCTTCCCCATCGATCCCCAAAGCCGCGTTCTGGATGGCGCTGTCGATCGCCTCGTTTCTGGCGATGTCAGTCGCCGGCCGCGCAACCACCGCCGAGCTCAACGTCTTCCAGGTGCTGGAACTGCGCTCGGTGATCGGCTTCTTCATCCTGTTGCCGCTGGTGATGATGAGCGGCGGATTCGCTGCAATGCGCACGCAGCGCCCGTTGGCCCATATCGCTCGCAATGTCATCCACTATACGGGCCAGGCCGCATGGCTCTATGCGCTGACGCTGATCCCGCTTGCGGTGCTCATATCGATCGAATTCACCACGCCGATCTGGACCGCGATCCTGGCGGTGACCTTTCTTGGCGAAAGGCTCTCCCGCCCAAAAATTGCGGCGGTCGTGCTTGGCCTGATCGGCGTGGTGGTCATCGTTCGCCCCGGCGTCGGCTCCATGGATCCGGGTCACCTCGTCGTTCTCGGCGCGGCCGTGTGCTTTGGCGTATCGGTGGTGTTGGTCAAGTCGCTGACCCGCACGGACAGCGTCGTGCGCATCATCTTCTGGATGCTGATCATCCAGTCGGTGGTCGGCCTGATCCCGGCGCTTTACGAATGGCGCAACCCACCGCTCGAACTCTGGCCATGGATCCTGCTGATTGCCTTCACCGGCATGTCGTCGCATTTCTGCATGGCGCGCGCCCTCACCTATGCCGACGCTACGGTGATTTCACCGATGGATTTCCTGCGCGTGCCGCTGTCGGCGCTGATCGGCTGGCTGCTCTACAGCGAACAGATCGACATCTTTACAGCCGGCGGCGCCCTGCTGATCCTGATGGGCAACCTGCTCAACCTGCAGCGCAAGGCCCCGCAGCCGGCCGAGGTCGCGGCCTCGTAGCGGTCGGTCAATTCCCCTCATCTGGTATGTTGAGAAGATGCCCGCAGGCCTTGCAGTGCACGGCGTCCGGCTCGTGCCGTTGCAGTCCGCACTGCGGACAGGGAAAGAACACTTTGGCGGGTCGAAAAATCGCCGTCGCCAGTCTGACGAACAGCGAGATGCCGATGATCATGGTGGCGATCGCGGTCAGCTTGCCGGCGATCCCCGGCAGCACGATGTCGCCGAAACCGGTCGTCGTCACCGTGGCAACGGTGAAATACAGCGCATCAATGTAGTTTTCGAGGCCGGCGCCGGTGCGGAAGAAGAAGGTGTAGACGAAGCCGGTGATGACGAACAGGAACGTCAACAGGTTGATGACCGCGTGGCTCGCCTCGCGCCAGGGCCTTAAGCCACGCATTTCGAAATGCCGCCACAGCGACCCGCTGCGCGACAGCGACCATAGCCGCAGGATGCGCAGGAACGCCAGATTTGCCAACGCCGTCGGCATCAGCAGCGTCAAAAGGATGAAGACATCGACCCAGGATGTCGGCTGTTTCATCAGCCGCAGCATGTCGTTGGAGGCTAACAGCCGGGCAATCAGGTCGGCGGCGACCAGCGCCGCGACGGTATAGTCGAGCCACAGGAATGACGGCTTGTCCTGGAGCACCGGCGTGGCAACGAAGAAGGCGATGATGGCGAGGTCGATGATGACCGCCACCAGTTGAAACCGGAACGCCGCCGGCGTGCGTCCGTGATAGAGCTTGCGCAGCCTGTCACGCAGCCGCGCCATCGCTGAGCTTTGCTGCAATCCGTCCTTCTCGGCTGCTTTCATCACCAAGTGCGTAACGGTCCCAGCCGGGGTCGTCTAGAGCATGATACCAAAAAGTGGGTGCCGGTTTGCGGAAAAGATCATGCTCCAACAAAGGGTTAGATCATGATGAGATTTCAACCAAATCTCATCATCATCTAGTGGCCCCGGTAATCGTCAGCCCTCCACCACCTTGCCGTCCGGCCCGACGAGGCGCCAGGCCGAGGCGGTGTCGTAGACGAACCGCTCCTCCGCAATCCGGTCACCACGCCAGCGCTGCAGGGCCACCTCTTCCAGCCGGCGCACGGTGCCGGCCTTGTCGACACGGTCGAAGGTCCAGCGGATGGCGACATTGTCGCCATCGACCAGGAATGTCTGGACAGGATGGGTGTGCATCTTCTCGATCCGGTCGAGTGCTGCCTGTTCATGCGCCATCAGTGTTTCCTTGCCCCGCCGCGGGACGCCAAGATTTTCCTGCATGGTGGCATCGTCATGGTAGAAGTCGGCGATCGCCTTGACATGGCTGCCTTCGACCACCGCCTTGAGGAAGGCTTCGACGCGTTCGCGGCTGGGCATGATTGTGCGTTCCTGTGACGTTTCTGCTCTACGCATGTGGTTCAAAGGAAGGTCAGTTCAACCACGCCCCGCACGCTGGCCCTATCGGCTGCAATGTCAGGCCCAGAGCATCTTTAGGCCGTCATGCACTGGCCGACGTCGATGCGACTGCCGTGTATATCAGCGCAGCCTAGACGAGCTCGACTTCCACCACACCCGGCACCGCGCGCATCGCAGACGCGATCTGCGGCGAGATGCGGTAGCGATTGGGCAATTCGATCTCGATCTCACCTTGCCCGGCTTCCTTGATCAGCACGAAGCTGACCTGGCCCTCGCCCTTTACCGCCAGTTGGCCGGCCAGCATGCCGATCGGAGCCGCATCGCGCACGAAGATGCGCAGCGCCTTCTGGATACGGCTGGCCTCATCCTCCAGCGACTGCACCGTCTGGATGCGCAGATTGACCCCTTCGGGCCTATCCTCGGCCGAAACGGTGATCACCACCGAACGTCCGGGCTCGAGCAGATCGCGATACTGCGCCAACCCTTCCGAAAACAGCACGGCTTCATATTGGCCAGATGTGTCGGAAAAGGCGATGACGCCCATCTTATTGCCGGTTCGGGTCTTGCGCTCCTGCTTGGTGGTGACGGTGCCGGCGAGCCGGCCCGCGGCGGCACCGCGTTTGACCGCAGCCGAGAACTCGCCCCAGTTTTGCACGCGCATCTTCTGCAGGGCCGCCTTGTACTCGTCGAGCGGATGCGCCGAGAGATAGAAGCCGACGACCTGGAATTCACGGTGCAGCCGGTCGGCGGCAAGCCAAGGATCGGTCTGCGGCAAATTGAGCGCCTGCTGCTGCGCGCCGAGCGACGCGCCGAAAATGTCGTGCTGGCCCGAAATGGCATTCTGCTGCGCCAGCGAAGCCAGCCCCATCATCCGTTCGACGCCGGCCATCATCTGGGCGCGGTCGTGGCCGAAGCAGTCGAGCGCGCCGGCCATGATCAGGCTTTCGAAGACGCGCTTGCCGACGATCTTGGGATCGACCCTTTCACAGAAATCGGCGAGATTCTTGAACGGCTTTTCGCCGCGCATGGCGACGATGTGCTCGACCGCAGCGTCGCCGACGCCCTTGAGGGCCGCCAGCGAATAGTAAATGCGGTTCTCGCCGACCTCGAAATTGCGGAAGCTGGTCATCACTGACGGCGCCACCACCTCGATGCCGAGACGCAGCGCATCCTGGCGGAAATCGGCGAGTTTGTCGGTATTGCCCATGTCGAGCGTCATCGACGCCGCCAGGAACTCGACGGGGTAATGCGCCTTGAGATAGGCGGTCTGGTAGGACACGACGGCGTAGGCGGCCGCGTGCGATTTGTTGAAGCCGTAGTCGGCGAACTTGGCCAGAAGGTCGAAGATGAAGTCGGCCTGCGGCTTGCCGACGCCGCGTTCGACCGCACCGGTGACGAAACGCTCGCGCTGCTTGTCCATTTCGGCGCGGATCTTCTTGCCCATCGCGCGACGCAGCAGATCGGCTTCGCCGAGCGAATAGCCCGACAGTTCCTGCGCGATCTGCATCACCTGTTCCTGGTAGACGATGACGCCTTGCGTCTCCTTCACCAGATGGTCGATTTTGGGATGGATCGAGGCCATCTCCTCCTCGCCATGTTTTCTGGCATTGTAGGTCGGGATGTTCTCCATCGGGCCGGGACGGTAGAGCGCCACCAGCGCGATGATGTCCTCGATGCAGTCGGGCCGCATGCCGATCAGCGCCTTGCGCATGCCGGCACTTTCCACCTGGAACACACCGACCACTTCGCCGCGCGACAGCATGGCGTAGGTTTCAGGATCGTCGAGCGGGATCGTCGCCAGATCGATCTCGATGCCGCGCCGGCGGATCAGCTTCACCGCCGTCTCCAGCACCGTCAGCGTCTTCAGGCCGAGGAAGTCGAATTTTACCAGCCCGGCCTGCTCGACATATTTCATGTTGAACTGGGTGACCGGCATGTCGGAGCGCGGATCGCGGTACATCGGCACCAGTTCCGACAAGGGCCGGTCGCCGATGACGATGCCGGCGGCGTGCGTCGAAGCGTGGCGGTAGAGCCCTTCCAGCTTTTGCGCCATATCGAGCAGCGTCTGCACGATTGGCTCCTTCTCCGCCTCCTCGGCAAAGCGCGGCTCGTTGGCGATGGCATCCGCCAGCTTGACCGGATTGGCGGGGTTCTGCGGCACCATTTTGGAGAGCTTGTCGACTTGGCCGTAAGGCATTTGCAGCACGCGGCCGACGTCGCGCAGCACCGCGCGCGCCTGCAGCGTACCGAAGGTGATGATCTGCCCAACCTGGTCGCGGCCATATTTCTGCTGGACGTAGCGGATGACCTCTTCGCGCCGGTCCTGGCAGAAGTCGATGTCGAAGTCGGGCATCGACACGCGGTCGGGGTTGAGGAAGCGCTCGAACAGCAGCGAGAAGCGCAGCGGATCGATGTCGGTGATGGTCGTGGAATAAGCGACCAGCGATCCGGCGCCCGAACCACGGCCCGGCCCGACCGGAATGCCTTGCGCCTTGGCCCATTTGATGAAGTCGGCGACGATCAGGAAATAGCCGGGAAACTTCATCTTCTCGATGATGGAGAGTTCGAAATCGAGCCGCTCGCGGTATTGTTCGACCGTGTAGCCGGAAGTGGGCCCATGCGCAGCCAGCCGCGCCTCCAGCCCCTCATGCGCCTGCCGGCGTAGCTCATCGGCCTCCGCTTTCAGCGCCACCTCATTGTCGGCGACATCGCCGCCGGTAAAGCGTGGCAGGATCGGATTGCGGGTCTTGGGATAATAGGAACAGCGCAGCGCGATCTCGACGGTGTTGTCGATCGCTTCCGGCAGGTCGGCGAACAGCCGCGCCATATCCGCCTGGCTGCGCAGGAAATTGTCCGAAGTCAGCCGGCGACGGTTGTCGGCGGCAACCACCGAACCCTCGGCAATGGCGATCAGAGCATCATGCGCGTCATAGTCGTCGCGGGCGGCGAAGAACGCCTCATTCGTGGCGACCAGCGGCAGATCATGGATATAGGCAAGGTCGACCGATGATTTCTCGATAGCGCGGTCATAACCGGAAACACGGTCCAGCTCGACATAGAGCCGGTCGCCGAACAGCGCCTTGAGTGCCAGAAGCCGCGTCTCGGCAAGATCTCGGCGATCCTCCTTCAGCGCCCGGCCGATCGGGCCGCGCGGCCCGCCGCTGAGGCAGATCAGGCCATCGCAATGGCCTTCCAGCATTGCTGACGTCAGATGCACGGGCTCGCCCGGCGGCGTCTCCAGATAGACCTGGCTGACCAGCCTGACGAGGTTGCTATAGCCAACCTCGGTGGCGGCGAGCAGCACCACGGCGTGCATCTCCGGACCATGGCGGCGGCGGTCGCGCTGCGCGTCGCTGGTCTCGCCGGAAAAGGCGAGATCGATCTGGCAACCGATAATCGGCTGGATGCCTTCCTTCACCGCCTTCTGGGCAAATTCCAGCGCGCCGAACAGATTGTTTGTGTCGGTGACTGCGATTGCCGGGCACTCGTCCTTGACGGCATGACCGACAACGGCGGCGACCTGCAAGGCGCCCTCGAGCAGCGAATACGCCGAATGCACGCGCAGATGGATGAACGGCCGCGCCGGCGCCTCCGGGCGCGCAGCAGCGAGCGCTGCTTCGCGCCTCAGGGGATCGCGTGGAAGTTTGTCATCCGCCATGATGTTTCAAATTGCTCGAAGGGCTTTGAGTCGATGGAGATGTATTGTCCCGGACCGGGCGATGCCAGTCCAGCACAAATGACCACCGACCACAGGCTTCCGTACCCAGCCGCACGGCTCAGAGATTGTTTCTGAAATTCGCTCTGGCGAGTCATATGATGGTGGTTTCGAGAACCGGAGCGCAGCGGCCATTGGTCCGTGAGCACGGGAAGCGCAGAAACCGCCTTCAGATGGCCGCCGGAGTAGAATTTCCAAACAATCTCTAGGCGAACTCCATGATCACCGCATCCACAGCCAGGCTGTCACCCGGCTTGGCGTTGAGCTTCGACACGACAAGATCGCGGTCGGCGCGCAGCACGTTTTCCATCTTCATCGCCTCGACCACGGCCAGCGTCTCGCCGGCCTTGACCTCCTGCCCCTCGGCAACCGCGATCGACACGACCAGGCCCGGCATCGGGCAAAGCAGCATCTTGGACGTGTCCGGCGCCACCTTCTCCGGCATCAGCCTTTCCAGTTCAGCCGTGCGCGGCAGCATGGCGCGTGCCCTCACCGACATGCCTTTCCAGGCAATGCGCAGGCCGTTCGGCGCCGGCCTGATCTGCGCCGTGACCTTGCGGGCACCGACAGTGCCGCGCCAGATGAGGTCGCCCGGCCGCCAGTCGGACGCCACCGTCAGCGCTTTGCCGCCATCGACCGACAGATCGATTTCCATCGGAATGGAGATCATGCCCTCGATGATCGAAGCCTGGAGATAGTCGTCGCCGAGCTTCACCACCCAATCGCGCTTGAGTGCGCCCGAATGCGGCGCCAGCCGCCCGCCCAGCCGGTCGAGCCGGTCGCGGCGCAGAAGCTCGACCGCGGTGGCGATCGCCGCCAGCACTGCCTTTTCATCGCCATTGGGCACGATCGGCGCGAAGCCGTCAGGATATTCCTCGGCGATGAAGCCCGTCGATATCCGCCCCTCGCGCCAGCGCGGATGCTGCATCAGCGCCGCCAGGAATGGAATGTTGTGCTCGATGCCGTCGACGACGAAACTGTCCAGCGCTTCCGACATGGCGTCGATTGCCGCCAGCCGTGTCGGCGCCCATGTGCAGAGTTTTGCCACCATCGGGTCATAGAACATCGAAATCTCGGAACCTTCGGTGACGCCGGTGTCGTTGCGGATGACGATGTCGCCGAACGTGCCCTCCTCTGGCGGCCGGTAGCGCGTCAAACGGCCGATCGAGGGCAGGAAATTGCGATAGGGATCCTCGGCATAGAGCCGGCTTTCCACCGCCCAGCCGTTCAGCTTGACGTCGCTCTGCTCGATCGCCAGCTTCTCGCCGGCGGCGACACGGATCATCTGCTCGACTAGGTCGATGCCGGTAACAAGCTCCGTCACCGGATGCTCGACCTGCAATCGTGTATTCATTTCAAGGAAATAGAAGTTCTTTTCAGCATCGACGATGAACTCGACGGTGCCGGCGCTCTGGTAGTCGACCGCCTTGGCCAGCGCCACGGCCTGCTCGCCCATGGCCTTGCGCGTCCTGGCATCGAGGAATGGCGACGGCGCCTCTTCCGCAACCTTCTGGTTCCGGCGCTGGATCGAGCATTCGCGCTCGCCGAGATAGAGGGCGGTGCCATGCGCGTCGGCCAGCACCTGGATTTCGATATGACGCGGATCGACGACGAACTTTTCGATGAAGACTCGGTCGTCGCCGAACGAGCTTTTCGCCTCCGAGCGCGCCCGGTCGAAGCCGTCGCGCACTTCCGACTGGCTCCAGGCAATGCGCATGCCTTTACCGCCGCCGCCGGCCGAGGCCTTGATCATCACGGGATAACCGATCTCGCCGGCGATCTTTTCGGCATGGTCGGCATTTTCGATGACACCAAGCCAGCCGGGAACCGTCGACACCTCAGCGGCCTTGGCGAACTTCTTCGATTCGATCTTGTCGCCCATCGCCTTGATAGCCTTGGGTTTCGGACCGATGAAGACAATGCCCTCAGCCTCAAGCGCTTCGCAGAAGGCGGCCCGCTCCGACAGAAAACCGTAGCCGGGATGCACGGCCTGCGCGCCCGTCTCCTTGCAGGCAGCGATGATCTTTTCAGGCAGAAGATAGCTTTGCGCGGCAGGCGATGGCCCGATATGCACGGCTTCGTCGGCCATTTCGACATGCACGGCGTCGCGATCGGCGTCGGAATAGACCGCTACGGTGGCAATCCCCATCCTGCGCGCCGTCTTGATGACGCGGCAAGCAATCTCGCCGCGATTGGCGATCAGGATTTTCGTGAACATCGAAGGCGTTTCCTCGGGTCTTTCGTCTTTCTTATGGGCTTCGGCAGCCGGGCTCAAGCATTGCCGGCAGCGCACCCATCAAGACACTCCCTCCCCGCCAGGCCCGTGCCGAGAGGCGAAGGTTGGGCTCGCCGACGACTGGGCCAAGATTTGCGCCATATTTGGTCGCCAAATCGGGTTGAAACAGTATAAAAACCCTGAAAGCCTGAAGACCAATCGCCTTGGGAGGAATTGCCTGATGAAAACCCGCGCCGCTGTCGCTGTCGCCGCCGGAAAGCCGTTGGAAATCATGGAGGTCGACCTCGACGGACCGCGCGAAGGCGAGGTGCTGGTCGAGATCAAGGCGACCGGCATTTGCCACACCGACGAGTTCACTTTGTCGGGCGCCGATCCCGAAGGCCTGTTTCCGGCAATCCTCGGCCATGAAGGCGCTGGCGTTGTCGTCGATGTCGGCAAGGGCGTCACCTCGGTCAAGAAGGGCGACCACGTCATCCCGCTCTACACGCCGGAATGCCGGCAGTGCCCATCCTGCCTGTCGCGCAAGACCAATTTGTGCACCGCCATCCGCGCCACGCAGGGCCAAGGCTTGATGCCCGATGGCTCCTCGCGCTTCTCGATCGGCAAGGACAAGATCTTCCACTATATGGGCTGCTCGACCTTCTCCAATTTCACCGTTTTGCCCGAGATCGCCGTCGCCAAGGTCAACCCGGACGCGCCCTTCGACAAGATCTGCTACATCGGCTGCGGCGTCACCACCGGCATCGGCGCGGTCATCAACACCGCGAAGGTCGAGCAAGGCGCGACTGCTGTCGTCTTTGGTCTCGGTGGCATCGGCCTCAACGTCATCCAGGGCCTGAAGCTCGCCGGCGCCGACATGATCATCGGTGTCGACCTCAACAACGACAAGAAGGCATGGGGCGAGCGCTTCGGCATGACGCATTTCGTCAACCCGAAGGAGATCGACGGCGACATCGTTCCTCACCTCGTCAACTTGACCAAGCGCGGCGCCGACCAGATCGGCGGCGCCGACTACACATTCGACTGCACCGGCAACACCAAGGTGATGCGCCAGGCGCTGGAAGCCTCGCATCGCGGCTGGGGCAAGTCGGTCGTCATCGGCGTGGCCGGCGCCGGCCAGGAGATTTCGACCCGGCCGTTCCAGCTGGTCACCGGCCGCACCTGGATGGGCACCGCCTTCGGCGGCGCTCGCGGCCGCACCGACGTGCCGAAAATCGTCGACTGGTACATGGACGGCAAGATCCAGATCGACCCGATGATCACCCATTTGCTGAAGCTGGAGGACATTAACAAGGGTTTTGATCTCATGCATGAGGGCAAGTCGATCAGGAGCGTCGTCGTTTACTAAATGCGATCAGCAAAAGTGGCGCCCGGTTTTGCGTCCGATCGCACACCAAACGGAGGAAGAACAAGCCGCCGACCGAAGGGCCAGCGACTGAAGTTGCACAGGTTCAACAAGGGAGGAAGACAATGCCTGAGAAACTGCATCCGAAAATCGACAATGGCCTGCCGAAGGAAAGCGCAAGCTTTGCCGGCGGCACGCTGGTCTGCGCCTGCACCAGCAAGCCGGTGAAGGTGACGGTCAAGGGCCAGATCGCCCACAACCACGCCTGCGGCTGCACCAAATGCTGGAAACCGGACGGCGCGGTGTTCTCGGTCGTGGCGGTCGCCGGCACGGGCGACGTCACCGTCACCGAGAATGCCGACAAGCTGAAGGTGGTCGATCCGGCAGCGTTGATCCAGCGCCATGCCTGCACCGGTTGCGGCGTCCACATGCACGGACCGGTCGAGCGCGACCATCCGTTCAAGGGTCTGTCCTTCATCCATCCCGAGCGCTTCCAGGAAGACGGCTGGTCACCGCCGGGCTTCACCGCTTTCGTTTCGTCGATCATCGAATCCGGTGTCGACCCCAAGCGCATGGACGGCATCCGCGGCCAGTTGAAGTCGATGGGCCTCGAGCCCTATGACTGTCTCAATCCCGGCCTGATGGATTACATAGCCACCTGGACGGCGAAGAAGTCGGGCGCGCTGCCGGCCTGACGGTACGAGATTTCTGGCATGGGGCCGGGTAACATGCCGGCCCCATGTCCGTTTTGGAGAGATAATGCCCGCACCCGCCATCTACGTCGACGCCGACGCCTGCCCGGTGAAAGCCGAGGTCGAGAAGGTCGCCGAGCGCCATGGCGTGGTCGTCACCTACGTCTCCAATGGCGGGCTGCGTCCGTCGCGCGATCCGATGATTCGCAACGTCGTCGTCTCTAAAAGCGCCGATGCCGCTGACGATTGGATCGTCGAGAACGCAAAACCCAACGACATCGTGATCACCGCCGACATCCCGCTTGCCGCTCGCACCGTGGCGCTCGGCGCGCATGTGCTTGGGCCAACCGGCCGGCCGTTCACGCCGGAGACCATCGGCATGGCGGTTGCAATGCGCGATTTGAAGCAGCATCTGCGCGAAACCGGCGAGAGCAAGGGCTACAATGCCAGCTTTGCGCCACAGGATCGCTCGCGTTTCCTGGGTGAGCTCGACCGTATCTTGCGGCGGGCTCTGAAATCCGTCACACCCGACCAGACGTGAAGCATCATCCGAGGTCGGGCTATGGCCGACACATCGCCGAATAACCCCTTGCAGCGGCACAAGCAGTTCTTTGTGTCGCTAGCCGTCGGTCTGGTCGTATTTGCCGCGGTATTGCCTTTGATTGGATCGCTCCCCGTCTCCACGCGGCTTGCCTATTCGATCTCGATTGCCGCCGATTCTTTCTTCGTCGTCTTCATCGCGCTCGTCATCGCCAAGATGCCGCTGCTGTCCGGCCGCTATCTCAGCAAGAACGCGCGCGAACTGGACCTCCCAGTGCTGGGCATCTTTGCCATCACGCTCGGCATCGTCGCCATGGCCATCGTCCTGCTGTTCCTTCTGATCAATCACAAGGATCGCGACCCCATCGAACTCGGCTTCGCCATGCTGTCGATCCCGCTTGGCTGGTTCACCATCCATGCCATGGCCGCCCTCCACTATGCGCATGTCTACTGGATGGACGGCGACGCGATCGATACCGAAACCAAGAAGAAGATACCGGTCGGCGGCCTCGATTTTCCCGGCAGCAAACGGCCGGACGGTTGGGACTTTCTCTATTTCGCGACGGTGATCGGCATGACCGCGCAGACCGCCGACACCGCGATCACGACCTCGCATATGCGCCGCGTGGTGCTTGTCCATTCGATCCTGTCGTTCTTCTTCAACGCCGTCATCGTCGCCGCCGTCGTCAATCTCGCGGTGAGCCTCGGCAATTGAGTATCCGTGCCCGCGATAAACCCGTGCCCGTAATAAAAACGTGATCGCATGAAACATCGGTTTCGATAGCGACGTATTGGGAGGACAAGGACGAGCGTGGCCATCCCAGGATCGCGCAGCCGGAAGGCGAGGAAAAGATGGAAACCATTGCCATGAGTCAGCCCGGCGCAGGCGCCAATGCCGCCTCACCGAAGGATACGACGCTGATCTACCGGCAATCGCGCTGGACCCGCCTGACGCACTGGCTGTGGGCGATCTCGCTGTTCTTCATGCTTTTGTCCGGCCTGCAGATCTTCAATGCCCGGCCGCAGCTCTACGTCGGCAAACAGTCCGGCTTCGAATACAACAACACCGTCTTTGCCATCGGCGCCGAAAACACCGCCACCGGCCCGCGCGGCTATACCGAAATCTTCGGCCATCGCTTCGACACCACAGGCGTGCTCGGCTGGTCGGGCCCGGCCGGGCAGCAGACGTCGCGTGCCTTCCCGTCCTGGGCGACCATCCCGTCCTACTACGATCTCGGCACCGCCCGCATCGTCCACTTCTTTTTCGCGTGGATACTGACCACCACACTGGTCGTCTGGCTCGTCGCCAGCGTCATAAACGGCCACCTGCGCCACGACCTGACGCCGCGCCTGGACGATCTCAAGCGGCTGCCCCGGGACATTGTCGACCACGCCAAGCTGAGGTTCCACCACACGCGCCAATACAACACTCTGCAGAAAATGGCGTATGGCGGCGTGCTGTTTGCGCTGTTGCCATTGATGATCATCACCGGCCTTGCCATGTCGCCGAGCATGAACTCGGTGCTGCCCTGGCTCAACGAACTGCTCGGCGGAAGGCAGACGGCGCGCACCATCCATTTCACGGTGATGGTGCTGCTGGTCGGCTTTTTCATCGTCCATATGATGATGATCCTCGCCGCCGGCCCGATCAACGAACTGCGCTCGATCATCACCGGCTGGTACCGCTCCGATCCGCCAAGGCATGGCGACACCGAGAGGAGTGCGTGAGATGGCCAAATTCCAGATCAGCCGCCGAAAGTTCCTAACGGGCGCCGGCCTCGGCGTTTCCGGCATCATGTTGTCGGGCTGCGATGCCTTCGACAGCCAGCTCGGCATGGGTGATGGCCTGCGCAGTTTCCTCGAAAACGCCAATGGCCTGACCTACCGCGCGCAACGCTGGCTTGCCGGCCGCGATGCTCTGGCGCCGGAATTCACCGAGGCCGACATCCGCCAGCCGCAGCGGCCGAACGGCGTCACCGCGCCCGAGGATGACACCTACAAGGGCCTGCTCGCCAACAATTTCGCCGACTGGCGGCTGGAGGTAACGGGCCTGGTCGAAAAGCCGCTGTCGCTCAGCCGCGAGCAGTTGGAGAACATGCCGAGCCGCACCCAGATCACCCGCCACGACTGTGTCGAAGGCTGGAGTTGCATCGCCAAATGGACCGGCACCCCGCTGTCGCTGGTGCTCGACCAGGCTGTGGTCAAGCCGCAGGCCCGCTATGTCATGTTCTACTGCCTCGACACGATCGATCGCAGCCTCTCCGGGGAAATCAAATATTATGGCACCATCGACCTGATCGATGCTCGCCACCCGCAGACGATCCTGGCCTACGGCCTCAACGGCAAGCCGCTGCCGGTCGAGAACGGCGCGCCGCTGCGCGTGCGCGTCGAACGACAGCTCGGCTACAAGATGCCGAAGTATCTCTACAAGATCGAGCTCGTCGACAGTTTTGCCAATACCGGCGGCGGCCGCGGCGGCTATTGGGAAGACAATGGCTATGACTGGTATGGCGGGATTTGATAGGCCTCGCATTCTGACCGAGCACGATCTGACTCCGACCGAACCGAGCTTGCCTGAGGAAGCCGGTTTCGAGCGAGTGGCCGAACTTGGCGATTGGCCTGAAGACACTCCAATATCGTCCTCTGCAAAACGGTCGCAGAAAACGGCGCGGCTTAAGCAACCTTGTCGAGCAGCGGCTTGAGCGCCGGATGTATCTCGGGCGAGGCGAGTTTGATCAGCGTCAGCAGCGCGCGTTCATTGTCACGCAGCGGGCGGTCGGTGCCGATGCGATCGGCCAGCCATTTCGCCTCGCTGGCGTCGATCGTCTCGGCGCGGCGCGCGAGTGCCTCGGCGGCACGGTTCTTCGACTCCCATTCGGCCTCGATATCGCCGGGCGAACGATAGGCTTCCATGATGCCGGCCAGTCCGCCCGACACCATGCGGCTGAAGAAGCCACCACCTTCGGGCTCGGCCTGGTCCAAGAAACTGTCACGACGCAGCGCCACATCGCGCGTCGGCGCTTCGTAGCCGGCCGAACACATGACGAAATTGGCGAGCGCGTTGACGAACAGGTCGTTCCAGGACGGGTCGTTGTGGGCCGCTGCGGTCTGCTCGTTGATCTGGAACAGCACCTCGGCCTCAACCCGTGTGATGGCAATGTTACCGTCCCCGCCATAGGCATGGAGAATGCGGCGCAACAGATCGACCTCGGCCTTGGCGACCAGTCCGGGAACCAGCGCGCCGCCGAGCATCAGTGGTCCCTTGCCGTCGAGCACCGCGTTGGCGACCTGCTCGAGCGCATAGGCGGAGAGCCGGCCGGGGGATGATTTCGCCCTTTCCAGCACATGCACCAGCAGCTCCAGTTCGGTCACACTGTCGACCATTCCGTCGCGCGAGATGGTCTGTATCAGCCAACCGGCATTGTCTTCAGAGATATAGCCTGCCGGCTTTTCCTGGTGGACGATGTAGTCGGTAACGGCCTCGACGAAGAACTCAGGCCATTGCGGGCATTTGTCCGTCGCTGTCGCATCGAGCGCGAACAGCGCTTCAGCCTCGCCGCGCGTCACCACGCCGTCGGCGAACACTTCGCGACGCAGCATGACGACATCTTCCGCCGTGATGCGGTCCTTCGAGGCCAGCCCCGCCACCGGCGCGCTGCCGATCCGTTCGCCCATCTGTCAATCCCCATCCGCCGTGCCCAACGCAATTGCCGGCCAAACTATCAGCCCAGAATATCGGCATTGTCTTGAAAAACCGGCAAACGGCGTGGTTAGCGAGGACTGTAAAGACGACGCGCTTTACGGTCTCTGGCAGGTGACAAGGTGTCGCCGACAAGCTATGGATGGCGCGTCGAGGGCTCAAGTTTTGAGTCCTACCTGTTTGCGGGAGAGAGCAGCGCGAGCTGCCGCCGAAGGGGAAATCGCCCGAAATCTCTCAGGCAAAAGAACCGTAGACGGGAAAGACACTCTGGAAAGTCGGGGCTTGCCCCCGCGCCGAAGGTGTAAGCGTCGCCGACAGAGTTCCGGTTGCGCGAGTCTCTCAGGCTTCAGACAGAGGGGCACGGACTGGTCGCCAGCAGCGGCCGATTGCGTGCGACTCTGGAGATGACATGACGGGCGACGACACCAAACACCTTCCTCTCGAAGATCTGCACACCGCCGCCGGCGCACGCTTTGGCGCCTTTGCGGGCTGGTCGATGCCGCTGACCTATCCGGCCGGCGTGATGAAGGAGCACCTTCACACCCGCGAACATGCCGGCCTGTTCGACATTTCGCATATGAAGCTGTTCGCTGTCAGCGAACCGGGCGCTGCGGCACTGCTCAACCGCGCCAGTCCGCTCGATGCCGGCGCGCTTGAGATTTCACAGTCCAAATATACTTTCTTCCTCAACGAGGCCGCCGGGATCATCGACGATCTGATCGTCACCCGGCTCGGCGCCGAGCGCTTCATGGTGGTCGCCAATGCCGGGAATGCGGTCGAGGACGAGAAGCATTTGCGTGCGCTGGCCGGGGACTTCGACGTCAAAGTCGATGCGCTCGACCGCGTCTTCCTGGCGATCCAGGGGCCGGAAGCCTGGGCTGCCTTGTCCCGCGCCGGCATCGAGACCGGCTCACTCTTGTTCATGCATGGCATCGAGCCGAAGCAAAACTGGTTCATGAGCCGCTCCGGCTACACCGGCGAGGACGGCTTCGAGATCGGCCTGCCGGAGGCGGATGCGCGCGCTCTGGTCACGAAACTGCTCGAGGACGAGCGTGTGTTGTGGATCGGTCTTGCTGCCCGCGACTCGCTGCGGTTGGAGGCCGGCCTGTGCCTGCACGGCCAGGACATCACGCCGGAGATCGATCCGGCCAGTGCCGGTCTGATGTGGGCGATCCCCAAAGATCTCCGCGCCAGCGGATCCTTCATCGGCGCTGACGCGTTGCGCTCGATCCTGGAGAGAGGACCGTCGCAAAAGCGCGTCGGCCTGAAGCCGGACGGCCGCCAGCCGGTGCGCGCCGGCGCTGCCCTGTTCCACGCCGACGGCAATCCGGCCGGCCTCGTCACTTCAGGCGGCTTCGGCCCGTCGGCCGGCCATCCCGTCGCCATGGGCTATGTGTCAACGGCCTTGGCCAACCCGGGCACGAAACTGTTCGCCGACGTTCGCGGGACGAAAATCCCGGTCGATATCAGTTCCGTGCCCTTCACTCCTCATCGCTACCGCAAAGGATAAATCCCGATGGCAAAGACCTATTTCACACAAGACCACGAATGGCTGAGCGTCGAGGGAGGCATCGCCACCGTCGGGATAACCGACTATGCGCAGGAACAGCTTGGCGATCTCGTCTTCGTCGAGCTGCCTCAAATCGGCACGAAGCTCAGCAAGGGCGATACCGCCGTGGTCGTCGAATCCGTCAAGGCGGCCTCCGATGTTTATGCGCCGGTTGATGGCGAGATCACCGACGCCAACGGCGCGCTGTCCTCGGACCCGTCGCTGGTCAACTCCGCTGCGACCGGCGACGGCTGGCTGTGGAAGATGAAGCTCGCCGACGAAGGCCAACTCGCAGGCCTCATGGATGAGGCCGCCTACAAAGCCCATATCGGTTGATATCAGGACCTATTGCCATGAGCGCAGCACTTACCCCCTTCTCGGCCCGCCACATCGGTCCTGATGTAAACGATGTCAGAGCCATGCTTGCCGTGATCGGCGTTCCCTCTGTCGAGACGCTGATCAGCCAGGCTGTGCCGCAGTCGATCCGCCTCGATCTGCCGCTGACCCTTCCCGCGCCGGCGAGCGAAGCCGAAGCGCTGGCCGAATTGTCGGCGATCATGGCAAAAAACACGGTGCTGAAGAGCTTCATCGGCGCCGGCTATCACGGCGTCCACGTGCCGCCGGTCATCCAGCGCAACCTGTTCGAGAACCCGGCCTGGTACACCGCCTATACGCCCTACCAGGCCGAGATCAGCCAGGGCCGCCTGGAAATGCTGTTCAACTTCCAGACCCTGGTCACCGAATTGACCGGCCTGCCGGTGGCTTCGGCTTCCCTGCTCGACGAAGCGACGGCGGTGGCCGAAGCGGTCGGCATCGCGCTGCGCCATCATCGCGACAAGCGCACCAAGGTAGCGCTGGCCGGCACGCCGCATCCGCAGACGCTGGACGTCGTGCGCACCCGCGCCGAGCCGCTCGGCATCGAGATCGATGGCGAGACCATCGACGACAACACCGCCGCCCTGCTGGTCTCCTGGCCGGACACGTTTGGCGTCTATGGCGACCACAAGGCGGCGATCGAGAAGGCTCGCGCCACCGGCGCCGTGGTCGTCTTCATCGCCGATCCGCTTGCGCTCACGCTGACCGAAGCGCCGGCCAGGCTTGGCGCCGACATCGCCGTCGGCCCGATGCAGCGCTTTGGCGTGCCGATGGGCTTTGGCGGCCCGCACGCCGCCTATTGCGCCGTCTCCGACAAGCTGACCCGGCTGATGCCCGGCCGCCTCGTCGGCCAGTCGATCGACAGCAAGGGCCGTCCCGGCTATCGCCTCGCCCTGCAGACGCGCGAACAGCATATCCGCCGCGACAAGGCGACCTCCAACATCTGCACCGCGCAGGCGCTGCTTGCCAACATGGCGACCGCATACGCGATCTGGCACGGGCCTACTGGTTTGCAGGCGATCGCAGCCCGAATTCATGAGCTCGCCAACGGCCTCGCAGCAGGCCTGAAAACCGCTGGTGTTTCCGTGCTCGGCTCAAGCCGTTTCGACACGGTGACGGCCGAAGTGAAGGGCAAGGCAGATTCGATCGCCGCTGCCGCTGAAAAAGGTGGCCGGCTGCTGCGCGTCATCGATGCCGACCGCATCAGCATCGCCTTCGACGAAACCTCGACCGAGGCGGATCTCGAGGCTATCGCCGCCCTGTTCGGCGCCAAGTCCGGCGCTACTGAGGCCGGCGCGATGCCCGGCAAGCCGCGCGGCAAGGAGTTTCTGACCCAGCCGGTTTTCCGCGAAAACCACTCCGAGACCGACATGATGCGCCTGCTGCGCAGGCTAGCCGACAAGGATTTGGCGCTCGACCGCACCATGATCCCGTTGGGCTCCTGCACCATGAAGCTCAACGCGGCGGCCGAAATGACGCCGGTCAGCTGGCCTGAAGTCGCCAACCTGCATCCCTTTGCGCCGGCCAGCCATTCGGCCGGCTATCGCGCCATGGTCGGCGAGCTGGAAGGCTGGCTGGCGCAGATCACCGGCTTCGACGCCGTCAGCCTGCAGCCCAATGCCGGCAGCCAAGGCGAATATGCCGGCCTGCTCGCCATCCGCGCCTATCACCGTTCGCGTGGCGAAGGCCATCGCACCATCTGCCTGATCCCCCAGTCCGCGCATGGCACCAATCCCGCGAGTGCGGCGATGGCCGGCATGAGCGTCGTCGTCGTGCGCTGTCTGGAGGACGGCAATATCGACATGGACGATATGCGAGCCAAGGCCAACGAGCATTCCAAGAATCTCGCAGCTCTGATGTTCACCTATCCCTCGACGCACGGCGTCTACGAGGAAGGCGCGCGCCACCTGTGCGCTCTCATCCACGAGCATGGCGGCCAGGTCTATTTCGACGGCGCCAACCTTAACGCGCTGGTCGCGCTGGCGCGGCCCGCCGATATCGGCGCCGATGTCTGCCACATGAACCTGCACAAGACCTTCTGCATCCCGCATGGCGGCGGCGGTCCGGGCGTCGGTCCGATCGGCGTCAGGGCGCATCTGAAACCCCATCTGCCGGGTCATGTCACCGAAGGTTCGGCGCATGCCGTGTCGGCCGCACCGTTCGGCAGCGCTTCCATCCTGCCGATCACCTGGATGTACATCCGCATGATGGGCGCCGCCGGCCTGAAGCAGGCGACGGAGACGGCGATCATCTCGGCCAATTATGTGGCGACGCGGCTCGCGCCGCACTTCCCGCTTCTCTACAAGGGCAGGCACGATCGCATCGCGCATGAATGCATCCTCGACACGCGCGTGCTCAAGGAGAGCGCCGGCATCAGCGTCGACGATATCGCCAAGCGGCTGATCGACTACGGTTTTCACGCGCCGACCATGTCGTTCCCTGTCGCCGGCACGCTGATGGTCGAGCCGACCGAATCCGAGCCCAAGCGCGAACTCGACCGGTTCTGCGAGGCGATGATCGCTATCGCCGGCGAGGCAGCGAAAGTGGCGAAGGGCGAATGGCCGCTCGAGGACAACCCGCTGGTCAATGCCCCGCACACGGCGGCCGAAACCCTTGCCGGCCAGTGGACTCACCCCTATTCGCGGCTGGAAGCGGCCTACCCCGCCGGCGATGTCGACAAAGCGGCCAAATACTGGCCGCCGGTCTCGCGCATCGACAATGTCGCCGGCGACCGCAACCTCGTCTGCTCCTGCCCGCCGCTGTCGGAATATCTCGGCGCCGCCGAATGACACTCTGGCCTGTCAGGCTGAACGCAAGGCCGGCCCATCGGCCTTGCTTACCCGGTTCAGCACAAGCACGCGGTTCCGCCCCGCGTGCTTGGCCGCGTAAAGCGCTTTGTCGGCCTCGGCCAGGACGTCCTCGAGGCTGCTGCCGTCTTCCTTGCCAAAGCCGATGCCGCCGCTGACGCTGCTGCGCAACGGCCCGCGCGGCGTCGGCACCACTTCCGTGCCGAAAGCGACGCCGATCTTGCTGGCGAGGTCATGGGCCTTGTCTTGCGGCATCCGCGACATGACCAGCGCGAACTCCTCGCCGCCCAGCCGAAAGGCGTCGACGCCAACCCGATCATATTTCTTGATGATTGCCGCGAAGCGGCACAGGACCCGGTCGCCGACCGGATGGCCGTAGACATCGTTGGTCCGTTTGAAATGATCGAGGTCGAACATGGCGATCGACATGAACGGACCGAAGACGCGCTCGCCATAGAGCGAGTTCAAGGCACGCCGGTTCATCAGCCCGGTCAACGGTCGGTCAGAGTCTCGGCCTTCAGTTCGATCTGTGCCTGAAGATGATGCAGCGACAGCGTCAGCGCGCCGAGAGCCGTCATGCAGGCGACCGCCACGACCGAATTCAACCGCTCGGCCCAATTGTCGGGTGCGACGCCGAGCACCCACTGGCCCTTAACCAGAAGCACGGCGCCGCAGAGCCCGAAGGATACGCCGCAGACGCCGCTTAGCGCCGAAACGACCAGCAGAATGCCGCGATCCTGACCGCCCTTGATCCAGAACATCACCCCGATCGAGGCGAGCAGCACTGTTACCGTCGTATAGGTGAGGATGAAGCCGACACCATCGAAACCGAGATAGGTCACGCCGGCGCAGACAGCCATCGCAAGCAGGGCCGGCAGGACAGCGCGACTGTAGTTGCGCACACCGAGATATTGCATGGCCGAAAGTGAAAGCGCCAGGAAACCGAGGCTGAGCAGCGCCAACGCTGCCTGACAAAGCAACGGAGTGGGCTCCCTCGTGTAGCGCCAGAAGACGATGACGTGGGCGACAAGGACGAGAATGCCGCACGCCACGGTCAGCACGAAGCGTGCACGCGGCGCCGTGAACCAGATCACAAACATGGTGACGCTCAGGCATGTGCCCGACAGCGCAGCCGCAAGCAATAGCGAACTGAAATCCAGCATGGATGAGCGGCAACCTTTGGGATCTTCGATTTGTGGCGCATCATAGGCATGCAACCGGCCGGAGATACCGTTTTCGGCCGGTTTTCAAAGCAACCTACCGACAGGGTTTACAAAGCGTCGACTGCCGTCCCCGCGAAGAGTCTCAGCCCTTGTTGAGCAGCGCTAGATTGGCGTTGATCACGCTCGGGTCGGCCATTCCGGCCCTTGCTTCCATGAGCAGCGCCCTCGCCTTCTTCTTGTTGCCGCGCAGCAGCTGCGAATAGCCCATATTGTTGACAATCTGCGGCTTGCGCCCGGCAACCTTCAAAAGCTGGTCGTAGGCGCGGTCGGCGAAGTCGAAGCGGCCGAGTTCGTCATAGGAGGCGGCAAGCCCCATCCATCCCTCGGCACTGTCGGCCTTCAGTTCCACGGCCTTGCGGAAATGCTGTTCGGCAAGGCCGTAATTGGCCTCGCGGAACTGCGCCTTGCCTTGCGCAAGGTCGGAGGTGCTGACGTCTTTTGCCACCGGTTGGATCGACGTGGTCTTGGTCTTATCGACGTTCTCAGTCGTACAGCCGCTGACCATCAAGACGGCCGCTAGCGCGGCCATTGCCGTGAAAATTCTGTGACGCATGCCCCTGGCCCCAATCGCCCGATTTACCGGGTCGTTCTTCAGGAGGCAGACTACAACAGGGCAATTAAACTTCAGTGCTGAAACGCCCCTAAAATTTGGTTTCGGGCACACCAGCCATTAACCAGCCGAGGGCTAGTCCGGCTCCATCGACTTGAGCCCCGCCGGAAACTGATAGCGGCTGCCGTCATAGCGCAGCCGGTAGGTTCGTTTCATGGACCTTCCGGGATGGGACTGGCACTCGCCATTCTTGTCGACAGACGGATTGTCGGTGTCCAACCGCTCGAACACTGTGATGTCGTGATAGCCGTGATGTCTCGCCGGGCTCATCGCCAGGCTGACCCGGCTGGATTGAAAGGATCCTGCGCAATTGGTGTCGCCTTCGCCGCCAAAGCCGGCCACGATGATGCCGTCGAGCACCAGGCGCAGATCACCGCCGTCAAGGGCATAGAGCCGCAGGTCGGTTTCGCTGAAGGGATTGGGCCGCGAATGGCTCGCCATTTGGATGCGCAGGCCAAAGCCGGTGACACCGGGCGCCAGGCCATAGCGGCCGGTATCGAATTCGACCTTGTTGATGGCGATGGCATCATCGGTCATCAGCCCGGGCTGGAGCAGGCGCTGGCGCACCTGCCGGGTCTTCCTGTCGACGACCAGAAGGTCGACATCGCCGACATGCCCGTCGTCGCTGGATTGGCTGCTGTCGATGAGCGGCACCGCGACCAGCAACAGATCGTCATGGGCAGGCCATATCTTGCAGACGAGGCCAAACGGCGTATCCGGGAGCGTCACGGCGATGCTGGTATGGGGTTCGAGCGTGAACGAGGCGCCGTCTGCGCTCTTTTGGGCCCTGGGATAGGCCTGTTGCACCAGGGCGGCAGCATCGCCGCAATCGTCGGCCGCGGCCGAGGCCGGCGACAGACTGGTGGCGGCCAGGCCGAGGAAAGCGGTGCACAAGACTATTCGCATGGACGGCTCACTCATTTTGCTTTGCGGATTTTGCCGAAGGAGAGCGACCGAACCGGCCGGGTTTCGACATCCAGATGAAGCGTAGTTGGAGTGAGTAACCGCAAGAAGCCGCCGGGCAATCCCCTAGGTATCTACTGAACCGCCGTCATTTTGACGATGATCGGGATGACGGCGATCATCAGCACCACCGGCAGGATGCACACCACCACCGGCACCGACATCTTGGCCGGCAAGGCATGTGCCTTCTCCTCGGCCAGCGACATGCGCTTGTGGCGCATTTCGTCGGAGAACACGCGCAGCGCCCCGGCAAGGCTGGTGCCGAGTTCCTTCGACTGCTGCAAAAGCGTGGCGAAGGAGCGCACCTCGTCCAAGCTGAGGCGGTCGGCGAGCGCCTTCAAGGCATCGTCGAGGCTGCGGCCGGCCCTGAGTTCCAGCGACACCAGCTGCAGGTTTTGGCTCAGCGACGGATAGGTCTTGGCCAGTTCCTTCGAGACCCGCTCGATGCCTGCCTCCATGCTCATGCCCGCATCGGAGCAGACGATCATCAAATCCATGAAGTCGGGAAAGCCGTTGCGGTATTCGCGCATCTTTTCCCGCACCTTCTGGCTGAGCACCAGGCCGGGCACGAAATAGCCGGCGGCTCCCGACAGGATGATGAAGGTCCAGCGGCTGGTCGCGGTGGAATCGGCGCTGCCCATCCAATGGTTGACCAGGAACGCGCCGATCGTTGCGCCCACCAGGCAGGCGAAGCGGATCAGGAAGAATGTGCCGATCGCGCGCGGCTCCATATAGCCCGCCTGGATCAGCTTCATACGCAACCGGGCGACATTTTCCGGATCGCTCTTGGCGTAGAATTCCTGCGCCCGCTTCACCGCCTTCTCGCGCACGACGCTCTGGTTCTTCTTCGGCGCCGCCTCGGCCTGTTGGGGAGTCTTGCTGTCGTCGATCTTGAGCCGGCGCTTGAGATCGTTGCGGTCGCCTTTGGCTACCACGAGCGGCCATGCCACCGCGCTGCCACCCAACACCAGCAGCAGCGCGGCTACCGGCATCAGCGACGTCGGCGCCAGCGATGCAAGAAACTGGATCATCTGCTCCATCTCAGAACCGGAAGTTCGACATCTTGAACATGATGATGTTGCCCAGCATCAGCCATGTCACGGAACCGCCCAGCAGATACCACGTCTTCGGTACATCCCAGACGCTCTGATAGAATTGCGGCATCATCACCATAATGGTGGCGAACAGCAGTGCCGGCACCGCCGTCAGGATATAGGCCGACATACGACCCTCAGTCGAAATGGCGCGCACCTTGCGGCGCAGCTTGCCGCGTTCGCGGATCGTCGTCGACAGCCCGTCGAGGATCTCGCGCAGATTGCCGCCCGAACTCGTCTGGATGGAAACCGCGGTGACGAACAGCGGCAGATCCTCCTGGCCGACGCGGTCGAACAGTGAATTCAGCGCCGAAACCAGGTCGGAACCATAAGTCACCTCGTCGGAGATAACGCCGAATTCGGTGCCGATCGGATCGGACATCTCGCGCGACACCATCGAGATCGCCACCGGAACCGGATGCCCGGCCTTCAAGCCGCGCGTGATCAATTCCAGCGCCTCCGGCAACTGCACGCCGAAACGCTTCACCCGCCGGGCACGCTTGGAACGCAGCACAATTACCGGCAGCAGCGCTGTCAGCACCACAAACAGCAAAATGGCGAGCAACAGCGGCAGCCCGTACCAGAGCGCGACGAGCATCATCGCCAGCGCCACGCCCGTCGTCATCGTCAGGAATTTCGGCAACGGCATCACCATGCCAGACTGCGTGCGCAGCGCGCGAAAACGGGCGGGCGAGAAGAATGACGTGCCGGAATCGAGGCCGCGTTCCTTGCGCAGCTGAATCAGCACCTGTTCCTGGCTGATCTTGTTTTCCTGCAGCTTCATGCGCCGGTTGATGGCCAGGCGCTTGTCGCTGCGGCCGGCATAGAGCAGATAGCAGCCTTCGGCGATCATGATGCCGGTCAGCGCTGCCGCGGCATAAACGACATAGATCGGGCTGAAATTCTCGAACACCCGGCTACTCCTGCGGCCGGCCGGGTTCGAAATATTTGCCGGGGAATTCAATGCCCATATTGCGCAGGTCCTCGAGGAAACGCGGGCGAATGCCGGTCGCCTCGTAGTGACCGAGGATCTTGCCGTCGGCCTCCATGCCAGTGCGCACGAAGCGGAATATCTCCTGCATCTGGATGACGTCCCCTTCCATGCCGGTCACCTCGGCGACGCTGGTCACCTTGCGCTTGCCGTCCGACAGTCGCGTAAGCTGGACGATAAGGTCGAGCGCGCTGGCGATCTGACTGCGGATCGACTGCACCGTCATCGGCATGCCGGTCATGCCCAGCATCTGCTCGAGGCGTGAAATGGCGTCGCGCGGCGTGTTGGCGTGGATGGTCGCCATCGAGCCTTCATGTCCGGTGTTCATCGCCTGCAGCATGTCGAAGGCCTCCTCGCCGCGGCACTCGCCGAGGATGACGCGGTCGGGGCGCATGCGCAGCGCGTTCTTGACCAGGTCGCGCTGCTTCAGCTCGCCATGACCTTCGATGTTGGCGGGGCGCGTTTCCATGCGCGCGACATGCGGCTGCTGCAGCTGCAGTTCGGCCGCGTCCTCGATGGTGATCAGCCGTTCGTCTTCCGGAATGAAGGCCGACAATGCGTTGAGCATCGTCGTCTTGCCGGTGCCGGTGCCGCCCGAGATGATGGTCGTCTTGCGGGCGTGGACTGCAGCCGCCAGCACCTCGGCCATGTTCTGGGTGATGGCGCCGAACTCGACCAGCTTGTGCAGGCCGAGCTTGTTCTTTGAAAACTTGCGGATCGACACCAGCGGCCCGTCGACGGCGACCGGGCGAATGGCGGCGTTGAAGCGCGAGCCGTCGAGCATGCGGGCATCGACCATCGGCTGCGATTCGTCGACCCGGCGGCCGACGGCGGCGACGATCTTGTTGACGATGCGCAACAGGTGCGCCTCGTCCTTGAACGGGATATGGACCTGCTGCAGCTTGCCCCGTTTTTCAACGAAGCAGTTCTGGTGGCCGTTGATCAGGATGTCGTTGATGTCGGGGTCCTTGAGCAGCGGTTCCAGCGGGCCGAGGCCGACCATCTCATCGACGATGTCATCGACCAGCGCTTCAAGTTCGACGGTGTTGATCGCCATACGCTCCTGGCGGGTCTTTTCCGACACGAACTCCTGCACCTGCCGGCGCATCTCATCCTTGGGCAGGCGCTCCAGCGCGACCAGGTTGATTTCCTCGAGCAGCAGCCGGTGGATGCGCACGCGGGCATCGAGCACCTTGTTGGCGCTTTTTCCCGGTGTTGTCTCCGGCTTCGGCGGCAAGGCCTTGCGGTTCGTCGGGATGACCACGGCGTGATGCGCGACCGGCGCCGCCTCGGCCGGCTTCAGCGCGCGGACGTCACGGTTCTGCAGGGTCGAGAAGCGGCTGGTCATCCGGCTTTCCTCTTCAGGAGGCCCCTGCCGATGCCGAACAGCGAGCGCGATTTCTCCGGCGTCACCACGGCTTCTTCCGGCAGGATGATCCTCTTCAGATCGTTGACGACATTGGCGTTCGGGTCGATCTCATGCAGCGGCACGCCGCGGTCGACTGCTTCACGCACAAGCCGGTAATTGTTGGAGATGCCGCCGACGAAATGCTCGCCCAGGATTTCCTGGACATCCGCCTGCTTGATGCCGTTGTCGAACATCTTCTGCTCGAAACGGTTGACGATCACGTTCGGCTTCACTTCCTTGCCTGCCGTCTCGTAGACCGCCTGGATCAGCCGCTGCGTATGGCGCAGGCATGGCACCGTCATTTCAGCGACGATGTAGAGCTTGTTGGAGCCGAGCAGCACCGTCTCCGTCCACGGAAACCAGGTGCGCGGCATGTCGATGACGACGTTGTCGAAATAGGCCGAGACGAGATCGAGCATGCGCACCACGACATCGGTCTTGAACGAGCGCATTTCCGACGGATGCGTTGGCGCCGCCAGCACGCAGAGCCCGCTCGCATGCTTGGACAGCATCACGTCCAGCAGCTGACGGTCGAGGCGCTCGGGCTGGTTCTCGATTTCGGTGATGTCGAAGCGCGGCTCGAGGTCGAGATATTCGGCGCAGGCGCCTTGCTGGAAGTTGAGGTCGACCACGCAGGTCGACGCGCCGCGCGTCACCGAATGATGCAGCTGGAAGGCGGTCTGCAGCGCCAGCGTCGTGGTGCCGACGCCGCCGGCGGCCGGCATGAAGGTATAGATCTGCGACTCGGTGTTTTCCTCGCGCCCCGGCCCTTGCAGCGCGCGCACGACCGACCGCACCAGATCGGCGGTGGTGATCGGCTTGACCAGGAAATCGGCGACCTGGAGCTGCACCAGGATACGCACTGCGGCTGCGTTGAATTCCTGGGTGACGACGACCACCGGAACGCGGCCTTCAAGCCGGCGCATGATGCGCTGCAGCGACTCGATCTCTTCCAGCTTTGCCGCATCCATGTCGACGATGAGCGCGCCGAAATCGGCTTCCTGGACCTCGCCGCGCAGTTCGGTAATGTTCTTCTCGACGGTCGAAAGCTGGATCACCTCCGAGGCCGCGAACGCGGTGCGCGTATCCTGCGCAAAGGTCCGGTCGCTGGACACCAGCAGGATCTTCTTGGTCTTGATGCCGCTTGCCATTTTGTCAGCCTGTCAGGTCATTCCCGGTCAAATCACCGGGCAAATCAATCGGTTGTCGCTGTCGGTTGCACGGCCTTGGCAGCAGCAGCCTGGTCGGCGGCGTTGACTGCCGCCTCACTGCGCTGCGCCGGCACCAGCAGCCTGGTGTTCTGGACGCCGTATTTCCAGGGATCGACCATCTGCATGGCCGTATTGGCGGCCTGTGCGTTGCCGGCGGCAATCGTCGGTCCCTCGGAGCGGACATAGTCGTCGCTGGTGCAGCCGCCGGCGAGGCCGGCGATCAGCAGGGCGATGCATGATTCCACGCGCATGGCTTCAATCCTTCGGCAGGTCGAGGAAATGCCCGACGGTGGTGACCGCGGCCGGCTGTGCCGTACTGCCGCTGGCCATTGCCACTGCACGATTGGCTTCGGACGATTTCACTTCCTCGGTGTTGTTGAGGAAATAGTCGACATTGCTGGCCGGCTGCGTGCCGTCGGTCGGCTCGAGCAGCTTCTTCGACGGATCGACCGGCTTGACCAGATAGGGGGTGACGATGATCACCAGATCGGTCTCGCGCCGCTGATAGGATTTGGAGGAGAACAGCGAGCCGAGCACCGGCAGCTTGCCGAGGCCGGGAAGACGCGATGTGGTAATGTCGTTCTGTGACTGCAGCAGGCCGGCGATCATGAAGCTCTGGCCATTCTTCAGGTCGACGGATGTTTTGGCGCGGCGCACGATAAAGCCCGGGACCGAGATATTGCCGATATTGTAGGAGGCCGAAGCGTCGATCGAGGACACTTCCGGCGCGATGTCGAGGCTCACCAGCCCGTCCTTGAGAACCGTCGGCGTGAAGTCGAGGCTGACGCCGTATTTCTTGTAGCTGACGGAAATCTTGCCATTGTCCTCGGAGACCGGGATCGGGAACTCGCCGCCGGCGAGGAAGCTTGCCGTCTGGCCCGAGCGGGCGATCAGGTTCGGCTCGGCCAGCCGCCTGGCGAGACCACGTTCCTCCAGCGCCTTGATGGCGACGTCGATCGACAGGCCGTTGGACAGCAGCCGGCCGATGATCTCGCCATTGCCGGCTCCCGGCACCGAGCCCGGCTCGAGGGTGACGTCGCGCCCGCCAATGCCGTAAGCGAAATTGGCGCTGTATTTGGCGCCGAGATCCTGTCCGGCCTGGCGATTGATCTCGACGAAGCGGACGTTGAGCTGAACCTGCTGCGAGGACGAGATGTTGACCGAATTGATCACTTCTTCATTGCCGGAGAAGCGGCTGGCGATCTTGCTTGCCTTCTCGGCGGCGACCGCGTCATCGGCCTCGCCCGACAGCACGACGCGGCCATTGGCCGAGCCGACCTTGATCTTGGCGTCCGGCACGCTGGCGCGAATGGTGCTGGCCAGCTGGTCGGTGTCCAGCGTCACCTCGATGTCGACGGTGCCGACCAGCTGCTTGTTCTCGTCGAACAGCGCGATGCCGGTGGTGCCGAGATTGTTGCCCAGCACATAGAAGGATTTGTCGGTCAGCGGATTGACGTTG
Source organism: Mesorhizobium sp. M0862 (assembly GCF_040319795.1). Taxonomy (NCBI): domain Bacteria; kingdom Pseudomonadati; phylum Pseudomonadota; class Alphaproteobacteria; order Hyphomicrobiales; family Phyllobacteriaceae; genus Mesorhizobium; species Mesorhizobium sp. M0862. The sequence continues at coordinate 251,629 of NZ_JAMYOJ010000008.1, forward strand.
GCGATCTCCGGATCGCCGATGACGATCTGGTAGAAGGCGGCATTGGTCATGACCGTCTTCGGCTTGCCCTTGGCTACCTTGATCGACGCATTCGTTGTCGACGAGACATGGACGATATCGTTGTCGGCCTTGGCTGGCGCACTGAGGCCGAGCATTGCGGCCGCGGCGAGGCAAGCCCCCACCGCAAGCGCCCGCATTGTGCGCAGCCCTTTCGTCGTCTGAAATGCATGAAGTCCCGACATCTGTCCCGTCCTTCGCCCGGTCCCCACCGGCAGTTATTGCTGGTCCCGCGCAGGAACCTGGTATTCTTCGACCTGCGTGCCGCGCGTCACGATGATCGTCTTGAATTTCGGCTTCTCAGGCTCCTTGGTCGCGGCAGTGAACAGCGCGCCGGCAGCGGCCTGGACGCCGGAGGCGACCGATCCGCCGAAGGACGAGATGGTGGTGACGCCGTCCTTGGCGGCACCACCGTCGGCGGCCGAGCGGAGCGACAGCGACAAGGTGCCGACGGTGCGGGCAAGCGCCACTTTCTGCGCGCCTTCGGTCGTCACCTCGATGGTCACGGAATTGGCGATCTGCGGCGTGGTCTGGCGCTCGTCGGCGCCCTGTCCGACGGTCAGCACCTTGGCGTCGGAGACGACGATCTCGGAGGTAACGGTCGATCCGGCAGCGCCCTGCGCGTTCTTGGCCACTTCCTGGATTTCGCCCGCATCGCGTGTCAGCACCACGTCGACCCGGTCGCCCGGCATGACGAAGCCGCCGACGCCGGCGATCTCGTCGGTGCGGATTGTCACCGCCCGCATGCCGGGCGTCATCATGTTGGACAGCGTCGCGCGGCCGTTCGGCCCCGACAATTTGCTGATCAGCACCGGCTCGTTGATCTCGATCGGCGACAATACCACGCGGCTGCCTTCGGCGAGCAATGCATTGACTGTGGTGAACGCGCCCTGCGGCACCGAATCCTCGGACCATGGGATTTCGCTGAGCTGCGCCCGGTCAAGCTCCATGCCGTAACGCAGCGGCGCGTTGGCCACCACGATGGTCTTGAATACGACCTTGGGGACGGCGGGCGCCGGGATCGACGCCGTTTTCTCTTCGGCATCGGCCTTGGCCTGGCTTTTCATCCAGAAATCCGCGGCAAAGATTGAAATCGCGCCGAAGACGGCAGCGATGCCAATCATCGTTATGGCCTTGCCCCTCACAACCAACCCCTGACTCTCGTGGTCTTTTGTTTTGTTGGGGCGACGCTAGGCCGCTTTGTTAAAGATTCAGGAATCCCAGCGGCTCCGCACGGACCTATTTCCGCCGGCTTGGTTATCGAAAGGTTTTAGGATAAGAAGGGGTTAATCCCCGAACGTAACAGGAACTTCCGTCGCTTGGCGCCGAAAAGCGTGGCAGTATCGACGGGTGATTCGCGGCACGGATTCTATGGTAGGCATGGACGACAACAACGATCTTTTCGGCAATCTGGAAAAGCAGCCCCAACCGGCTCGGACACCTTCGCGCCCGGCCGACCCGCTGGTGCAGGCCACGAAGCGTCCTGCCGCGACCAAGGACGGCAGCGAGGGCTATAGCGCCGCCGACATCGAGGTGCTGGAGGGGCTGGAGCCGGTGCGGCGCCGTCCCGGCATGTATATTGGCGGCACCGACGACAAGGCGATGCACCATCTGTTTGCCGAGGTCATCGATAATTCGATGGACGAGGCGGTCGCCGGCCATGCCACCTTCATCGATGTCGAGCTGTCGGCCGACGGATTTCTGACCGTCACCGACAATGGCCGCGGCATTCCGGTCGATCCGCATCCGAAATTCAAGAAACCGGCGCTCGAAGTCATCATGACGACGCTGCATTCGGGCGGCAAGTTCGATAGCAAGGTCTATGAGACCTCCGGCGGTCTGCACGGTGTCGGCGTCTCGGTCGTCAATGCGCTGTCGGACCATCTCGAAGTCGAGGTCGCGCGCGGTCGCCAGCTTTACCGCCAAAGGTTCTCGCGCGGCGTTCCGGTGAGCGGGCTGGAGCAGCTCGGCGAAGTGCACAACCGGCGCGGCACCAAAATCCGCTTCCATCCCGACGAGCAGATTTTCGGCAAGGGCGCCGCCTTCGAGCCGGCGCGGCTCTATCGCATGACCCGCTCGAAAGCCTATCTGTTCGGCGGCGTCGAGATCCGCTGGAGCTGCGACCCATCGCTGATCAAGGAAAAGGACCAGACGCCGGCCAAGGCGGAGTTCCATTTCCCCGGCGGCTTGAAGGACTATCTCAAGGCATCGCTCGGCGATGATTTCCAGGTGACCCGCGAAATCTTCGCCGGCAAGAGCGAGAAGCAGGGCGGCCACGGTTCGCTGGAATGGGCGGTGACCTGGTTCGGCGGTGACGGCTTCGTCAACTCCTACTGCAACACCATCCCGACCGGCGAAGGCGGCACGCATGAGGCCGGCTTTCGCAATGTGCTGACGCGCGGGCTTCGGGCCTATGCCGACCTGGTCGGCAACAAGCGCGCCTCGATCGTCACCTCCGAAGACGTGATGATCTCGGCGGCAGGCATGCTGTCGGTGTTTATTCGCGAGCCGGAATTCGTCGGCCAGACCAAGGACAGGCTGGCAACGATCGAAGCCATTCGCATTGTCGAGACCGCCATCCGCGATCCCTTCGACCACTGGCTGGCCGACAATCCGCAGGAAGCCTCCAAGCTGCTGGAATGGGTGATTGCGCGCGCCGACGAGCGGGTGCGCCGGCGCCAGGAAAAGGAGGTGTCGCGCAAGAGCGCGGTGCGCAAGCTGCGCCTTCCCGGCAAGCTCGCCGACTGCACGCAGAACGCCGCCGCGGGCGCCGAACTGTTCATCGTCGAAGGCGACTCGGCCGGCGGCTCGGCCAAGCAGGCGCGCGACCGCGCCAGCCAGGCGGTGCTGCCGCTGCGCGGAAAAATCCTCAACGTCGCCAGCGCCGGCAACGACAAGCTCGCCGCCAACCAGCAGATTTCGGACCTGATTCAGGCGCTCGGCTGCGGCACGCGCTCGAAATACCGCGACGAGGATTTGCGCTACGACCGCGTGATCATCATGACCGACGCCGACGTCGACGGCGCTCACATAGCCTCGCTGCTGATCACCTTCTTCTACCAGGAAATGCCGAACCTGGTGAATGGCGGCCATCTCTATCTGGCGGTGCCGCCGCTCTATTCGATCCGGCAAGGCGGCAAGGTTGCCTATGCCAGGGACGATGCGCACAAGGACGAGCTGTTGCGCACCGAATTCACCGGCCGCGCCAAGGTCGAGATCGGCCGCTTCAAGGGCCTGGGCGAGATGATGGCCGCGCAGCTCAAGGAAACCACCATGGACCCGAGGAAGCGCACGCTGCTCAGGGTCGATGTCATCGACGCCGTGGCGGCGACCAAGGATGCTGTCGACGCGCTGATGGGCACCAAGCCGGAAGCCCGCTTCCGCTTCATCCAGGAACGCGCCGAATTCGCCGCGACGGAAGTGCTGGATATCTGAGCGCCGGCCAACTCTTCGTTTTGACGCAGTTCCGGGCGGAAAACCGTTTCACACTTTTCCTGGAACTGCTCTAGCCTGCGCTTCCGATACGGAGACCAGCTTGTGATCCGGGCGCGGCTGAAGAGCTACTTCGAAACTAGTTTGGCGGGCCTGACGCAGCCGACGCGCTCGGATTGGATTTTCGCCCTGCGCACGGTTTCGGCCGGTCTGATCGCGCTTCTCGCTGCTTACGCGCTAAAACTCGACCACCCGCAATGGGCGATGATGACGGTCTTCATCGTCGCCCAGCCGGTCGCCGGCATGGTGCTGGCGAAAGGTTTTTACCGGCTGCTCGGCACGCTGGCCGGTGGACTTGCGGCGATCGGCATCACCTCGGTTTTCGGCACCAATCCCTGGCTGCTGGTCACGGCGCTATCCGTCTGGATTGGGCTGTGCACGCTGGTTTCGTCGCTGCTGCGCAATCCGGAAGCCTATGGCGCCGCACTTGCCGGCTATACCGCGATGATCATTGGGCTGCCGGCTTTCGGCCAGCCGCACGTGGTCGTCGATCTCGCTGTCGCGCGCTGCGCCGAGATCGTGCTCGGCATCGTCTGCGCCGGCCTGACCAGCCGGCTGATCCTGCCCAAGCTGGCCGCTGACGCCATCATCTCCAGGCTGAAGCGCAGCATCCTCGACCTTGCAACCTATGCAGGCGGCGCTTTTTCCGGTGGCGACCCGGCGACGCTGGCCGGCCTGCACCGCAAGCTGATCACCGACGCCCAGATGCTGGCCGAGATGCGCGCCTATGCCCGGCTCGAAGCACCGAGCTTCGCCACCCGCGCCCATCCGGTCCGGCTAACCATCGGTCAGCTTCTCTCGGCGCTGTCGGCGGCGCGCGCGCTGCATTCGCATGCCGCGCCGAAAAACGCAGCGCTCATTCCGGTACGCTCCGAACTGCAGTCGATGGTCAGCGAGCTGGCAGCGACGCCCGAGGCGCTGGACGACACGTCGCCCTGGGTGACGCGGCTCGACGCGATTGCCGGCAAGGCCCGGCAAATGCCCGACGCCTCGACCGATCAGGGCGACGACAGGGTCGGCACCATAACCCGCCTCACCATCGCCGCCGATTTCGCCGAAGCCTTCAAGCAGGTGCTGCGCGGCCTCGACGCCCTGCGCGCACCGGTGACGGGCCCCAGCCGGAGCAACAGGCAGCTGCCTGCGCTGGTGGTGCACCGCGATTATCCCGGGGCTTCGCGCAATGCCATACGCGCCGGCCTTGCCACGTTGGCGGTCGCCGCCTTCTGGCTGACGACGAAATGGTCCGACGCGGCCGGCACCGTCATCCTCGTTGCCGTCGTCTCCAGTCTTTTCGCCGCGCGGCCTGACCCGGTGCGGGTGTCCTGGGGCTTCTTCAAGGGAACGCTGCTGGCTTTGCCCTTTGCCTTCCTTGTCGGCCAGGTCGCGCTGCCTGCTTTGCCCGGCTTCGGCTGGTTCACGCTGTTTGTCGTGCCGATCCTGGTACCGACGGCGCTGGGCATGGCCAATCCGCGCACCGTCGGCGTGGCGACGGCGTTTGCAATCAATTTCCTCGCCTTCCTCAGCCCGCATCAGGCGATGACCTATGCCCCAGGCCCGTTCTTCGCCGGCTCGGCGTCGGTGCTGGTCGGCATCCTGCTGGCCATCGGCGTCTTCATCGTGGTGCTGCCGGTCGATCCATGGCGCGCGGCCAACCGCATCGTGCGCGCCATGCGCGAGGATCTGGCGCGGCTGTGTCTGCACGAGCGGGTACCGCGGCGTTCGGCCTTCGAGAGCCTGGCCTATGACCGCATCAACCAGCTGATGCCGCTCTTGCAGAATGCCGGCAGGAAAGGCGATGCGATCCTGGGCGGCGGGGTCGCCGCCGTTACCGTCGGCCTCGAAATCCTGCGCCTGCGCGCCGCGCAGCAGAGGCCGTCCACTCCTACCGACACCGCGCTCTCGATCGCCAATTTCCTGCGCGGCCTCGCGCGTGAACTGCTCTTTCGCGCACCAGGCGAGCCCCAGACGGCGACCATCACTGTGGCCCGGCAATATGCAGCCGGCCTCTCAGAGCGCAGCGGTAGTGCCGACACGCTGCAGATCGCAGCCTCGCTGCGCATCATCGCCGCCGCGATCGAGGATTTCCCGGATTTCTTCACCAGGGACCGTGGCTAGGGCGTCAGGCCGCGGCTATCGCCAGCGCATGCCCGCGCGCGTTTTCCCGCAGCGCGTCGAGATGGATCGACTTGACCAGGCCGGCGAGATCGCCCTCGGTGGCATGACCGCCGAGCTCCTTCAGCATCAGCCAGCTGACCTCCTGCACGCCGGCGAGGCGCTTGCCGTTGGCGACTTCGCGCCAGATTTTGAGCGCGCGCAGGATGATGCCATGGGTGGAAGCGGCAAGGCCGGCGCCGCGGAACAGCGCCTGCAACGCAACGTCCTGGCCGCCTGCGAGCAAGGCCCGCACCCGCTGCTCCGACTGCTGGCTGAGCGCAACCAGGGCCGAGCCGAAAAAGTCGACCTTGCCGTGGGCAATGGCACGGATGATGAAACTTGCGGTCAGGTCGCCGCGCAGGCGCAGATGTTCGATAAGTGCCGCATGTTCCTCCGCGCGCGTGCCTTCGACCAGCCGCACCGAAGCCTTGACGCAAGCATCGCGCGTGACGCGCTCGGCTCTGGCCGCCCCCATCAGCGCCATCACCAGCGGCGAAGCCTTCAGCGTTTCGCCGAGCTTGACCAGTAGCATGTGCCGGCAGTCGGCCGGCAGCCGCACATCCGTGACCATTGCCTCGCGCAAATGAGCGATATGGCCATGCCGCTCGGCGATGCGGCGGAAGGAGAGCGAGGCTATGTCGGCGCCGTCATTGGCGAGCAGCGCCGCACACGCTTCCGGTTCGCCGATCTCGGCGATCGCCGCGGCAACCGCCATCGAAACGACCGGCCGGTCGGCGATCAGTTTTTGCGTCGCCTTGTGCCCGGCCGCGACGCGGTCGATCAGGTCGGCGTCCGTCAGCAGCGGGGAGCGCGCCAGCACCAGGGCTGCCACTTCCGGCTGATCGGAGGCAAGCGCGCTGATGATCTGCAGCGGCGCGTGATGGCTCATCGACAGCGCTTCGGCCATAGCCAGCCGCACCTTCGACGAGGCGTCGTCGAGCAGCAGCGTCAGCGCCGCTTCGGCCGCGCAACGGTCTTCGAAAGGCAGGTCGGAATTGACGTAGGCGCGGGCCAGCGCGCTTGCCGCCGCGGCGCGCTCCGAAACTCTCGCGGTGTAGATCCATTTGAGAAAATGCGAGACAACCATACTGCCTGCTACGCCCCTTGCCGGAAAGCTTCCGGCCCCAGGAATGACCCTAGGCAGAAATGGTTTACGAACGGTTCACCATGTTTGTTAATGCATGTCGCTCGAAAGTGGCCCCGGTTTCGAGGCAACCACATGCATCAAAACAAAGACTTAAAACTTGCGGGTGGCATGGGCAGCGCCTATCAACCGTCAGGCAGCGGAGGAGAAAAACGATGCCCGGGCTTTATCTCGAAGAGTTCGTCGTCGGACATGTCTTTCGGCACACGCTGCGCAAGACCGTCACCGAAAGCGATAACATGCTGTTCTCGGTGATGACGCTGAACCCGCAGCCGCTGCACATCGACTTCGACTTCGCCGCCAAGAGCGAATGGGGCAGACCGCTGGTCAATTCGCTGTTCACGCTCGGCCTGATGATCGGCATTTCCGTCAATGACATCACCGTCGGCACCACAATTGCCAATCTCGGCATGAAGGAGACGGTGTTTCCGCACCCGGTCTTCCATGGCGACACCATCCGTGTCGAAACGACTGTGATCTCGGTCAGGGAATCGAAATCCAAGCCGGACCGCGGCATCGTCGAGTTCGAGCATCGCGCCTACAATCAGAACGATGTGCTCGTCGCCAAATGCACGCGCCAGGCGATGATGATGAAAAAGGCGGCCTGATGCGCTCGCTGCTGTTTGTGCCCGGCGATTCCGAAAAGAAGCTGGACAAAGGCTTTGGCGCCGGCGCCGACGTGGTCATCGTCGACCTTGAGGATTCCGTGGCGCCACAAAACAAGCCGTCGGCACGCGACATCGCGGCACGCTTTATCGGCGGCAACCGGCAGCAGACAAGCTCCGCCATCTATATCCGCGTCAACGATCTCTCGACCGGGTTGACCGACGACGATCTGGCCGCCCTGGTTCCGGTCAAACCCGACGGCATCATGCTGCCGAAGTCGAACAGCGGCCAGGATGTCCAGCAGCTATCCGTAAAGCTCCGCGTACATGAGGCCGAAAACGGATTGCCGGATGGCGCGATCAAGATCCTGCCGATCATTACCGAGACCGCTGCTGGGTTGCTGGCCGCCGCGACCTATGCCGGGGCAAGCGCCCGGCTTGCCGGCCTCACCTGGGGTGCCGAAGATCTGTCCGCGGCGATCGGTGCGCGGGCTGCGCGCGACGACAACGGTCGATACACCGATGTCTTCCGCCTTGCCCGCACCATGACCATCCTCGCCGCCGGCGCAGCCGAAGTCGCGGCGATCGACACGGTCTTCCCTGCCTTTCGCGACATGGCCGCCTTCGAAGCCGAATGCACGGAGGCCGAGCGTGACGGCTTTACCGGCAAGATGGCAATCCATCCGGCGCAAGTGCCGGTCATCAACGCCGCCTTCACGCCATCGGCGGAGGCAGTGCAACGCTCGCAGGCCATCGTCGCGGCCTTCGAGGCGGCCGGAAATCCCGGCGTGGTCGGCATTGACGGCAAGATGTATGACCGGCCGCATCTCAGGCTCGCCGAACGGCTTCTGGCTCGCGCCAAGGCAGCCGGGGTTTAGTCCCGCGCCAGCACGATGACCCGGTCCTCCGGCAGGTAGGCCAGCGCTTGCGACTTCAACGGGTTGACGGTGACGCCGCCCAGAGCCCGCTCATCATTCTGCGCAGCGCGAACGCGCCTATGCCCGATGGCGATCTCGCCGCGCAGACGCGCCGATTCCGCGATCGTCCAGAACGTCACCGGATGGTCGATGGCGACATAGTCGCCGACCGGACGCATGTAGATTTCGGAGCCCTCCTCGTCGAGCAGATCATCGAAGATCGCGGCGAGATGCTGGTTCTCCGATGCCTGCGCCAGCATCAGGCTGACCAGCCGGTTGCTGACGACGAAATCATCGGCCTTAGTCACCGCCGCCAGCTCGCGGTTGCGCACGTCGATCATCTCGCTGACGATCGAGATGTGCGTGCCGGCATCGTCTGCGATTTTGCGCAGATGCAGCAGCGTCACCAGCGTGCGCGTATCGGCGGGCTGCGCTGCCATGGTCTCGCTGTAGCCAAGGACGAGCACGTGGTCGTAGGAAGGCACGTCCAGGCTTGCCAGTGCTGTGCTGCTCGACGTGTCGGTGATGCGGCAGGAAACCGACAGATTGTCGCCGACGACCGGCAGGCCGGCAACTTCCTGCTCGAGGCCTGGCGTATCGGCGGCGATGGTCAGGATCGAACCCGGCGCGACGTAGCGCGACAGTTCATAGGTGATGATCGGACCGCGCCGGTTCCAGCCAAGGATCAGCGTGCGCTCCGGCTTCGCCTCGACAAGCTGATGGCGAAGGATTGCCGCGGTATCGATCTTGGCCCCCGCGCCTCCCAGCTTGATAGCGGCATCGTCCTCGGCAATGATGATGGCGCGCATGTCCTTGCCGATCACCAGATCCGACGGCGGGTTGAGATTGACGCGCCCGGTTTGGTCGCAGAGCCCGATCAGCGTGCAATGCTCATACGCCATCACCGCCTCGCCGAAGGTCTTGCCGGTGAGATCAGGCTGCTCGGTCGTGTAGATTTCGCAGCCGTCGAAATCGAGCAGTTCCGAATAGACGCCGCTGAGACCCGACTGCCGGCTCGAATGCACGACGATGCGCGAGATCAGCTGGTCGGCCAGCACAAGCTGCACCTCGGCCCCGCCGACGACGCGGGCGACCTCGGCGTTCTTGCCGTCGCGGATCTCGGCGGCGATGTTGTAGGCCGCCGTGCGCCGGTTCGGGTCGTTGGCCAGCGCGAGCACTGTCTTGATGACCTGCGAATCCGGGTCGTCGCCCTCCGGCGACAGCACGATGATCGAGCGCTAGGTCTGCGGGTTGACGATGGCCAGATCGTAGAGGTCGGTCGGGTCGCCGCTGCGGCAGATGATGCGCGTATTGCCCAGTCTGCCGACTTTGGCGGCGATCTCGTCCTCCATCGCCACCTTGTCCATATTGGCCATGACGACAATGCGCGGATGGCGGCGGCTGGCATTGGCAATGACGAGTTCGGAGATGACGTCGAAGACCGACGGCGACCAGTTGAGGATGATGGTGTGGTCGCTCTCCAGCACCCGCGAACGGCCCTTGCGCAATTCATCGAGCTTGCTGTCGACGCCGGCGCTGAGCACGCCGATGAGGGCCGACACGACGAAGATGCCGGCGAGCGTGACAAAGAGCATGACGAGACGAAAGGCCCAGCCGGTGTCGCCGCCCATCGTGCCGGAATCGAGCGTGCGCATCAGCGATTCCCAGAACGCTTCGAAGAAGTTCAGCGGTTCGCCGCCCTCCGGCGCGATGCGGGTCACCGCAAGGAAAGCCGCGGCGGCGATGATGATCAGCAGCGAAGCGACGGCGAGCCAGCCGATCAGCGCGATCGGCCCGGCCGCCATGCTCTTGTCAAACCCATAGCGCAGCCGGGTTCGCAGCGAGTCTCGTTTCTTCATGTCGCCGGCGACCCCCGCGCGCGGCCTCAAGGGCGTCGAGTTGGTTGTGTCCGACGATCACGCCGGCCTGGTGGCAGCGACCGGCGAGGTGATCCCCGAAGCCGCCTGGCAACGCTGCTACGTGCACTTCCTCAGGAACGCGCTCGATCATCTGCCGAGGAAGCACGGCGACGACT
>NZ_JAMYOJ010000009.1:0-235030 GCF_040319795.1 Mesorhizobium sp. M0862
ATTTTGGCCGTCGTCTTTGGGGCGTGGGGCCGCCTGGGCCGCCCGCCCGCGCGGGGCGGCCGCGGGGGGGGCGTTGCCGTGTACCTATACACTACGGGCGCCGGTTTGCCCCGGGGCGCCCCTCGCCCAATTCCGCCTTCCCGTCGCGGCCCGTCAGTTGCTGGTGATGCTGACGGCGTCGCCCTCGACCAGCAGCGGCGGCGCATAACCCAACGGCTTGTCGCCGGTCACGGCGCCGCCGGTAACCCGGGCTTGTATGTCGGAACCGAAATAGGCGTACGGGAATGGCGGCGGTGTCTTGCTGACCGTATCCAGCCGCGCGCGAAGCTCGGCGGGTAAAGTGAAATCCAACGCCGCCAGATTGTCCTGCAACTGCGCCAGCTTGGTGGCGCCAAGAATCACGGTGGCGATGCCCGGTTGCGTTGCCACCCAGTTGAGCGCGACCTGCGCCATGCTGCGTCCGAGTTCGGCGGCAACTTTTTCGAGCTCCGCCACGATCGCCCAGTTGCGCTCGGTGAACTTCTGGAACCCCGGATGAGTGGTGTTGCGAAAGCCGTCGAGCCGGCCGGCATGGCCTTCCTGCGTCGGCCGGTACTTGCCGCTGAGCAGCCCGCTGGCCAGCGGGCTCCACACCATGATTCCTGCGCCATGGCGGGTGCCGAAGGGCACGAACTCATTTTCGATCGAACGCTCCGCCAGCGAATATTCAAGCTGCAGGGCCGACACCGGCTCGTAGCCGCGCCACTCGGCGATCGTCTGCGCGCGGGCAGCATACCAAGCCGGCACATCGGACAGGCCGACATGGCGAATTTTGCCCGCACGCACGAGATCATCCATCGTGCGCATGACCTCCTCGGCCGGCGTCAGCCCGTCCCAGACATGGAGGAGGTAGAGGTCGATATAGTCAGTGCCCAACCGCTTCAGCGAGGCGTCCACGGCGCGCAAGATGTTCTTGCGGCCATTGCCACCGGCGTTCGGATTGCCGGGCTCCGCGTTGAAGGTGAATTTCGTGGCGATCACGGCTCTGTCGCGCAAGCCTCGCTCGGCGATGAATTCGCCGAGCCAGGTTTCGGCTGTGCCGCCGGTGTAGAGGTCGGCGGTGTCGAAGAAATTGCCGCCGGCCTCGACATAGGCGTCGGCCATGGCGCGCGCGGTTTCCCTGTCCGCGCCCCAGCCCCATTCGGTGCCAAAGGTCATGGTGCCCAGTGCCAACCGGCTGACGCGCAGGCCGCTGTTGCCCAGTGTGTAATAGCTCATGGTCATGGTGTTTTTCCTATCCTGATTTCTTGACGCCGGCTCACTGGCCAGGCGTCATCTTGACCCAGGGATTGCCGCGCTCATGCGTGGCGCGGAAAACGAAGCCGTCGACTTTCCAGCCGGTCCCGGAGCGAACCAGATGGTGCTCGTAGGTGCCCCAGACTTCCCACAGCGGGTCGCCATTGCCTTCCATCCGGTTCCAGGCATAGCCGTTCGAAGAGACGGTCGCCGCGTCCGCCTCAAAGATCACCTGGTGATTGGTGCGCAGATGCAGGCTGGTCTTGCTGCCCCTGAGGTTGCCGGCCCAGGTACCGATCAGATCGTCGGAGGGGATGGTGGCGGCAGGCTGTCCTGACAGGCTGCTGAAGTCGACGGTGACACGGTCGGCGAAATAGGAGCGGGCAAGCTTCCAGTCCTGCGCATCGACGGCACGGTCGATGGCATCGGCGATGCGGATGACGGCGCGTTCGTCGGCGAGCGCGCGCCAACCGGACGGCTCGGCGCCGCCGGCATCAGCCGGCGCCAGAGCAAGGGCTGCGGCGAAGGTAGCGTGTTTCAAGGCATTCATCTCTCTTCTCCTTGTGCATTGGTGACGGCAATATGGGTCAGCCTGTCGGCATCGAGAACATTGAAGTGTTCGCAAGTACTATGCGATATCATGCATGAATGGATCGGGATCTGCTCAGTCATTTGCCTGTCATCGTCGCCGTTGCCCGACGCGGCGGCTTTGCGCTAGCTGCGGCCGAACTGGGCATGTCCCCATCCGCCGTCAGCCATGCGGTGCGCCTCGTGGAGGAGCGGATCGGCCAGCCGCTGTTTGCGCGCACCACGCGCAGCGTCTCGCTGACGGAAGCCGGCAAGGCGCTGGTGGAGACGGCAGCCCCTGCCCTCCAGGATATCGCCGACCGAATGGACCGCATCCGAGCCATCAAGGGCCGGCCCTCCGGCTTGCTCAGGTTGAACGTTCCCAACATCGCCGTTCCACTTGCCGTCACTCCCGTGGCCGCCGCGATGGCTGAACGCTATCCTGATGTGACCATCGAATTGCTCACCGACCAGGGGCTGGTGGACATTGTCGGCGAGGGTTTTGATGCCGGCATCCGGCTGGGCGAGATGATCGCACAGGACATGGTCACGGTCCGGCTGACGCCGCCATTCAACGCCGTGATCGTCGCCTCCCCCGCCTATGTCGGCCGGCATGGCCGTCCGCGCGGTGTGGCGGATCTTTCGGACCACAATTGCATCGGCTACCGGCTTGTGCGCTCCGGCGCACTCTATCGCTGGGACCTGACTGAGGACGGCAAGGATGTCGTGGCCGAGACGAAGGGTACGGTCATCGTCACCGATTCGCTGGCCGCGATCGACCTTGCGCTTGCCGGCGTCGGGCTGACCTATGTGTTCGAGCCGCTGGTGCGCGCGGAATTGGCCGCCGGCCGCCTCGTTCAGATCCTGCCGCAAACGGCGATCGAGGAGCCCGGCCTCTTCCTTTACTTCCCGCGCAGGGCGTCGACGGCGCCAAAGCTCAGGGCCTTCATCGACACCGCACAAGAAATCGGCCGAGCATCCTTGCGGACACCCGGCCGAGTTGCCTGAGCTGAGAAGCCCTTTTCGGGGCTATTTTTAAAACTACTTCTTCACCGCCGCCGCGACTTCCGCCGCGAAATCGGTCTCTTCCTTTTCGATGCCTTCGCCCAGCGCAAAGCGCAGATAGGCGGAGATCTTGGCCGGAGCGCCGATGTCCTTCTCGGCATCCTTCAGCGCCTGCTCGACAGTGATGTCGGGATTGAGCACGAAGGCCTGCTTGAGGAGCACGACTTCCTCGTAGAACTTGCGCAGGCGGCCTTCGACCATCTTTTCGATGATCGCTTCCGGCTTGCCGGACTGGCGCGCCTGGTCGGCGAAGATCGCCTTCTCGCGCTCGACCGCTGCCGGATCGATCTGCTCGGCGGTCAACGCCAGCGGGTTGGTGGCGGCGACATGCATGGCGACCTGGCGGCCAAAGGCGTTGGCGGCATGCTCATTGCCCGTCGTCTCGATCGCGACCAGAACGCCGAGCTTGCCAAGACCATCGGCAACCGCATTGTGGACGTAGGTTGCGACAGCACCGTGCGGGACGGTGAGCTTGGCCGAACGGCGGAAGCTCATGTTCTCGCCAATGGTGCCAACGGCGTCCTTGATGGTGTCAGTGACCGACTTGTCCGAACCCGGATACTTTGCGGCAGAGACAGCCTCCGTCGTGCCATAAGCAAGCGCGACCTTGGCGACATTGCGAACGATCTCCTGGAACTGCTCGTTGCGGGCCACGAAATCGGTCTCGGAGTTAACCTCGACGATGGCGGCCTCGCGGACGCCGGAGTCGACGCCGATCAGGCCTTCGGCGGCAGTACGGCCAGCCTTCTTGTCGGCCTTGGAAATGCCCTTCTTGCGCAGCCAGTCGACGGCCTCTTCGATGTTGCCGTTGGTCTCGGTCAACGCCGCCTTGCAGTCCATCATGCCCGCGCCGGTCAAGTCGCGGAGTTCTTTGACCTGTGCAGCCGAAATGCTCATTGTCGCCTCTTTGTTTTAAATGCACCGACGCACCACCGGTACTCGGTGATGCGTCCGTCTAGCGTGCCAAATATGAGAATGATGAAGGCCGCAACCGGCCTTCGATTGTCAAGCTTCCGGAGCGTCCGCAGCCGGGGCCGGAGCCGGATCAAGCGCCGGTTCGACCGGAGCTTCGACCGAGGCGCCGATGTCGACGCCGAGCGCGCCCTGCTGGCGGGCGATGCCGTCGATGGCAGCCTTGGCGATCAGGTCGCAATAGAGCTGGATGGCGCGCGCCGCGTCGTCATTACCGGGGATCGGGAAGTCGATCTTGTCCGGATCGCAGTTCGAATCGATGATGGCAACGACCGGAATGCCGAGGCGCTTGGCCTCGAGAATGGCGATCGCTTCCTTGTTGGTGTCGATGACGAACATCAGGTCGGGCGTCGAGCCCATGTCCTTGATACCGCCGAGCGCCTTGTCGAGCTTCTCGCGCTCGCGGTCGAGGTTCAGGCGTTCCTTCTTGGTCAGGCCCTGGGCTTCGCCGGCCAGCATCTCGTCGAGCTTGCGCAGGCGCTGGATCGAATTCGAGATCGTCTTCCAGTTGGTCAGCATGCCGCCGAGCCAACGCGAGTTGACATAGTATTGGGCCGAACGCTGTGCGGCGTCGGCGACGATGTCGGACGCTTGGCGCTTGGTGCCGACGAACAGCACGCGGCCGCCCTTGGCAACGGTGTCGGAAACCTGCTTCAGAGCCTGGTGCAGCAAAGGCACCGTCTGCGACAGGTCGATGATGTGGATGTTGTTGCGGGCGCCGTAGATGTAAGGCGCCATCTTCGGGTTCCAGCGGTGGGTCTGGTGGCCGAAGTGAATGCCAGCTTCCAAAAGCTGGCGCATGCTGAAATCAGGCAGTGCCATTCTTAGTTCCTTTTCCGGTTAGCCTCCACGGACACAGGCATTTTTGGACTTTGTCCTCGAACGCCACCGGAGGTTTCAGCCGGATTTCTCCCGGGCAGACACCAAAGTCCGTGTGTGGAATGAGCGCGCATATAGAGGGGAAGCGCTGCAAACGCAAGCGGTGAGGTGCTTCATCGCTCAGCGTGCGGCAATCAGCGCTCCGGTGCCGATCATGGCGCTGCCGGCGAACCGGTTAATCAGCCGCATGCGTTCGGGCGTCCTGAGCCAGCCGGATGCCCTGCCCGCCAGCGCGGCGTAGATGCCAATGGTGAGAATATTGGCGCCGACGACGACTGCCACCACCAGCAGGCCGTCGGCAAACGTCATGGTGTCGAGGTTGAGGATCAGCGGCATGATCGAGGCGTGGAACAGGATCGCCTTCGGGTTGCCGAGCGCCACGGAGGCGCCAAGCAGGAACGACCGCGACAATCCGGTTTGGGGGATTCCTTGCGCGGCCGATTGCGCGGCCGCGGCCCGCCACATCTTGATGCCGAGGAAAATCAGGTAGGCCGCACCGGCGTATTTCAACAGGAGAAACACCCATTCGAAGGTCTGGGCCAGCGCCACCAGCCCGAGCAGTGCCAGGGTGACCAGCACGGCATCGCCGGCGGCAATGCCCATTCCGGCGACGAACGCACGCAGGAAGCCGCGTGCCACGCCGTTGGTGATCACCGTGAACATCGCCGGTCCCGGCGTGGCGGCGGCAAGTGTGATGGCAAGGCAATAAGCCAGGAATGCCGTTAGGGTCACGATCGGCCCTTTCCGTTGGGTACCCGTACGCGCCTGAAGATCGCAACGATCTCCTCGCGGCTGCATTCGATGGCGCCGAGCCGCACCGCCCGGTCGCGCTCGAAGCCGGTTATGTCATAGTGCGGCGCCGATGTCCTGGGCGGCCCCTGGTAGGACGAACGCTTGACGCCAAGCTCGGCGGCGAAACGATGCAGTTCGTCCGTATCGTCGGCCATCAGGTGGCACCAGCGATGGCCGGCCCATTTCCAGATCGCCGCATCGACATAGACCGCCATCGGGAACTGCCATCAAGCCTGCCGTGGCCAGCGCCGCATTGTTGCTATTTCGAGACCGGGCAAGGCTTGGTCTGATCGAACAGCGACAGGTTGACCAGCTTTCCGGTCATCGAGAACTCGCCATAGTCCATTGTGAGGTCGCGGGTGATGCCGTTCTCGTGCAGCTTGAAGCTGATGCGGTATTCCGGCACCTCTTCGCCCGATTTGTCGGTCTCGTCGAAATAGGCGATGTCGACCGGCCAGTATTTGTCGCCTGCAAGCTTGGCCAGCGCCGGCGCTTCGGGGTCGGCCTTGTCGCCCTCGGCCTTCTTGCCGACGATGACGGTGGTGGTCATCACCTTGTTGGCATCCTCCGAACCGTCGAACAGGCTGGTTTCGTAGAAATTCTCGCCCTTCTCGGCCTTGCCGATCAGTTCGACCAGATGCTGGGTCGGGAACTGAGTAGCGGCGAGTTCCAGGCTGTTCTTCTCGGGCTTGTCGATGTCGACCTTGAGGCCCTTGGTCTCTTTCGTGGCGGTGCCCTTGACCTCCTTGTCTAGGTTCTGGTCGACGAAGGATTTGGTCACGAACGAGAAGGTCTTGCCTTCAGCGTCCTCGAACGTGGTCGTCTGCTGGTCGGTCAGCCTGGTGTTGTCGCCGGTGGCGATCTGGGTGACGAAACGGAATTTTGCCGTATAGCCCTCGCAGGGCGAGCCGTTGAACTCATAGACCATGCGGCCGGAAATGCCGGTGATGCCCGAGCGGTCCGACGCCTTGTCGAGGGTAAGATCGTAGACGGCGCGATGCGCCTGCAGCGCCGGCACGGCAAAGGCTGGAGCCATCGAGAACAGCACCGGAACGAGAACGGCGTGGAAGGCAAGGCGCGTTGCGCGCATAAAGGGCTCCGATCGTCGCAGCTGATGGCAGGCCGCAGGTAAGGATGGTCCAGCTTAAAAAAAGTCGTGGCGGAAGCGAGGCAAAAATAGCAATTTCGGCCCGGCCAGCGCGGCGTCTCCAAGCAATAGGGAAATACGATGAGTGAAACAATCGAAAAGCGGCTAAGCGATCTCGGCGTGACGATACCTGCCGCCGCAGCGCCCGCCGCGAACTATGTGCCCTATTGCAGGTCCGGCAATCTTTTGTTCACCGCCGGGCAGTTGCCGCTCAAGGACGGCAAGCTGCAGGCAAGCGGCCTGCTCGGCCGCGACGTCGACACGGCAACCGGCAAGGAAGGCGCAAAGTACTGTGCAATCAACATCTTGGCGCAGGCAAAAGCAGCACTTGGCGATCTCGAAAAAATCCAGCGGCTGGTCAAGATCACCGTCTTTGTTGCATCAGTGCCGGATTTCGTCGAGCAGCATCTGGTCGCCAATGGCGCCTCCGATTTCCTGGTCGCGGCCCTTGGCGAGCGCGGCAAGCATGCCCGCTCCGCCGTCGGCACCGCCTGTCTGCCGCTTAATGCCGCAGTGGAAATCGAAGCCGTCTTCGAGGTCGCATGAGCAGGACCAAGACAATGACCGACCTTTCCTGGCTGACCGCCCGCCCGGTGGCGCATCGCGGCTTTCACGACATGAACAAGACGCGCTGGGAAAACACGCTGTCGGCCTTCGCTGCTGCCGCCGAGCGCGGCTATGCGATCGAATGCGACGTGCATTTGTCGTCCGACCGCGTCCCCGTCATCATTCATGACGGCGATCTCAGTCGGTTGACCGGCCAGGACGGCTTCGTCTGGCAGCGCACGGCAGCGGAACTGGCGGCGCTCAGGATCGGCGGCACCAAGGACCATGTGCCGACACTTCAGGAGGTGCTCGACCTGGTCGACGGCCGCGTGCCTTTGGTGGTCGAATTGAAGGGTGTGCCCGGCTACGACGAGGGCCTGGTGGCGAGCGTCGGCAAGATGCTGGAGCGCTACAAGGGCAAGGCGGCGATCATGTCGTTCGACCACTGGCTGGTCCGCGATTTCCCCAGGGATGCGCCAGGAATTCCGGGCGGGCTCACGGCCTATGGCCAGGACAACCAGTTGATCGAGGCGCATTTCGCCATGCTGGCGCATGACCTCGCCTTCACCTCCTATGCCGCGGGCGATCTGCCGAACCCGTTCGTCAGCTTCGTGCGCGAAAGGCTTAAAATGCCTGTCATCACCTGGACGGTGCATGACCAGCCGGCGGTGGATCTCACCTTCAAATACGCCGACCAGATGACGTTCGAAGGGTTCGAACCCGATCTGGTCAATGTCGCCTGATGGAAGTGCCTGAAACGTGACTTGTAGCGGCCCCGACAGAGCTTAAATAAGCCCCATGGATCAGGGTGATGAAGGTGACGGGCAAACGGCGAATGCGGAGTTTTCCATCCGCGTTGCCGCCGGCATCAATGCCTTCACCTGCGACGAGTGGAACGGCTTTACCGGCACAACCCGCAGCGACACAGAAAATGGCTATAACCCTCTCGTTTCATATGCTTTTCTGAGCGCGCTTGAAGATTCCGGCTGCGCCGTGCGGCGTACCGGCTGGCAAGGTCATCATCTCAGACTGGAAAATGCCCAAGGCAGATTGCTGGGCGCCGTGCCCTGCTATCTCAAATCGCACAGCCAGGGCGAATATGTCTTCGACCACGGCTGGTCCGATGCGTTCGAACGCGCCGGCGGCAACTACTATCCGAAACTGCAATGCGCCGTGCCGTTCTCTCCGGTCACCGGCCCTCGCCTGCTGGTCAGCAAGGGCGAGGACAGCGCCATTGTGAAGGCCGGTCTCGCAGCGGGCCTAAAGGCGGTGACGGAAAAGCTCGGCGTGTCGTCCGCGCATGTCACCTTCGCCAGTGAAAGCGACGTTGCAACGCTGGAAGCAGCCGGCTTCCTGCACCGCACCGACCAGCAGTTCCACTTCTTCAACGAAGGCTTTTCGACCTATGACGATTTCCTCGCCACGCTGGCATCGCGCAAGCGCAAGGCGATGAAGAAGGAGCGGCGCGAGGCGCTCGCCAACGATATCTCGATCGACCGGCTGACCGGCAAGGACCTGACCGAAAGGGCCTGGGACGATTTCTTCGCCTTCTATATGGATACCGGCAGCCGCAAATGGGGCCGGCCCTATCTCAACCGCAAGTTCTTCTCGCTGATCGGCGAGCGCATGTCCCAGGATATCCTGTTGGTAATGGCCAAGCGCAATGGCCGCTATGTCGCCGGCGCCATCAACTTCATCGGCTCCGATGCGCTCTACGGCCGCAATTGGGGCTGCATCGAGGACCACCCGTTCCTGCATTTCGAAGTTTGCTACCATCAGGCCATCGACTTCGCCATCGAGCGTAAGCTGAAGGTGGTCGAGGCCGGCGCGCAGGGTGAGCACAAGCTGGCGCGCGGCTATCGTCCCGTGACCATGCATTCGGCGCACTACATCGCACATCCCGGCCTGCGCAATGCTGTGGCCGACTATCTCCGGCGGGAACGCCGCGAGGTCGAGCGGATGGGCGAAATCCTGGAAGAGCATACGCCGTTCCGCAAGGATCTTGAGGAATAGCGATCCGCCCCTGCCCTCGCCTGACCATCTTACCTGACCATCTTGCCGGTCCGGGACAGCTTCGCTACACCGGGAGCATACTCCCGGAGCGCCGCCATGACCGAGGCCTACGACCCCAGCAATATCTTCGCAAAGATCCTGCGCGGCGAAATCCCCTCGCACCGCATCTACGAGGATGATGCCGTGGTCGCCTTCATGGATGTGATGCCGCAAGGCCCCGGTCACACGCTGGTGGTGCCCAAAGCACCGTCGCGCAATCTGCTCGATGCCGATCCCGCGACGCTCGGCCGGCTGTTCACCACGGTCCAAACGGTCGCGCTGGCGGTCAAAAAGGCTTTCGGCGCTGACGGGGTCACCATCCTGCAGTTCAACGAACCGGCGTCCGGCCAGACCGTCTACCACCTACATGTCCATGTCATCCCGCGGTTCGAAGGCATCGCGCTCAAGCCGCATACGGGGCAGATGGAGAAGCCCGAAGTGCTGACGGAGAACGCGGCGAAGATCCGAGCAGCGCTGAACGGTTGAGGTGGCGCGCGCCTCAGGGAGATGCGCTCAGCCACAATCCACCACGTCGGTTAGGAAAATATCAAACCACGCCGTGATAACGTGCTCCGTACCGGGATGCGTTTGGGTTTTCAAAATCGTGGAACATTCGGTTGCGACATCAGAGCCGTTGGTAAAAGCAGCTGCCGGGCGGGCCTTTCTGCGCACCTTGGCGGACGCGTACCGGCGACACCGCCTGCTGCACGCGATGGCCATCGCTGCCCTGCTTTTGGCAGCCGCGGTCGGCCTGCGCACCGGAAACATGCCGGATTTCGGCGTGCTGGAAGACTATTCCCAATACCTTCTTTTCGCTTTCTGGATCGGTGGCTGCGCCTTCGCACTCGGCAGCTTTTTTCACCTTGCACTCATCAAGCGGGGTCCTGAGCCGCTCGGCACTTTCCTGCGATCGATCGGCGGCGTCTTCGGCGACGCCGAGCGCAACGCCAACAGCCTGAATGGTCTGGCCGCGTGCATTGCGCTCATATCCGCTTTCGGTGTGTTGAAAGGCGCGGTCGCGATCCTTTCGCCATTCGCATGGGATCACGCATTGGCTCAGGCCGACCGGGTGCTGCATTTCGGCCGAGCGCCCCATGAATGGCTATGGTTTATCGTCCAGTCGCCGCTCGCCGTAAGATCGTTCAACCTGGCTTACAATTCCTGGTTCGTCGTCCTTATCGCCTCGGTCTTCATCGCTTGCATCACGCGCAGGGACACGAAGCTGCGTCACCAGTTCCTGATGAGCTTCATGCTCGTGTGGATACTGGCGGGTTTTTTCCTGGCGATGGGCCTGTCTTCGGCAGGGCCGTGCTTTTACGAGCGACTGGGGCTGGGCAGCGACTATCATTCCCTGATGCAAGCACTCGCCGCCGCCGATCGCATCTATCCGATCTGGGCGCTCAGCACGCAGGACATTGTGTGGAGCGGCTATATCGGGGCGACGCCAGGCAGTCTCGGCATATCCGCCTTCCCGTCCATGCATGTAGCGATGGCGGTGCTTTTCGCGCTTTATGCAACACGCCGCTCATGGTTGGCCGGCCTTTTGATGTGGGCATTCGCCGCAATCATCATGGTCGGCTCGGTCGTCCTTGGCTGGCATTATGCCGTGGATGGCTATGCGAGCGTTCTGATTTCGATCGCCATCTGGAAGGCGTGCGGGTACTTCCTGGGCAAGTTTGCACCCGAGGGCGTCGCCGCCTGACCTAACAACATCTGACCTGAAAAGCAGGGGCGCTGTGTCGGCAAACCGGCCAGCCAATGAAAAAGGGCCCGTCACCGGGCCCTTTTTTCATAGGCGAACTTTTTAGCTCTTGCGCGGCAGTTGCGGCACCAGGCTGCGCTTGCCGCCGTCCTTGCCCTTCGGCTCAGGCTCGTCCTTGCCCTTGGGCTGAGGCTTCTGCGCCACCGCCTTCTTGGCGACGGGCTTCTTGGCCACCGCCTTGCGGGCTTTCGGCGCCTCTTCCGGCTCCTGCTTCGGCTGCACCGGGGCTTCGTCGGCCAGTGATTCGAGCTTCAGGCCGGTTTCGCCGGTTTCCTTCTTCTCGACGGTGACGCGCACCGTGCCGCCCTTCTTGAGCTTGCCGAACAGCACCTCGTCGGCCAACGGCTTCTTGATGTGCTCCTGGATGACCCGGCCGAGCGGCCGCGCACCCATGCGCTCATCATAGCCCTTGTCGGCCAGCCAGGCGATCGCGTCGGACGACAGGTCGAAGGTGACGCCCCGCTCGGAGAGCTGGGCCTCGAGCTGCATGACGAACTTCTGCACCACCTGATGGATGACCGGCACCGGCAGCGAACCGAACGGGATGATCGCATCGAGACGGTTGCGGAACTCCGGCGTGAACAACCGGTTGATGGCCTCGACATCGTCGCCTTCGCGCTTGGTCGATCCGAAACCGATCGCCGCGCGCTGCGCATCGGATGCGCCCGCATTGGTGGTCATGATAAGGATGACATTGCGGAAGTCGATCTGCTTGCCGTTATGGTCGGTCAGCTTGCCGTGGTCCATGACCTGCAACAGGATGTTGAACAGGTCCGGATGCGCCTTCTCGACTTCATCCAGCAAGAGCACGCAGTGCGGATGCTGGTCGACCCCGTCGGTAAGCAGACCGCCCTGGTCGAAGCCGACATAGCCGGGAGGCGCGCCGATCAACCGCGAGACGGTGTGGCGTTCCATATATTCCGACATGTCGAAGCGGATCAGCTCGACGCCGAGCGAGGCAGCCAACTGCTTGGCGACTTCGGTCTTGCCGACGCCGGTCGGGCCTGAGAACAGGTAGGAGCCGATCGGCTTTTCCGGTTCGCGCAGGCCGGCACGTGCCAGCTTGATCGCCGAGGTCAGCGCGGTGATGGCGGTGTCCTGGCCATAGACGACGCGCTTCAGCTCGATGTCGAGGCCTTGCAGCACCTTCTCGTCGTCTGCCGAAACCGTCTTCGGCGGGATGCGGGCCATCGTGGCGATCGTGGCTTCGATCTCCTTGATGCCGATCGTCTTTTTGCGCTTGGCTTCCGGCACCAGCATCTGCGAGGCGCCCGTCTCGTCGATCACGTCGATCGCCTTGTCCGGCAGCTTGCGGTCGTTGATGTAGCGGGCCGACAGTTCCACCGAAGCCTTGATCGCCTCGTTGGTGAACTTCACCTTGTGGAATTCCTCATAATAGGGCTTGAGGCCCTTCATGATCTCGATGGCGTCCTCGATGGTCGGCTCGTTGACGTCGATCTTCTGGAAGCGCCGCACCAGAGCGCGGTCCTTCTCGAAGAACTGGCGGAACTCCTTGTAAGTGGTCGAGCCGATGCAGCGGATGGCACCCGAAGACAGCGCCGGCTTCAACAGGTTCGACGCATCCATCGCGCCGCCGGACGTCGCACCGGCGCCGATGACGGTGTGGATCTCGTCGATGAACAGCACGGCGCCGGGATAATCCTCTAGCTCCTTGACAACCTGCTTCAGCCGCTCTTCGAAATCGCCACGGTAGCGGGTGCCGGCCAGAAGCGTGCCCATGTCGAGCGCGAAAATGGTGGCGTCCTGCAGCACTTCGGGCACGTCGCCTTCGACGATGCGCTTGGCCAGACCTTCGGCAATCGCCGTCTTGCCGACGCCGGGATCGCCGACATAGAGCGGGTTGTTCTTGGAGCGGCGGCACAGCACCTGGATGGTGCGGTTGATTTCGCTCTCGCGGCCGATCAGCGGATCGATCTTGCCGGCCTTGGCCTTGTTGTTGAGGTTGACGCAATAAGCCGTCAGCGCATCCTGCTGCTGCTTCTTCTTGCCGCCTTCCTCCTGCGGCTCGGCGCCGTTCTGGCCGCCCTGCTCGTCATCGGCGCCGCGCGGCGAGCGCGTCTCCGATGCGCCGGGGCGCTTGGCGATGCCGTGCGAGATGTAGTTGACCGCGTCGTAGCGGGTCATCTGCTGTTCCTGCAGGAAATAAGCGGCATGGCTCTCGCGCTCGGCAAAGATGGCGACGAGCACGTTGGCGCCGGATACTTCCTCGCGGCCCGACGACTGCACATGGATCACCGCGCGCTGGATGACGCGCTGGAAGCCGGCGGTCGGCTTGGAATCCTCATCGTAGCCGGTGACGAGATTATCGAGCTCGGTGTCGATATAGGTCAGAACGGTGTGCTTCAGCTCGTCGAGATCGACGTTGCAGGCGCGCATGACGGCGGCCGCCTCCGTGTCGTCGATGAGGGCGAGCAGCAGATGTTCTAGGGTTGCATATTCATGGTGCCGCTCATTGGCGAGCGTCAGCGCCTGGTGAAGCGCCTTTTCCAGGCCTTGGGAGAAAGCCGGCATGTTACCTCACTTCTTCTCCATCACGCATTGCAGCGGATGCTGATTCTGTCGGGCGAAATCCATGACCTGAGACACTTTGGTCTCGGCCACCTCGAATGTATAGACCCCGCACTCTCCCACCCCATGATTGTGAACATGAAGCATGATGCGTGTGGCGGCTTCGCGGTCCTTTTGAAAAAAACGCTCCAGGACGTGAACCACGAACTCCATGGGCGTGTAGTCGTCGTTGAGGATGAGGACCCTGTAAAGGCTGGGCTTCTTGGTCTTGGTCTTCGTGCGCGTAATGACGGCTGTGCCGCGACCGGCCTCATTGCCGTCGCCGTCACTTTGCATCCGCACCACGCTTGTCGTGGCAGTCAAACCTGAAGTCACGTAGTCCTGCCTCTTTCGAATCCCCATGCGAGTTCGATATGTAGGTGTTCGATGGACGATTTTAAGCCCTTCTTGTTAGCTGACAATATGGCTAGGTGGGGAAACCGAGGCGATTTTCAAAATCGTGAACCGCCAAAGCCCCGGAATTGAACCGGCATGAAAAAACCCGGCCGCGCATCCGCGACCGGGTCTGTTTTGCAAGCCCGAAAGGCCGTGCCTGGTATTCTCGAGCGAAATTACTTCGCCTTGGCGACAATCGACTCGAAGGGCTTGTAAGCCTCCTTGGCGAGATCGGCATAGAGATCGCCGAACTTGGTCGCCTCGGCAACGAAGCTCTCATAGCTCTGCTTGGCGAAGTCGGACTGGATCTCGACCGCCTTTTCCAGCGACTTGGCGGAGAACAGCTTTTCGACCGCGGCGCTGCCGGCTTCGAAGCTCTTCTTGGTGTATTCGCCAGCTTCAGTGGCGATCGCCTGCGCGCCCTTAGAGAGCGAGGTGAAGCTCTTCAATCCGGTATCGGCAAACTCCTTGCCGTATTTCGAGAAGTCCTCGTAGGTCTGGGTCATTTGACGTTTCCCTTGGCGTTTTGAAGCGCCCTTGCCTGAGCGCGGTTGTGCAATGCACGAGAATATATTGTGCGCTGCACAAAAGTCAAGATTTCAGCGGCATCAGGCCGCGCTGCGCCGGCAACAGCTAAAATTCGAATAAAGAAAGGCTCAAGCCCGAGGAAAATGGTGAACGCGCCGGTTACCATAAACGGATTGGTAACGCTGGCCGCGATAGTTTGACGACAAGTGAGGTCGGATCCCTTTGCCGCCTCCATGGCAATGAGTTTCAAAGGAACTATCAGTGCGTCAGGCGTTGTCGGTCTTCGGTTCAAAATCCGCATCTTCCCTCAAAACGATCATGATCCTCGCTTTGGCGATGTCATTTGTCGTTGCGGATGCCGCGTCCTCGATGGCCGCCAGGTCTTCGGCGATCGTCGTCGACGCCAAGACCGGCAAGGTGCTTTATTCGTCCGATGCCAACGGCCGGCGCTACCCGGCGTCGCTGACCAAGATGATGACGCTCTATCTGACCTTCGAGGCCATGGCGAAGGGCCGGATCAGCAGGAACACGCCCGTGCCGTTCTCGGCCAAAGCGGCGGCCGAACCGCCGACCAAGCTCGGCGTCAAGGCGGGCGGAGCGGTTTCGGTCGAAACCGCCATCCTGTCGATGGTGACCAAGTCGGCCAATGATTCGGCGACCGCGCTCGGCGAACTGCTCGGCGGCAGCGAAAGCAATTTCGCCCGCATGATGACCGCGAAGGCGCGCGCGCTCGGCATGGACGGCACCGTGTTTCGCAATGCCAACGGCCTGCCCGATCCCGGCCAGTTCACAACCGCCCACGACATGGCGATGCTCGGCATAGCGCTCAGGGAACATTATCCGCAGTATTACGGCTATTTCTCGCAGCGCTCCTTCCTTTACGGCCGCCAGCGCATCAATGGCCACAACCGTCTGCTCGGCCGCATCAAGGGCGTCGACGGCATCAAGACCGGCTATACCCGCGCCTCCGGCTTCAACCTCGTCTCGTCGGTTTCGGATGGCAACCGCCGCCTCGTCGCCGTCGTCATGGGCGGCACTTCGGGGCGCAGCCGCGACAACCAGATGGCCGGCCTGATCAACGCCTACATGCCGCGCGCATCGACCCGCGGCGGCGGCGCCCTGGTCGCCAAGGCCGGCGGCGACAATCCGGTCAAGGCGCTGGCCAAGGTCTTCCTGCCCAAGCATGACGCGCCGACGCCGGATGGCAAGCCGATCGTTGAAGACGATGCCGTAGCGTCCAATGACGATCCGACATCCGCTGACGAGCAGTCTGCTGAAGGCCAGTCTGCCGACGAACAGACGGTGGCCGCGGTCGAAGAGCCCGCCCCCGTCGTCAAGACCAGGAAGGTCAAGACCGTCATCGTGACGGCGCCGAAGGTCGAAACTGCGCAGATTGTGGCTGCCTATGCCGAACCCACGCCTGTATCCCCACAGGCGGTCGACCCGGTCAACACGGCCTCGGTGCCGGCTGGTTGGGCGGTGCAGGTGGCGTCGTCGCCCAAGCAGTCCGAAGCCCAGGCTTTCCTCGACAAGACCGCCAAGCAGGCGCCCAAAGTTCTTGGGGCTGCTTCCGGTTTCACCGTCGCCTTCGAAAAGGATGGCGAGACCTATTACCGCGCCCGGTTCGGCGGCTTCCGCTCGAAGGACGCGGCCTGGAATGCCTGCAATGCCCTGAAGAAAAAGAAAATCGCCTGCTACGCCGTCCAACAGTAGGGCGGCGTCGGAACCATCTCCCGGAAATTTACTGCGTCGAAGGAGACTAGTTGTGATTGGAGAGCAAGACGTCCTTGGCTTCGTTGATCCGCGCCGCCAGGAAAGACGTGCCGCCGATGTCGGGGTGCAGGCGCTGCATCAGGCGGCGGTGCGCCTTGCGGACATCCGCCGCGGCGGCCCCCGCTTCAAGACCAAGGATCTTGTAGGCCTCCTCCTTAGTCATGGCGCCCGCACCTGGCGCAACACCCAGCCCTTCGCCACCGTTCGCCTCAGCGTCTTTGCGCCAGACGGGAAAACGGCCGTCAAGATACGTCTCTAGGAGCTGGCGGCTCTCCGGGTCGCCGGGGAGTTCGCGGTAAAGCTGCTGCAGCTCGGCCAGGCCCATCGCGCCCAGCATCTTGCCTTCATGGCGGCCGGCCAGAACCAGGCCTTCAAGCCCGCCCGTATCGTGATCAAGCTCCATTTCCAGTGCGGCGGTCCGCACCGTCGAGCGCTTGCCGGGCGCCGGCCCGACCGACGGCCCCTTCATTCGCATCGAACCGTACCAGGCAAGGGCCGCGGCCAGGATGAGGCCGGCAATGCCTTCGCGCCCGACCACCAGCACGGCAAGGCCAACCAGCGCCAGAAGCACCGGCCCGAGCGTGCGCATGCCGCTTGCCAGTTTTTGCGCATCGGCACGGACAAAGATCGTCGCCGCGCCGAGCAGCACCAGAAACAGTGCAACAAGTGCAATGATAGCGCCCATCAATTCCCGCCGCCCCTGAGATGCTCGATCAGCAGCCGATCTCCCGGCCTGTCCCTTGCCTCGAGCGCCTTCAATCCACCCGTCGCATAGACGGCAACCGCCGAAAGCAGCCCGGCCAAGGTCGCGGCAGCCCGCCGATCAAATCGGAACCAAGCCCCTTTGGACAGCCGCGCAATCTCCTTGAACGCCTTTTCTGCGCCGGGATCATGGCCTTCCTGGAAGACGAAGACGGGAACGCCGTGCAGACCGAGGCTGCCGGCCTTCTGCGCCAGGTCGTCGATATCCTCTTCCATGGCGTCGCCGATATAGACCAGAGCATTGACCTTGGCCGCCGCCGTTTCCTTCAGCGCATGCGCCAGCACCTTGCCGATCTGGGTGTGGCCGGCACGGCAGTCGATCCGCGTCATCAGCTGCTTCAGGGCATTGGTGTCGGCGACAAAAGCCGACGAGCGGCACTCGCCCAACCCGCGAAAATAGGCCAGTTGGACGCTGAGAGTTCCGGCCTTGCCGACGGCGTCGAACATTTCGCCCTGCAGCTTGGTGGCGAGATCCCAGGTCGGCTGGCGGCTCATCGTGGCGTCGAGCGCAAGGATCAGCCGCCCGGAGCCGGTCGCGGACGCGGCAAGCGTCCGGGCCTGACGGATAAAGGCGTCGATCTCGCCGGCATTGGATTGAGGCTTGACCGGCGCAGGATCGGCCCTGGCGGGCACGCGCTGCTTCTTGTCGCTCATAGGAAGCAAGATGTGGCGTTGTCGGCCCCCTTGCAAGTCCAGCCTTGGACAAGATGAAGGGCCAGCGCTCGACGCTCTGGGAGAAGCGGCCGCGCCCTTGGCTCTACAGCAAGCCCAGATCGGCGAGCTCGCGCTTCAGTTTCGGCGGCATCTCGACCATTCCGGCCTTGCCCTTGCCGATATCGGCGGGCGCATCCGAAGGTTTGAGATAACGCCAGCCCTGGAAGGCGCGGCGCGGCTGCCAGTCGGTGCGCACGACGTCGAGGTCGAGCATCAGGCGGCAACGGCCGATGCCTTCGTCGTCGGTGAAGGGCCTGATATCAGTGATCAGCTGGCGGCATTGCACGCTGCCCTTGATCACCCAATAAAGCGAACCGCCATCGGTGACCTCGGCGCCGCGCGTCGGCACCATGCGGGTTGTGTGCCAGTGCTCGGCGGGTTCGCCGGCGCGGCGGCGCTCATCGAGGCGGAAGGCGATCCATTCTTCGAGGTCCTCGACGCTGTCGCAACCGACGCACAGTTTTAGGAGATTGAGTGCCATCGCTTAAGGTTTAGTCCGGCGCGCGATTGCGTCAACGGCCCTGCCCGACTTCTCCACAGTGCCAGTGGCGTTGCGCGGTCAGCATTCCACGACATTGACGGCGAGCCCACCAAGGCTGGTTTCCTTGTACTTCTCGTTCATGTCGAGGCCCGTCTGGCGCATTGTTTCGATTGCGGCGTCGAGCGGCACGAAATGGACGCCGTCGCCCTTGATCGCCAGAGAGGCGGCGGTGACCGCCTTGACGGCGCCGAGCGCGTTGCGCTCGATGCAAGGCACCTGGACCAGACCGCCGACCGGATCGCAAGTCATGCCGAGATGATGTTCGAGCGCGATTTCGGCGGCGTTCTCGACCTGCTCGGGCGTGCCGCCCATGACGGCGCAGAGACCCGCGGCAGCCATCGCCGAGGCCGAGCCGACCTCGCCCTGGCAGCCGACTTCGGCGCCGGAGATCGAGGCATTGGTCTTGATGATGCCGCCGACGGCGGCGGCCGTGAGCAGGAAGTCGCGGATGCTCGGCTGGTCGGCCTCGGGGTGGAAATGCAGCCAGTAACGCAGCACCGCCGGCAATGTGCCGGCCGCGCCATTGGTCGGCGCGGTGACGACGCGTCCACCGGCGGCGTTCTCTTCGTTCACCGCCATGGCGTAGATCGACAGCCAGTCATTGGCCAGCAAAGGGTTGGGCTTGTTCTGCTGCCATTGCTCCTGCAGCTTGTCGTGCAGCATGCGGGCACGACGGCGCACTTTCAGCCCGCCCGGCATGATGCCGTCCTGCGACAGGCCGCGGTCGATGCAGCCCTTCATGGCGCCCCAGATCGCATCGAGGCCGCTGTCGAGCTCCTCGCGCGACATATGCGTCTCTTCATTGATGCGCTTCATGTCGGCGATAGACAGGCCGCTTTTGCCTGCCATCTTCAGCATCTCGACGGCGTTCTTGAAGGGATAGGGCACCTTCTTGCCTTCTGTGGTCACCGAGCCCTTCACCTTCATCCGCTGCAGCTCTTCCTCGGACACCACGAAGCCGCCGCCGATGGAATAATAGATGCGCTTGAGCAGCAGCCGGTCGCCGGCATCGTAAGCGTAGAAGGTCATGCCGTTGGCGTGGCCGGCGAGCGGCGTCTTGCGGTCGAGCACCAGATCCGTCGCCGGGTCGAAGCGATAGGAGGGATGGCCGTGTGGCGATATCCGCTTCTCGGCGGCGATGCGCGTGGCGATGCCCTCGGCCTGATCGGGATCGACCGTCTTCGGTGTCAGGCCGGCAAGGCCGAGGACAACGGCGCGATCCGAGCCATGGCCGATACCGGTATAGGCGAGCGAACCGTGCAGGCTGGCGCCCAGACGATCAACTTTCGCGCCGGCCGGGCGCGGCCAGTCATCTCCGGCGATCTCGTCGAGAAACCGCCACGCCGCCGTCATCGGTCCCATCGTGTGCGAACTCGACGGTCCGATGCCGATCTTGAACAAGTCGAAAACCGAAAGAAACACGGTGCGCCGTCTCCGGGAATGGGATCAAGACCTACATATAGGATTTTCCATGATGTTTGTGCTGTTTTGCGGATTGCGGCGCTGCACCTGCCGACCTTGTTTGCTCCGGCAGCGACATCCCCGGCTGAAAGCGCGTCGCGCTGAAACGGATTCATGCGACGCGCTTTAAGTTCTTGTTTCAATGCATGTCGTTGTCCCAGAACCGCAGCTCACTTCTGGGCGGCATGCATTGGAGCATCGAACTGACCGCTTTGCCTGTGGTAAAAGGGGGCATGGGCGATTCCTTCCATCTGTCGACGGCTGATCTGGCGGCGCTGGCTTTCTTCCTGCTCGCATGGTTGCTGCATACGCTGGCGTCCGACGGCAGACTGGTCAGCCGGGTGTCGTTGACGATGGCCATGAACGTGCAGCGCGAGGCCTGGATGCGCACCATGGCCGAGCGCGCTCGGTGGCTGTTTCGCGCTGCTTGGCGCCTCGGATCAGGTCCTTGCCGTGCTGAACGACCTGCCGTTGAACGCGACCTCATCGCGCTCCGCCTTTCAGATCAAGGTCTTTGGCCTGGTGCTGATCCTGGCCTTCGCCTTCTTCAAGTTCGGCTGGGCCTACCGTCTCTTCAACTACTGCACGATCCTGATCGGCGCGGTGCCGATCCCCTATGGCGAGGCGTCACGCAACCCGGTCAGCGAAACGGCGGTGTGGCGCGCGGCGCGCATGAACATGCTGGCCGGCAAGCATTTCAATTCAGGCCTGCGCGCGGTGTTCTTCTCGATCGGCTATCTCGGCTGGTTCGTCGACCCGATCGTGTTCGTGCTGTCGACGCTGCTGCTTCTGGCGGTGCTGGTGCGGCGCCAGTTCTTTTCAGCGGCGCGACAAGCGGTGATCGGTCAGCCGCCCGGGCCGGGGAAAAGCTGGTCGATCCGGCCCGATAGCCAATAGGCGGCGAGCCCGATCCATTCGCGGATCGCCATGGTCGTGGTCTGCAGCGAATCGGGTGCGTTGTCGCGAAACAGGCCAAAGCCTTCCTTGCCCGAGGTGCGATAGTCGACAGGCCACGGGACCGTCTGAAAGCCGGCCTTGTCGAACAGCGCCTTGGCGCGCGGCATGTGGAAGGCGGAGGTCACCAGCAGCCAGGTCTCGCCCGGTTTCGGCGTTACCAGTTCCTTGGTGAAGACCGCATTCTCATAGGTGTTGCGGGATTTGTTCTCGAGCATCAGGCGATCGGCGTCGACTCCAAGCGCACCGAGCAGGCGCGGCGCGGTGGCCGCATCGCCCTCGCCATCGATGAACAGTTCACCGGTGCCGCCGGAGATAACCACTTTCGCCTCGGGAAAGCGCCGGGCAATGATCGCCGCCTCGACCATGCGGTCGCCGCCCGAATTCAGCTCATAGCCGCCGCGCGCCAGGTTGATGGCGCCCTCGAAGCCGCCGCCGAGCACGACGATGCCGTCGACCTTCCGCGGCAGCGGCGGCTTTGGGAAGCGCTCTTCGAGCGGATTGAGCATCATGGCGCCAAGCGACGTCCAGGCCGACAACGCCAGAATCAGGAAGGCGAACACACTGCCCGCCGCCGCCAATCGCCGGCGGCCGATCAGCGCCGCGAGCAAGCCGGCAAGCAGCAGGAAGATCGCCAGGTTGAGTGGTTGGACGAAGAACCAGAATACCTTGGAGAGATAGAAGAACATTGCCTGCCTATCTCCAGCTCAAATTGTGACGGCCGGTGAAGTGCTCGACCGCACTCGCTACCGCTTCCGCTTCGAGGCGGCTTAACTCCCTGCCGAAAACAAGGACGCCGTTCGCGTTCTGATGACTTCCGACAGTCCCACTTCGTCCGTGGGATAGGTATGGTCGAGGATTTCGACCCTAAGATGCCCTTTCAAAGGCAGTGACCACCGATTTCGCAAAGAACCCCTCACCGAGCGCACGGCTGCGGTGTCGGTCAGCCGCAGGGTTTCCCTGCCGAACACCCGCCAGATGAAATCCTTGCCCAGGAAATAGGTGAAGAGGGCAATGACCGCCACGAAGGACAGCAGGCCGAGCGTGCCGCTGGTGAGCGTTGCGGACGACATATCCGTCAATCCCATGTAGCCGGTGTAGGCGACGATCGCGGCCCCGATCAGGACAAAGACTGTCCTGAAATCCGAGGTGCGTGGCGGGTTCGCGATCAGCAGTTCGTTTCCCGTCTCGACGATGGAAATGCGAGACGGAGGCGGCATGCTACCACCACTTCTCCGGCTGGAAGGTTCCCGCCGCCTGCTCGATGACGGCGGCTGTCTGGAACAGGGTTTCCTCGTCGAAGGGACGGCCAATCAGCTGCAGGCCGAGCGGCAGGCCCTTGGCATCGAGGCCGGCAGGCACGGCAATGCCCGGCAGTCCGGCCATGTTCACGGTCACCGTGAAAATGTCGTTGAGGTACATTTTCACCGGATCGGCGGCCATGTCCTCGTCGGCGATGCCGAAGGCGGCCGACGGCGTCGCCGGCGTCAGGATGACGTCGACGCCGTCGGCAAAAACCGTCTCGAAGTCGCGCTTGATCAAATTGCGCACCTTCTGCGCCTGCAGATAGTAGGCATCGTAATAGCCTGCCGACAGCACATAGGTGCCGATCATGATGCGACGCTTGACCTCTTGACCGAACCCGGCGGCTCGGGTCTTTTCGTACATGTCGACAATGTCCTGGCCTGGCACGCGCAAGCCGTAGCGGACGCCGTCATAGCGCGCCAGATTGGACGATGCTTCGGCGGGCGCAACGATATAATAAGCCGGCAAAGCATACTTGGTGTGCGGCAGCGAAATGTCGACGATCTCGGCGCCGGCATCCCTGAGCCAGGCAATGCCCTTCTGCCACAGCGCCTCGATCTCTTCCGGCATGCCGTCGACGCGGTATTCCCGGGGAATGCCGACCTTCATGCCCCTGATCGGTTTGCCGATCGCCGCCTCGTAATCCGGCACCGGCCGGTCGACGGAAGTGGTGTCCTTGGCGTCGACCGAGGCCATGGACTTCAGCATGATCGCGGCATCGCGCACGTCCCGGGCGATCGGGCCCGCCTGATCGAGCGACGAAGCGAAGGCGACGATGCCCCAGCGCGAGCAGCGGCCATAGGTCGGCTTGATGCCGACGGTGCCGGTGAAGGCGGCTGGCTGGCGGATCGAGCCGCCGGTGTCGGTGGCGGTGGCGCCGGCGCACAGGAAAGCCGAGACGGCGGAAGCCGAGCCCCCCGACGAGCCCCCCGGCACCAGTTGGGCATTGTCCAGCGTGCGCGCGGTCTTGGTGCCGCCGGCCGAAACGAAACCGCCATCGCCCTGATGCGTGGTCGGCATCACCACCGTGTCGAGGCGCGAACGCCGCCACGGATTGACGACAGGGCCGTAATAGGAGGTCTCGTTGGACGAGCCCATGGCGAACTCGTCCATGTTGAGCTTGCCCAGCATGACGGCGCCGTCTGCCCACAAATTGGCGGTGACGGTCGATTCGTAGCGCGGCTTGAAGCCGTCGAGCACATGGCTGCAGGCCTGGGTGTGGACACCTTCGGTGCCGAACAGGTCCTTGATGCCGAGCGGGATGCCCTCCAGCGCACCGCCCTGGCCCTTGGCGAGCCTGGCGTCGGAAGCTTTGGCCATATCGCGCGCCTTGTCGCCGGTGACGACGATGTAGGCATTGAGCACCGGATTGGCGCGCTCGATGGCACCGAGATAGGCCTCGGTGATTTCGACGGCCGAAATCTCCTTGGCGCGCAGCTTGGCGCGCGCCTGCGAAATTGTCAGATGGGTCAGTTCGCTCATCAAAGGCTCTTTTCGTAAAACACCGACCACTCGGAATCGGGATAATCCAGCACCGGCCCGCAGCGCGAGAAGCCGGCCCGTTCGTAGACGGTCCAGGCGGCGGGATGGCGGTCGCCGGTTTCCAGCACCAGACGCTTCAGCCCTTCGCTGCGCGCTAGCGTTTCGACATGTTCGACGATCTTGGCGCCGATCTTCCTGCCCCGATGCGAGGGCCGCGTGTACATGCGCTTGACCTCACCGACGCGGGCGTCATGGCGCTTCAGCGCGCCGCAACCGATGGCTTGCCCGTCGTCGCGGGCGATGAACACGGTGGTGTCGTCGCCAGCCATCTGCTCGACCGTCAGATGGTAGCAATGCTCCGGCGGCGTCAGTTCGAGCAGCGTCGCGTTGAGCTCCTCGACCAAAGCGCGGACATCGTCCTGCAGCGGCGTTTCGATGGCGATCTCGATTGCCATCGGCCAGCTACTCCACGACCTTCGGCACGAGGAAGAAATTCTCGTCAGTGGCCGGCGCGTTGGCGACGATATCGGCAGCCTTGTTGCCGTCGGTGACGATGTCTTGGCGCTTCTTCATCTCCATCGGCGTCACCGATGTCATCGGTTCGACGCCGGAGACATCGACCTCGTTCAGCTGCTCGACAAAGCCCAGAATGGCGTTCAGCTCGCCGGTCATGCGCTCGGCATCCTCCTCGCTCACCGCAATGCGGGCGAGACGCGCGACGCGCTTCACAGTTTGCAGATCAACGGACATGTCTTTAGCCTTTGGGAAAACCAGATGGCGCTATAGCGGCGTGGCGCGTGCCGCGCAACATCGATCGTGCTTGGGGATAGAGCCCGTTCATGCCAGGGCGGCATTTCAGCCTAGGGCAGCGATACACCCTCGCACAGATAATAGCTGCCGCCATTGCCGGCCTGCTCGCCTTCGTCGGCGGTCGGGCGCACCGAGACGATGTCGATTTGGGTCGCGTTCATCTGCGTGATCGACAGTATATCGGGAAAGAGAAAGCCCGGCTCCTGGCAGATTGCAGTGACCGCCCAGCTCGGCGAGCGCGTCGCCTTGGTGACCTGGACGAACTCGCAATTATACTCGACGCTTTGCAGGCCGTCCGCCGACAAGATGACATTGCCGGTGTCGATCAGCGTCTGCAGCGTGTCCTTTTTGGCTTGCGCGCAAAGCTCCTGGGTCTGGAGGTAAACGCCCTTGATGAAGTCCTCGGCGGCGGATGCGGGCGACGCAGCGACCAGCATCGAAACGCAAAGAGTCTCTCTCAAACCCATGGTTTAATTCCCCTTTGCGACAAGGGATCGTTTCAACGATCGCTCTATAGTGTGATCGTTTGGCCGATGGCTGGCAAGGCTACGTCGACACCTGATCCTTCGAGGCCGGCCACGAACTTCTCCGCCGTCGCGTCGATGATCGGGAAGGTGCCGAAGTGGCATGGCACGACGGTGTCGAAGTGGAAGAAGCGCCGGCAGGCCAGGGCCGCCACCGCGCCGCCCATGGTGAAGCGGTCGCCGACCGGCACGAGGCCGATCTTCGGCTCATGCAATTCCTCGATCAGCGCCATATCGGAGAAGATGTCGGTGTCGCCCATATGGTAGAGCGTCTTGTCCTCCGGGAAATGCAGGACCAGCCCGTTGGGATTGCCGAGGTAGACGTTCTGGCCGCCATCGAGCCCAAACGACGAGGAATGCAGTGCCTGCACGAATGTGGTGGTGAAGGCACCGCAATCGACGGTGCCGCCATGATTGCCGGGATTGATCTTCTTGCCGTCGACGCCCTTGCCGACCAGGTACATGCAGATCTCGTAATTGGCGACCAGCTGGGCGCCGCTCTTCTTCAGCACCTCCACCGCGCCGCTGACATGATCACTGTGGCCGTGGGTCAGAAGCACATGGGTGACGCCTTCCGCCGGCTCCTCCCAGCCGCTCGTCCATGATGGGTTGCCGACGAGATAGGGATCGATCAGGATGGTCGCGCCTGATGTCTCGACGCGGAAGGCGGAATGTCCGTACCAGGTCAATTTCATCGATCGTGTTCCTCGATTTTGGTTGCGCCGGAAGATAGAACGCCGGCAGCAAAATTAAAGTGACATAGTGTGCTCGCGGTTCAAAAGAACGTGTCGCGCTCTTTGTGACGGCAAGTCTGGGTCACGGTTAGACTGGGTCACGGTAAAACTGGTTGGGGAAAGCCGTTGGGCATCATAGCAATCGAGGATCTGCCGGCACGGCTGGAGGGCGGCAGGACGCTGGCCGGGCTCGACCTCGGCGACAAGACGATCGGTGTCGCCGTTTCCGACCGCGGCCTGTCCTTCGCCCATCCGCGCGCGGTCATCCTGCGCAAAAAGTTTTCGCTGGATGCGGCAGCGCTGCTCGCCCAGCTGCAGAAGGACAATGTCGGCGCGTTTGTACTCGGTCTCCCCATCAACATGGACGGTTCGGAAGGTCCCCGCGCCCAGAAGTCGCGCGCCTTCGTGCGCAACATGGCAGGTATAACCGACCTGCCCTTCGTGCTGTGGGACGAGCGGCTGTCGACGGTGGCGGCGGAGCGGACGCTGATCGAGATGGATTTCTCGCGCCGAAAGCGCGCCGGCAAGATCGATTCGGCGGCTGCGGCCTTTATTCTGCAGGGAGTTCTGGACCGGCTCCAGTCGCTTGACCCACGCGATCGGACGGAACCGGATTCCCCGCCTGCCGCCTGACCCAGGCCATGATGTTGCGGCGGCGGCGAAACGCCCACAATGCCATCAGCAGGAAGCCGTCGAAGATGCAGGCCCTTGCCACCATGCCCGGAATGATCGCCGGATCGATGCCCAGCATCTGCCCGTAGAGCTGAAACACGAAATCATGCAGCTGCCGGCTGAGCATGACGTAGCCGAAATTGATGTCGTTGAGCGACAGGAAGAACCAGCCCCAGAACAGAGCGAGTGGCGCGGCCCACAATGCGAACAGCGTGCGCATCAGTGACCGTCCCTGCGGCTGGAGCCGCCTCTGCGACCGCTGGGACCAATGTCCGGACGGCCGGAAATGCGCGACAGCAAGGAGCCGTGCGCGGCACCCTTGGCCATGGCATGGGCGGTGGCGCGGCTCTCTGCCTCCCGAGAAACCATGACAGCGAAGACCGACCTCCGCTCGGCCAGCATGGCGACATAGGAGGCCAGAAGTGCCGCCAATTGCACGGCGACAACCAAAAACAGGCCGTTGATGCCTCGCGCTGCGCCGCCGACCAGGATGAGCGACAACACCGCGGATGCCGAAATGAAGGCGGTCCGCGCCACACTGTCGGCTCCGTCCGGGCTCGCTGCGGCGTTAACCAGGCTCTCGACGAAGACCCAGCAAAACAGCACCGCCACGACCAGCAAGGCGATGGCCAGCGGCGCCACGACGGCAGCATTGTCGAGATCGGCCAGACGAGTGTTTTCCACGACGACGCCGAGCACGCCCAGAGCGCCCGCAACGCCGCGGTTTCCATCGACACAGATGAACGCCAGCAGGGCGAAAACCAGCGCCCAGTGCAAGGCCAGAAAGGACGTCAAAATGTGCCGCATGGCATTCCTGCTTTGGTGACAAAGACAGTGGGGTCTGCGGCCTGCGGCTGCAACGGAAACCATTCGTTAAGGTTAACGGCTGTCCACAGGCAGGCAAATTCGTTCGAGGCCTGGCGGAAGGCCCTCAATTCACCGGCGGATAGAGCGTGTCGACGATCATGCGCGCATCGTGGCGCGAATCGAGCATGCCATAGGTGTTGCGCCACTGGCCGGCGAGCCGCGTCTCGACGAAGGCGTCCGCAATCCGCCCTGCCCCCAGCCGGCGCAATTCCGCAGCTGCCGCCGACAGCGCCAGCTGTTCGGTCAGCAGGCGGGCCGACCCCTCATCGGTGCCGGCGACCTGCATGGCCGCCTTGAGCACGCCAATGGTTCCGCGTCCGCCGGCGCCGAGATCGCGGTCGATGCCGGCCAGCACCTCCTCGAACAGGCCGGGCGCGCGGCCGAGCACGCGCAGCACGTCGAGCGCCATGACATTGCCTGAGCCCTCCCAGATCGCATTGACCGGGGCTTCGCGGTAGTAGCGGGCGAGCGGCGCTTCCTCGACATAGCCATTGCCGCCGAGGCACTCCATCGCCTCATAGAGCAGTGGCGGCGCGATCTTGCAGACCCAGTATTTGACCACCGGGGTCATGGCGCGGGCAAAAGCAGCCTCGCCGCGGTCGCCGGCAGCCTCGTCGAAGGAGCGCGCCAGTCGGAACGAGAGTGCCGTGGCGGCGGCGACATCGAGCGCCATGTCCGCCAGCACGCGCTGCATCAGCGGCTGTTCGATCAGCGTCGAGCCGGCCACCTGGCGATGACGGGCGTGATGCACGGCCTCAGCCAGCCCCGCCCGCATGATTGCCGACGAGGCGACGGCGCAGTCGAGCCGGGTCAGCGTGACCATGTCCATGATCGTCTTTATGCCGGCGCCGGGCTCGCCGACCATCTCGCCGATGGCGTTGACGAACTCTACCTCCGATGAGGCGTTGGAGCGGTTGCCGAGCTTGTCCTTCAGCCGCTGAAAGCGGAAGCCGTTGCCGGAACCGTCGCCGAGGATGCGCGGGACGAGAAAGCAGGAAAGCCCTTCAGGCGCCTGTCCAAGCACGAGAAAAGCGTCGGACATCGGCGCCGACATGAACCATTTGTGGCCGGTGAGGCGATAAAAGCCGCTGCCGGCGCGTTCGGCCCGTGTGGTGTTGGCGCGCACGTCGGTGCCGCCCTGCTTTTCGGTCATGCCCATGCCGAGCGTCAGCCCGGTCTTGTCGACCGGCGGCTTCTGACTCTGGTCGTATTTGCGCGTCGTCACGCGCGGCGCCCATTCGCGAAACAGCTTTGGGCTGGCCATCAGGGCGGCCAGCGAAGCGCTGGTCATGGTGATGGGGCAGAGATGCCCGGTCTCGAGTTCGGCGGTCAGGTAGAAACGCGCGGCGCGCACCTGATGGCGACGGCCGATCTCGCTATCGCCGTTTTCCCAGATCGAGGAATGCAGGCCGCCGGCAACCGAGCGGCGCATCAGCGCATGATAGGCCGGATGGAATTCGACGAGGTCGATGCGCCGGCCCTGACGGTCATGCGTGCGGAGCTTCGGCGTCTCGACATTGGCGAGGCGCGCCAGCTCCTGCGCCTCCTGCGTCAGGACGAACCGGCCAAGCCCGTCGAGGTCCTTGCGCACCGGATCGGAAAAACGCTCGGCAAGCTGGATCAGCAACGGATCGCCCCGCCAGGCGTTGCCGCCCGTCAGCGGCGGCGGCTGGTTGGTCACGTCGTCGGTCACGCCCAATCCTTCTGAAAGTAGAAGGGCCTTCTAACGCTAGAAAGGCACTTATCATCACGAGGCTTCGAATCCGAAGCAATCGGCTAGATATAGCCCAAGGCAGGCGGCGCGCGCGACGAAAATACCGGGGAGAAAGGCCGCAATGCCAAGCTGACGCTTGCGGCAAGGAATTCTCCCCCCTATAGCAGCGCCTTGAGATGACCGACGCTTCGTCCCTGCCGCTTTATCCTCACCGCCATCTTCTGGGCATCCGCGATCTTTCCCCCGGTGACATCGAGCTTCTGCTCGACCGGGCAGATCGCGCCGTCGCCATTTCGCGGCAGTCCGAAAAGAAGACCTCGACGCTGCGCGGCCGCACCCAGATCAACCTCTTCTACGAAGCCTCGACGCGCACGCAGTCGTCGTTCGAACTGGCCGGGAAACGGCTCGGCGCCGACGTCATGAACATGTCGGTGGCGAGCTCTTCGGTGAAGAAGGGCGAGACGCTGATCGACACGGCGATGACGCTGAACGCCATGCGCCCCGACATCCTGATCATCCGCCACCAGTCTGCGGGCGCCGCCGCCCTTTTGGCGCAGAAGGTCGGCTGCTCGGTGGTCAATGCCGGCGACGGCGCGCATGAACACCCGACGCAGGCGCTGCTCGACGCGCTGACCATCCGCCGCGCCAAGGGGCCGCTGTCGAAACTGATCGTAGCGATCTGCGGCGACATCCTGCATTCGCGCGTCGCGCGTTCCAACATCATGCTCTTGAACGCGCTTGGCGCGCAGGTGCGTGTGGTGGCGCCGTCGACGCTGCTGCCCACCGGCATCGAGAAAATGGGCGTCATCGTCTCGCGCTCGATGGCCGAGGGCCTCAAGGGCGCCGACGTGGTGATGATGCTGCGCCTGCAGCGTGAGCGGATGGAAGGCGCCTTCGTGCCTTCGGTACGCGAATATTTCCGCTATTTCGGCCTCGATGCCGAAAAGCTGAAGGCCGCCAAGGACGGCGCGCTGGTGATGCATCCCGGTCCGATGAACCGCGGCGTCGAGATTGCGTCCGAAATCGCCGACGGTCCGCAAAGCGTCATCCAGGAACAGGTCGAGATGGGGGTGGCCGTGCGCATGGCGGTCATGGAAGCGCTGCTCGATCCCCGCCGCAATGCAGAGGGCCGCGGCGCATGAGCACGACGGTCTTTGAGCGCGCCCGCATCGTCGACCCGTCACGCGGCATCGACGAGGTCGGCACCGTCATCGTCGAAGGGAAAAAGATCGTTGCCGCCGGCAAGGCTGCCCTGAACCAGGGCCTGCCGGCGGGAGCCACCGTGGTCGACTGCGCCGGCAAGGCGATCATTCCCGGCCTGATCGACGCGCGCGTCTTCATCGGCGAACCGGGCGGCGAACATCGCGAGACCATCGCTTCGGCCAGCGTTGCGGCGGCGGCCGGCGGCGTCACCTCCGTCGTCATGATGCCCGACACCGACCCGGTGATCGACAATGTCGCGCTGGTCGAATTCGTGCTGCGCACCGCCCGGGACACGGCCAGCGTCAACATCTTTCCGGCGGCGGCGATCACCAAAGGCCTCGCCGGTCGCGAGATGACCGAATTCGGCCTGTTGCGCGAGGCCGGTGCGGTCGCCTTCACCGATGGGCGGCACACAATATCCAGCGCACTGGTGATGCGCCGGGCGCTGACCTATGCCCGCGATTTCGGCGGCGTCATCGCACATGAGACACAGGATGGCGACCTCGCTTCGGCGGGCGTGATGAATGAAGGCCTGTATGCCAGCTGGCTCGGCCTTGCCGGCATTCCGCGCGAGGCCGAGTCCATCCCGCTGGAGCGCGACCTGGCGCTGGCACGGCTGACGCGCGGCGCCTACCACGCGGCCAAGATCTCGACGGCGATGGCAGCGCAAGCGATGACGCGCGCGAAAGCCGACAAGGCCAATGTCACGGCG
Source organism: Mesorhizobium sp. M0862 (assembly GCF_040319795.1). Classification (NCBI taxonomy): domain Bacteria; kingdom Pseudomonadati; phylum Pseudomonadota; class Alphaproteobacteria; order Hyphomicrobiales; family Phyllobacteriaceae; genus Mesorhizobium; species Mesorhizobium sp. M0862. The sequence continues at coordinate 30,778 of NZ_JAMYOJ010000009.1, forward strand.
GGCGTGGCGATCCACAATCTGTCGCTGAACGAGAACGATGTCGGGGAATACCGCACCTTCTTCCGGCTGACGCCGCCTTTGCGCGCGGAGGAAGACCGGCTGGCCATGATCGAGGCGGTCAAGGACGGCACGATCGACATCATCGTCTCCTCGCACGACCCGCAGGATGTCGACACCAAGCGCCTTCCCTTCGCCGATGCAGCTGCCGGCGCGATCGGGTTGGAGACGCTGCTTGGAGCAGCGCTTCGGCTCTACCACAATGGGGACGTGCCGCTACTTCGGCTGGTCGAAACACTGTCCACCGCACCAGCAAGGCTGTTCGGCCTGCCGGGCGGCACGCTGAAGCCGGGAGCGCCGGCCGATCTTGCGCTGATCGACCTTGAAGAACCCTGGATCGTGAGTGAAAGCGGCATCCGCTCGCGCTCGAAAAACACCTGCTTCGAAGGTGCGCGGCTGCAAGGCATGGTCTTGCAAACGCTGGTGGCGGGCCGCACAGTGTTTTCGAGCTAGAGCGATCGCGCCACGTCGCAGACCGATATGTTGCTGGGGAAATGCGGGGGCAAACAATGAGTTATAACGTTATCCTGGCATTGCTGTTCGGCTATCTCCTCGGCTCGATTCCCTTCGGCCTCTTGATCACCCGCGCGGCCGGCCTCGGCGATGTGCGCAAAATCGGCTCCGGCAATATCGGCGCCACCAACGTTCTGCGCACCGGCAACAAGGGCCTCGCCGCCGCGACGCTGGTGCTCGACGCGTTGAAGGGTACGGCGGCGGTGATGATCGCGCGCCATTTTGGACACGACTACGGACTGTGGGCCGGCCTTGGACTCTGGGCGGGCCTTGGCGCCTTCCTTGGCCATCTGTTTCCGGTCTGGCTCGTTTTCAAGGGCGGCAAGGGCGTGGCGACCTATCTCGGCGTGCTGATCGCGCTCGGCTGGCATGTGGCGCTGATTTTTATCGTCGTCTGGCTGGCGATGGCTTTTCTGTTTCGCTATTCCTCGCTGGCAGCGCTGACGGCGGCGGTCATCGTGCCGATCGCGCTTTATTTCTGGAGCACACCTGAGACCGCCGGGCTGTTCCTGGTGATGAGCCTGATCGTCATCTTCAAACATCGCGCCAACATTTCGCGCCTTCTTGCCGGCACCGAAGGCAAGATCGGAGCCAAGGGTTGAGCAAGCCCGCCGCCGGGCCGCGCCTCAGCGACCGGCAGCGGCTGAGCTGGCTGCGGCTGATCCGCACACAAAATGTCGGCCCGGCCTCGTTTCGCGAATTGATCAACCGCTTTGGTTCGGCGGAGGCGGCGTTGGAGATGCTGCCCGAGCTGATGATTTCGGGCGGAGCCAAAAGGATCATGCGCATTCCTTCCGTGGAGGAAGCCGAAGCGGAACTCGACGCAGCCAGTGAAAACGGCGCCCGCTTCGTCGGCATCGGCGAGGCCGACTACCCGCCGATGCTGAAAAACATGGACAATCCGCCGCCACTGATTGCCGTGAAGGGCGAGGCAGCCGTCTTTCGCCTGCCGGCGGTGGCCATCGTCGGCGCCCGCAACGCGTCGCTCGCCGGCATCAAGATGGCGCGCATGCTGGCGGCGGATCTTGGCCGCGACGGCTACGTCATCGTTTCCGGCCTGGCGCGCGGCATCGACACGGCAGCACACCAGGGCAGTCTCTCGACTGGTACAGTGGGTGTGCTGGCCGGTGGGCTCGATGTCCCCTACCCGCCCGAAAATATCGGCTTGTGCGACGACATTGCCGAGCGTGGCGGCGCCGTTATTTCGGAAATGCCGTTCGGCTGGCAGCCGCGGGCGCAGGATTTTCCGCGCCGCAACCGGCTTGTCGCGGGCGCCGCCCTCGGACTGGTGGTGATCGAAGCGGCGCAACGCTCCGGCTCGCTGATCAGCGCGCGCCTGGCCGGCGAGATGGGCCGGCTGGTCTTTGCCGTGCCGGGTTCGCCGCTCGATCCGCGCTGCGCCGGCTCCAACGGCCTGCTCAAGGACGGCGCCACCCTGGTCACCGAGGCGGCCGATGTTTCCGGTGCGATCGCACCCTTGGCGGGCACGCGAACGCGAAGCATTGCGCCGCCAGAAAAGGCACCCGATTTTTCGGCAACTCCCCCGCCCGGTGAGGACGAACGCAGCGGCGTGCTCGAGGCGCTGGGCCCAACGCCGGTGGGCGTGGACGAGATCATCCGCCACACCGGCCTCAACGCCGCGCAAGTCTCCATGGTGCTGCTGGAACTCGACCTTGCCGGCCGCATCGAGCGCCATGCCGGCGGCAATGTCTCACTGGTTTCGTGACGTTCCAGCCGATCCCGCCGCACGTCGGCCGCAACTCACGCGTCGAGGGTTACGCCGGCGGCGCCAACCTCGGCATAGTCGCCAACGCCGGTACAGATGCCACCGTAGGGTATTTTCCAGGCGGCTCTCGGAAAAGCACTCCGCCATTCCAGGGCTCTCCGTTGCACTGACGATCACGCTCGCAATGGCATATTCGACAGCTGACGAAAACCGGGCTCGACAGTCTGCGCATCAGTCAGCGGAACAGATACTTCGATACCTCCGGATTGCCACGGCGCCACATCACATTGTCCAGAAAATAATGGTGCACATTGATGAAGATGAGCACGATGAAGAAGAACAGCGATGACCCCAGCACTTGCCTGTCATACGGGATCAAGGCCGTCAGCGCGGATGGGATCAGCCAGAAGCCGAGATAGCCAAGGGCCGTGCCGCCGACGATGAAGCCAAGGAGCCGAAACCTGTAGAGGGGGCCGAGAAAGGACAGGATTTTCGGCTGCGGATCGCCTTCGGCATCGGAACTGTCGCGCTCGACGTTCGTCTGGTAGCGCCAGACCACGGCTAGGTATTGCAGCGAGTGGAGCGCGGGCACGATCAACAGCCAAAGCGGGTTTACGCGCGCAATCAGGATCCAGAGATAGAGCGACGCGACATAGGCCACCAAGCCGTTATAGGGCAGACCGCCGCCGTTCTTTCGCCAGCGATTGGCCAACATCAAAAGCGTGGCCGCCGTCGACGCAACGGCCGCCAACAGGGCAATGTCGGTGATCCAGGAAGGGGCCGCGAATGTGTAATAGTCCAGGCCATAATATTTGCCCTGGGTGACCGCCGTATTCGTCTGCAGCCACGCCAGGATCCACACGGCATAGGAGTTGACCAGCAGCACCTTCTTGTCGCGGTCGTCGAAGAATTTGCGCTTCAGCACCGCATCCACCATCAGCATGCCGTAGCCCTGCTTGACGTAGTGCCAACCGACAAAAAAGAACATGGCGTTGGTGGCATAGCCGAGCAGGCGCGTGTTCGCCGCCGCGGCGCCATAGGCAAAGAACCCGGCCATGACCAGGGGCACGACAATGCCCGCGAAGATGTAGCGGAGCTGCAGGCTCCTGTCGTAGCCGTCGCCCGTCACCTTGCGCCCGAAATTGCGGTAGAAGAGTTGGTAGGAGTGGGCGAAGTGGGGATAGTTCACGAGATAGGCTACGAAGACCATCGTTGCGGCCACCGGACCTTCATATTCGAGCGGAACGAGAAACAGCACCGGCAGGATGAGAAAGGCGCTGCCGCCCAGCATGAGGAAATCGGCGAGCGGGCCGAAGAGGTATTTTTGAGCGGTCGCCGTCTGAGGGGCTACAGCATCCGCCGAAAGCTGAAGTGTCATGTCAGAACCTCCCCTGGGAAAGGCTGAGTTTAGCCATCGACTGGGATGGGGACAAGGTTGGAGCTGCCGCTCGGCGCCCGAACACTAGGCCATCTTGTTGTTTCGCCAATGGTCTCGATCCGCCATGGCTTGAACCCGTGAACCTCTCGATAAAAAAGGTGGGGGCCCTCCGCTGTTAAAAAAGCGCACCACCCCAATTTACGACTAACATGTTAGTGTGCTAGCACAGCATACATACCTGCTTCGGAGACCTTCCGGTGACATCACGCTTTGGCCTTTCGGCCGCTCTCGCCACGCCTTTCGATGCCCGCGGGCAGATCGCCACGGCCCCCATGATCGCTCAGGCCGAAAGTTGCCTGGCGCAGGGTTGCGGCAGCGTGACGCTTTTCGGCACCACAGGGGAAGGCGCATCGGTGGGCACGACGGAGCGGCGGTCGGTGACCGAAGCCATGCTGGCTGCTGGAATCCTGCCGCATCAACTCGTTGCCGGCGTGCTGGTCGACGCCGCCGAAGACGCCGCCGAACAGGCACAGCATGCCTTGCAGCGCGGCGCCCGAAACATTCTGCTGGCCCCGCCAAGCTACTTCAAGAATGTCGGCGACGACGGCCTTTTCGGCTGGTTTTCCGCCGTCTTTGCCGCGCTCGGCCCCCTCGCCCGTGACGTGCTGCTCTACAACATCCCTTCGGTTACCATGGTGCAGCTTTCGCTTGGCCTGATCGGCCGGTTGCGCACTGCTTTTCCCGACGTGGTCGCCGGAGTGAAGGATTCCGGTGGAAATTGGAGCTACAGCGAGGCGCTGCTTGCCGCCCATGGCGATCTGGTGATCCTGATCGGCGATGAAAGGCATCTGGCGCGTGCGGTGCGAATGGGTGCTCAAGGCGCAATCTCGGGCATGGCCAATTTCGTCCCGGGCGAAATCCGCGCCATGGCCGAGGACGGGCGCGACGATCCTCGCGTCGAGAGTTTTGTGCTCGAATTGCTCAAACATCCGGTCACCCCGGCGGTAAAGGTGATGGTGGCGCGCAAGACCGGCGACGAGCGCTGGCTGGCGGTCCGTCCGCCGCTGGAGCCGATCGCGTTGCAAGGGCAGCAGCAGCTTGCCGCAGCCTATGACAGCTTGTTTGCCAGGGAACCGGCCTGACCGGCAAAGAGAAGCGCGCCGATATGGAAGACGGCAACGAACCGACCACCCTCAGGGAGAAGGCCTATGCCAGCTTCACGCGGCATTTGCTGGCGCGCGACTTCAAGCCAGGCCAGTTCGTGTCGCAGCGTGAGCTGGTTGCCTTCACCGGACTGCCGCTCGGCGCCATTCGCGAGATCGTGCCGCGTCTCGAGGCGGAAGGACTGCTGACGACCATTCCGCAGCGCGGCATGCAGATCGCCCATATAGACATCAGCCTGATCCGCGAGGCCTTTCAGTTCCGCCTGTTCATGGAGCGTGAAGCGGTGGCGCTGTTTACGGTCAGCGCCTCCGACGCCGAGCTTGCCCGCTTGCGGCGCGAGCATGAGGACATGCTTGCCCGGGCGCTGGAGCAGACCCCGACGCCGGAGATGGAGGCCAAGGCGCAGACCATCGACTGGGCCATGCACGACACGTTCATCGATGCGCTGGGCAACGAGATCATCGCCAAGGCCTATCTGGTCAATTCGGTGAAGATCCGCCTGATCCACCAGGAACGGTTCCGTATCGACGGGCGCGTCGTGCCGGTCATGCGCGAGCACCTGGCGGTGATCGATGCGATGCAGAGCCGCGACCCTGGCAAGGCGGTCGAGGCCATTAGCCAGCACATCGATAAGGCGCGCCGGCTGGCGCTGCAAATCTGAGGAAGCATGAGCCGCGCCGCGGTCGCTGCGGCGCAATCGACAACGACAACAACCGGGAGGAAGAAAATGTCGTCCAATCTGTTCAACCCAACCAGGAGGCAACTCCTCCAGGGAACGGCCGCCCTTGCCGCCGCCGGCTTTGCCGGTGTTCGCCCAAGCTTTGCCGCCGGTGTCGACTGGAAGCGCTTTGCGGGAACGACGCTTGACGTCAATCTGGTGAAAAGCCCGCGCAGCGACACGCTGATAAAATACATCGCCGAGTTCGAGGAACTGACCGGGATCAAGGTCAATGCCGAAGCGACGCCGGAACAGCAGCAGCGCCAGAAGACGGTGATCGAACTCAGCTCCGGCAAGCCGAGCTTCGATGTCGTGCATCTGAGCTACCACGTGCAGAAGCGGCAGTTCGAAAAGGGCGGCTGGCTGGCCGACATATCAGGCTATCTCGCTGACTCGACCCTGACCGATCCTGCGCTGGTGGAAACCGATTTCGCCGATGCCGGCATGCTGTTTGCCAAGGACGGCCAGGGCGTGCTGCGCTCGCTACCGTTCTCAGTCGACTACTGGATCGTCTACTGGAACAAGGACTTGTTCGAGGCCAAGGGCCGCAAATACCCTGAAACCTTCGAGCAATTGGTGGCGGCCGCCGAAGCGCTGACCGACCCGTCGACCAACACCTATGGATTTGTCGCCCGCGGCCTCAAGAACGCCAACACGCCGGTGTGGACGTCGCTTATGCTCGGCTACGACATGACGCCGCTCGACGACAAGGGCAAGCTGCGCACGACCTCGCCCGAGGCGGTCGAGGCGGCCAGCCTCTACCAGCGGCTGATGACCAAGTCGGCGCCTCCAGGCGTCACCGGATTCAACTGGGCCGAAGCCCAGTCCGCCTTCCTGCAAGGCAAGATCGGGATGTGGTTCGATGGCGTCGGCTTTGCCCCGCCAATGGAAAATCCGGAAAAGTCACGAGTGGTCGGCAAGGTTGGCTACGGCGTCATGCCCAAAGGGCCCAAGGCGCATGCCGCCGGCACCTTTGGCGACGGCCTCGGCGTGACGGCCACCAGCGAGAAGAAGGAGGCCGCCTACCTCTTCTGCCAGTGGGCGATTTCGCCCGCCATGGGCGCGCGCCTGCTGCAGGCGGGTGCCGGCGTGCCGTTCCGCAAGTCGGTGCTGGAAGATCCCAAGGTGCGCGAAGGCGTCACCATGCCGGCGAGTTGGCTCGATGCCGTGGTCGGCTCGGGCAATGTCAGCCGGCTGTCGCTGCCGGTCATCATTCCGGTCACCGAGTTCCGCGACATCTATGGCGTGGCGCTGACCAATCTGATCGCCGGCGCCGATCCGGCGGAGGAACTGAAGAAGGCCACCGAGCAGTTCCAGCCGGTGCTCGACCGGAGCGAGCAAGGCTGATGTCCGCCATCACCCCAGAACGCACCGGGGTGACGACGCAAGCCATCGAAGGGAGCCAGACCATCCGGCTGGCTCCCAACTACTGGCCTTTCGTCGTCCCGGCGCTCGTCGTCGTCGGCGCCGTGATCGTCTTTCCTTGGGCCTTCACACTGTGGATGAGCGTCAACCGCTGGACCCTCGGCCAGGCGCGAAGCTTTGCCGGGATGGAAAACTACCTGCGGCTGGCAGTCGACCAACGCTTCTGGGAATCGCTTTTCCATACGCTGACCTACACGGCGCTTTCGGTCGCGGCGCCGATGTTCCTCGGCACTGTCGCCGCGCTGATCTTCGACGCCAAATTTCCGCTGCGCGGCATTTTGCGCGGCGTCTTCGTGATGCCGATGATGGCGACGCCAGTCGCCGTGGCGCTGGTCTGGACGATGATGTTCCATCCCCAGCTCGGCGTGCTCAACTACCTTCTGTCGCTGGTCGGAATCCCGGCGCAGGAATGGATTTTCAACGCCAAAACGGTCATCCCCTCGCTGGTTGCGGTCGAGACCTGGCAGTGGACGCCGCTGGTGATGCTGATCGTGCTGGGCGGCTTGGCCTCCGTGCCGCGCGAGCCCTTCGAGAGCGCCGAGATCGATGGCGCCAACGCCTGGCAGCAATTCCGCTATCTCACCTTGCCGATGATCGCGCCGTTCCTGATGATCGCGATGATCATCCGCACCATCGATGCGCTGAAAAGTTTTGACATCATCTATGCCATGACCCAGGGCGGACCGGGCACGGCCTCGGAAACCATCAACATCTATCTCTACAACACCGCCTTCTCCTACTACGACATCGGCTATGGCTCGGCCATGGCCGTGGTGTTCTTCATCGTCATCGTCGCGCTGTCCTTCATCCTGCTGATGCTGCGCCAGCGCTCCCAATGGATCGGGGTGGAGGGCAAATAGATGAGTTCACGGCTGCTCAACCGGATCGGGCTGTTTTTCGCGGCTCTGGTCTTCGTCTCGCCGGCGATCCTGTTCTTCCTCTGGATGGTCTCGCTGTCGCTGAAGTTCGAGATCGACAACGGTGCATACCCGCCGATCCTGATCCCGGAACATCTCGCCTGGTCGAACTATGTGAAGGTATTCGAGGAGAACAATTTCCTGCTCTATTTCTGGAATTCGGTTCTGGTGACGGGCACGGCAACGTTGCTGGCGCTGCTGATCGGCGTGCCGGCCGGCTATGGCATCGCGCGGCTCAAGGCCGAACGCTCGGCGGTGGTCATCATGATCGCCCGCATGACGCCGGGGCTTTCCTATCTCATTCCGCTGTTCCTGCTGTTCCAGTGGGTCGGCATTCTCGGCACACTGTGGCCGCAGATCATCATCCATCTGGTGGTGACGGTGCCGATCGTGGTCTGGGTGATGATCGGCTATTTCGAGACCACGCCGATGGAGCTGGAAGAAGCGGCCAACATCGATGGCGCCAGTTCCTGGCAGGTGTTCCGGCTGGTCGCCTTGCCCATCGCCAAGCCGGGCATTGTCGTCGCCTTCATCCTGTCGATCATCTTCTCATGGAACAATTTCGTCTTCGGCATTGTGCTCGCCAGCCGCGAGACCCGCACGCTTCCGGTCGCCGTCTACAACATGCTTTCCTACGAGCAGGTGAGCTGGGGTCCGCTCGCCGCCGCAGCACTTGTGGTCACGCTGCCGGTGCTGGTGCTGACCCTGTTCGCGCAAAGGCAGATCGTCGCCGGGCTGACCGCAGGCGCCGTCAAGGGCGGCTGAGGCACGGCCCCGACATCACTCATTTCCGGGAGAAATCCAATGGCATCGGTAACAATCAACAACGTTCAGAAGGCTTTCGGAGCCGCCAAGATCATCCACGATGTCAGCGTCGACATCGCCGATGGCGAATTCGTCATCCTGGTCGGGCCGTCGGGCTGCGGAAAGTCTACGCTGCTGCGCATGATTGCCGGACTGGAAACGATCTCGGGCGGCAGGATCGCCATTGGCGATCGCCTCGTCAACAATCTCAGGGCGCGCGACCGAAACATCGCCATGGTGTTCCAGAACTACGCGCTCTATCCGCATATGACGGTGGCCGAAAATATGGGCTTTGCCCTGAAGATCAAGAAAGCCGATCCGGCCGACACCGCCGGCCGCGTCGGCAGGGCCGCCAGCATTCTCGGCCTGGACAAGCTGCTCGACCGCTATCCGCGTCAGCTTTCCGGCGGCCAGCGCCAGCGCGTCGCCATGGGCCGCGCCATCGTGCGCGACCCGCAGGTGTTCCTGTTCGACGAGCCGCTGTCCAATCTCGACGCCAAATTGCGCGTGCAGATGCGCGGCGAGATCAAGGCGCTGCACCAGCGGCTGGGAACCACCACCATCTACGTTACCCACGACCAGATCGAGGCCATGACCATGGCCGACAAGATCGTCGTGCTGCATGACGGCCTTGTCGAGCAGATCGGCGCGCCGCTCGATCTCTACGATCGCCCGGCCAACCTCTTCGTTGCCGGGTTCATCGGCTCGCCGGCGATGAATTTCATTCGGGGCCATGTCGAGGAAGGTGTTTTCCGCAGCGCCGGTGGACTGATCTTGCCGCTGCCGGAAGGCATCGACCTGGCAAACATACCCGGCGGCGACCTCATCTACGGCATCCGCCCCGAACACATCCGAGCGACGACCGCCAAAGGAATCCCCGGCACGATCGTGCTTCTGGAAGCAACGGGTTCGGAAATCTTTGCCAGGGTCGACTGCGCCGGAGAAGAAATCTCCTGCCTTTTCCGCGAGCGGCTGGCACTGAAACAGGGCGAGCAGATGCGCATCGAGATCGACCGCGCCTGCGCTCATCTGTTCGACGTCAAGACCGGGCAACGATTGTAGGGGCGATGGGGGCTGCTGACAGGGCAACTTCCGCACGAAGTATTTCTGGTGAGCGCGTCGGGGTTCGAACCCGAGACCTACTGATTAAAAGTCAGTTGCTCTACCGGCTGAGCTACGCGCTCCCGCGGGCTCTAAAGGCCGCCCTCGAAATTGCGCGGAACATAGGGAGAGTGCCGCGACCGGTCAACCGGAAAAAGATGGCCCTTCGACCGGGGTTTCAGCCATCGCCAGACGCGCCGCAAATTGCGTCGTCACCAGCCCGGTGAGCCGCTCCCGCAACGTGGTCGCCGCTTCGATCTGTTGGCGCGCGAGACGCGCCTTTTCTCACGCGCCGAATTCGAGAAACATTACAAATCAGCAACTTACTGTTTTGGTGGGAACCATCGCACGAGCGGGCCGTTTTCGTCTCACAAGGGACGTCAACCACCCTTCAAGGAGAAGATCATGAACAAGATCGCAACGGGTCTACTGGCGACCACCCTGTCAATTTCGTTTGCCGCGGCCGCCGCTATGCCGGCCAATGCCGCCCAGATGTTCGTGCCCCAGTCATCAGCAACTTCGTCCGACATCGTGAATGTGGGCGATTCTCGTCATGACAACTGGCGGTGGATGCGCCACGGCAACCGCAATTCCGGCAATCGCGATTTCCGCGTAGGCCGCCAGTTCTCGCGCAACAATGATGGCGGCAGCTATTGGAATGGCCATCGCGGCTATCGCGAATATCACCGCGGCTATCGCCGTCACGGCGACTACTGGTTCCCGCTGGCTGCCTTCGCCACCGGCGCCTTGATCACCGGTGCGATCGTCAACAGCGAGAACAACCGCGTCTACGGCGGCGATGCGCATGTGCAGTGGTGCTACGACCGCTATCGCTCCTACCGCGCCTCGGACAACACATTCCAGCCCAACTACGGCCCTCGGCGGCAGTGTAATTCGCCCTATTGATGTGTTTAGGGCGAAGTTAGGGTAGGACGGAGCCTGCGCCGGCAACGGGCGCGGGCTTCGTCTTTTCGCGGACTTGGTCTTAAGTGCGAAATCAGGACGCGCTCAATGTCCGGCGCACCGCGTCGCGCCAACCCGCCAGTTTTGCCGAGCGGGTGTCGGCATCCATGTCCGGCTTGAAGCGGCGCTCGAGCGCCCAACTCCTGGCAAAATCCTTCGCCTTCGGCAACACACCCGCCTTCGAGCCGGCAAGCCACGCTGCGCCCAGCGCCGTGGTCTCCAGAATGGTCGGGCGATCGACCGGCGCATCGAGGATATCGGCCAGCCGCTGCATGGTCCAGTCGGAGGCCACCATGCCGCCGTCGACGCGAAGCACGGTTTTGGCCGATGCCCCCTTCCAGTCCTTGCGCATGGCGTCGAGGAGATCGCGCGTCTGGTAGGCGACGGATTCAAGCGCCGCGCGGGCGAACTCCGCCGGGCCAGAGTTGCGGGTCAGCCCGAAGATCGCGCCACGCGCCTCGGCGTCCCAATGCGGCGCGCCGAGACCGACGAAAGCCGGCACGAGATAGACGTTCTGCGTAGGGTCGGCGGTTGCCGCCAATACGCCGCTATGCTCGGCCTTGCCGATCACCTTGATGCCATCGCGCAGCCATTGCACGGCGGCACCCGCGATGAAGATCGAGCCTTCCAAGGCATAGGTAGTCTTGCCGTTCAGCCGATAGGCGATGGTGGTCAACAGCCGGTTCTTCGAGCGCACCAGATCGGCGCCGGTGTTGAGCAGCGCAAAGCAGCCGGTGCCATAGGTCGATTTCATCATGCCTGGCTCGAAACAGGCCTGGCCGATGGTCGCTGCGTGCTGATCGCCGGCCACGCCAAGGATTTTGATTTCGGCGCCAAACAGGCTTTTTTCCGTCACGCCGTAGTCGTCGGCGCAATCCTTGACCTCAGGCAGCATCGCCACCGGGATGCGCAGGATGGAGAGCAGCTCGTCGTCCCAGACATTTTTCTCGATGTTGTAGACCAGCGTGCGCGAGGCGTTGGTGGCATCCGTCGCATGTACCTTGCCGCCGGTCAGCCGCCAGATCAAAAAACTGTCGATGGTGCCGGCGAGCAGTTCGCCCTTTTCGGCGCGCTTTCTCGCACCGTTCACCTTGTCCAGCATCCAGGCGATCTTGGTGCCGGAGAAATAGGGATCGAGCAGTAGGCCGGTCTTTTTGGTGAACTTTTTCTCCAGGCCGTGTTTCTTCAGCTTCTGGCAGAGCGGCGCGGTGCGGCGGTCCTGCCAGACGATGGCATTGTGGATCGGCTTGCCGGTCGCCTTGTCCCAGATGACGACGGTTTCGCGCTGGTTGGTGATGCCGATCGCCGCCACATCCGAGGCCTCGCGGCCGGCGGCCTTCAGCGCGCCTTTGACCGTCGCGACGACGCTTGCCCAGATCTCTTCCGGATCATGCTCGACCCAGCCGGAGGCAGGATAATGCTGGGTGAATTCCTGCTGCTTGCTGCCGGCGACCTTCATCGCGCCGTCGAACAGGATCGCCCTGGTCGATGTCGTACCCTGGTCGATTGCAAGGATGTATCCGGTCATTAGTCCTCCCGGTAGCTCGCCTATACAAACAGGGGAGACGGCAAGATGCCGCCTCCCCGTTCACTATGATCCTGGCGCGTACGCCAAGATTACTTCTGCCAGCTCTTCACCAGTTCGTCGTAGTTGATGGTGATCGGCTTTTCCTTCTCGTTCTCGATCTTCAGCTGAGGCGCGAGATTGCCGTTCTTGACCGCGTCGGCGTTCCAGTAGGCGAGGTCATGCTCTTCGGCCATCTTCGGGCCGATATCGCCCTGGACGCCCGACTTCTCGATGCGGGTCATGACTTTTTCCTGCTCGGCGCAGAGCGAGTCCATGGCTTCCTGCGCCGTCTTGGCGCCGGACGAGGCATCGCCGATCGCCTGCCACCAGAGCTGTGCCAGCTTCGGATAATCGGGCACGTTGGTGCCAGTCGGCGACCACTGAACGCGGGCCGGCGAGCGGTAGAACTCGATCAGACCACCGAGCTTCGGCGCACGTTCGGTGAAGCTCTTGTCGTGGATCGTGCTTTCGCGGATGAAGGTCAAGCCGACATGGCTCTTCTTCACGTCGACCGTCTTCGAGGTCACGAACTGCGCGTAGAGCCAGGCGGCCTTGGCGCGGTCGGTCGGCGTCGACTTCATCAGCGTCCAGGAACCCACGTCCTGATAGCCGAGCTTCATGCCGTCCTTCCAGTAGACGCCATGCGGCGACGGGGCCATGCGCCACTTCGGCGTACCGTCGTCGTTCAGCACCGCCTTGGCGCCGGCGTCGACCATCGAAGCGGTGAAGGCGGTGTACCAGAATATCTGCTGCGCGACCGCACCCTGTGCCGGCACCGGGCCGGATTCGGAGAAGGTCATGCCTTGGGCTTCGGCCGGAGCGTAGGCCTTCAGCCAGTCGAGGTATTTTTGGATCGAGTAGACGGCAGCCGGGCCGTTGGTGTCGCCGCCGCGCGCCGTGCAGGAGCCGACCGGCTGTGATTTCTCGTTGACCTTGATGCCCCATTCGTCGACCGGCAGGCCGTTCGGCAGGCCCTTGTCGCCGTTGCCGGCCATCGACAGCCAGGCATCAGTGAACCGCCAGCCGAGCGACGGGTCCTTCTTGCCGTAGTCCATGTGGCCATAGACCTTCTTGCCGTCGATCTCGCGGCCGGTGAAGAACTCGGCGATGTCCTCATAGGCCGACCAGTTGACGGGAACGCCGAGGTCGTAGCCGTATTTCGCCTTGAAGTCGGCCTTGTTCTTCTCGTCGTTGAACCAGTCGTAACGGAACCAGTAGAGGTTGGCGAACTGCTGGTCGGGCAGCTGATAGAGCTTCTTGTCCGGCGCGGTGGTGAAGGAGGTGCCGATAAAATCCTTCAGGTCGAGGTTCGGATTGGTAACGTCCTTGCCCTCGCCCGCCATCCAGTCGGTCAGGTTGCGGACCTGCTGGTAGCGCCAGTGGGTGCCGATCAGGTCGGAATCGTTGACCCAGCCGTCATAAAGGTTCTGGCCGGTCTGCATCTGGGTCTGGATCTTCTCGACGACGTCGCCTTCCTGGATGACGTCATGCGTGATCTTGATGCCGGTGATGGCGGTAAAGGCCGGCGCCAGCACCTGCGATTCATACTGGTGGGTGGCGATGGTTTCGGACACGACCTTGATGTCCATGCCGGCGAAAGGCTTCGCGGCATCGATGAACCACTGCATTTCTGCTTCCTGGCCGGCGCGGTCGAGCGTCGACAGCGGGCCGATTTCCTTGTCCAGAAACGCCTTGGCCTCATCCATTCCGGCGTAGGCGTTGCCTACCCCGAGCAACAGGACAAGGGCAGTTGATGTTAAAAATTGCCGTCGCATAGGTTTCCTCCACATTTAGGTTTCAAGTGTGATCTGGAACGGCCGCCGGCACGCGGTCGCTCCAACAGTTTCCCCCTCTATACGTAGCGGAACACGCCAACGGCGTAGACCACGGAGAGAGCGAGAGCCCACCACAGGTTGGATCCGACAAGACCCAGCCAAACGAGATGGATAAAGGCGCTGCCAAGCAGCGACAGAAAAAGACGGTCGCCGCGCGTCGTCTCGAAGCGCAGGATGCCGACGCGCGGATTGCCGCCCGGCGAGGCAAATTCCCAAAACGCCATGCCGCACAGCAGTAGAAGAATGGTGCCGAAGAACGCCGCCGTCGGCCACGTCCACGCCATCCAGGTGAGGTCGAGATTCATGGTGACACCCTCCCCAGGGCAAAGCCCTTGGCGGTGGTGGTGAGGGTGAACCCGTGCTTTTGTTTCATCACACCCTCCCCAGGGCGAAGCCCTTGGCGATGTAGTTGCGGACAAACCAGATGACGAGCGCGCCGGGGATCAGCGTCAGCACGCCGGCGGCAGCGAGCAGGCCCCAATCCATGCCGGCGGCCGAAACGGTGCGGGTCATGGTGGCGGCGATGGGCTTGGCATCGGTGGTCGTCAGCGTGCGAGCGATCAAAAGCTCGACCCATGAGAACATGAAGCAGAAGAAGCAGGCGACACCGATGCCACTGGCGATCAGCGGCATGAATATCCTGACGAAGAAGCGCGGGAAGGAGTAGCCGTCGATATAGGCTGTTTCGTCGATCTCTTTGGGCACGCCCGACATGAAGCCTTCGAGGATCCACACCGCCAGCGGCACGTTGAACAGGCAGTGCGCCAGCGCCACAGCGATGTGGGTGTCGATCAGGCCGAAAGCCGAATAGAGCTGGAAGAACGGCAGCGCGAACACTGCCGGCGGCGCCATGCGGTTGGTCAGCAGCCAGAAGAACAGATGCTTGTCGCCGAGGAAGCGGTAGCGCGAAAAGGCGTAGGCCGCCGGCAGCGCCGCAGCCACGGAAATCACCATGTTCATGACAACATAGGTGATCGAGTTGATGTAGCCCGAATACCAGGACGCATCGGTGAAGATAGTGACGTAGTTGGCGATCGTAGGCTGATGCGGATAGAGCGTCAGCGAGGAGACGATCTCGGCATTGGTCTTGAAGCTCATGTTGATGAGCCAGTAGATCGGCAGCAGAAGCACGATGATGTAGATCGTCGGCACGATCCACCACCAGCGCGATTCCTCGCCGCGCTTGCGCATCAGCCGGGCGACCTGATCCTGCGAAAGCGTGCTCGCCAATTTTCCCGAAGCGGTGGTTTCGCTCACTCTGTCGGCTCTTTCGTTGGCGCCGCTCATCTCAGCGCTCCGCGTCGTAGTTGGTCATCACGGTGTAGAACACCCACGACAACAACAGGATGATCAGGAAGTAGACCAGCGACATGGCGGCCGCCGGACCGAGGTCGAACTGGCCGAGCGCGGTCTTGACGAGGTCGATCGACAGGAAGGTGGTCGAGTTGCCGGGGCCGCCGCCGGTGACGACGAAGGGCTCGGTGTAGATCATGAAGCTATCCATGAAGCGCAACAGCACGGCGATCAAAAGCACACGCTGCATCTTCGGCAGCTGGATATAACGGAACACCGCCCAGCGCGAGGCGCCGTCGATCTTGGCCGCCTGGTAGAAGGCATCCGGGATCGAAACCAGGCCGGCATAGCAGAGCAGCACGACAAGGCTGGTCCAGTGCCAGACGTCCATGATGATGATGGTGACCCAGGCGTCGAACGGATCCTGAACGTAATTGTAGTCGATGCCGAGCGCGTTGACGTAGTAGCCGAGCAGGCCGATGTCGTTGCGGCCGAAGACCTGCCAAATGGTGCCGACGACGTTCCACGGAATGAGCAGCGGCAACGACATAAGCACTAGGCAGACCGGCACGCCCCAGCCCTTCTTCGGCATGTTGAGCGCGATGAATATGCCGAGCGGCACTTCGATGGCCAGAATGATGAAGGAGAAGATCAGGTTGCGCACCATCGCTTCCCAGAAGCGGCTGGACGACAGCAGTTCCTCGAACCACTGGGTGCCTGCCCAGAAGAAGACGTTGTTGCCGAAGGTGTCCTGCACCGAATAGTTGACGACCGTCATCAGCGGAATGACGGCCGAGAACGCCACCAGCACCAGCACCGGCAGCACCAGGAACCAGGCCTTGTTGTTCCAGGTCTTTTCCATCTATGCCCCCATCTCGACACGCCCCATCTCAACCAGCCAGGAATCGGCATAGATGTTGATGCCGGCCGGATCGAAGCGAACCTTTGGGTCGGCCGGCACGCTCTCGTCCTCGCCGATGACGGCAGCGATCTCGCGGCCTTCGAGGCTGGCGCGCACCACCTTGTGGCGGCCGAGATCCTCGACCTTGCTGATTTTAACCGCCATGCCGTCACGGCCGAGCCTGACATATTCGGGGCGGATGCCGAGTTCGATGGCGCCGGAGCTCCCAGCGGCGGTCTTTGGCGCGCCGGGCAGCTCGATGCGTTGGCTGCCAATGGTCGCGGTCTTGCCGTCGATCGCCACCGGCATGACGTTCATGCCGGGCGAGCCGATGAAGTAACCGACGAATGTGTGGCGCGGGCGCTCGAACAATTCAGCCGGCGTGCCGATCTGGACGATGCCGCCATCATACATGACGACGACCTGGTCGGCGAAGGTCAGCGCCTCGGTCTGGTCATGGGTGACATAGACCATGGTGTAGCCGAAGCGGCGGTGCAGTTGCTTCAACTGCGAGCGCAGCACCCACTTCATGTGCGGATCGATAACCGTCAGCGGTTCGTCGAACAGGATAGCATTGACATCCGAGCGCACCAAGCCGCGGCCGAGCGAGATCTTCTGCTTCTGGTCGGCGGTCAGGCCCCTCGCCTTCTTCTTCGCCCACGACGCCAGGTCGATCATCTCCAGCGTCTCGCGCACCTTGCGGTCGACATCGGCCTCCGGCACGCCGCGGTTGCGCAGCGGGAAGGCAAGATTGTCGTAAACGGTCATGGTGTCGTAGATGACCGGGAACTGGAACACCTGCGCGATGTTGCGCTCCTGCGTCGACAGATTGGTGACGTCCTTGCCGTTGAACAGCAACTCACCGTGCGAGGGGTGCAAAAGTCCCGAAATGATGTTGAGCAGCGTGGTTTTGCCGCAACCCGAAGGCCCAAGCAGCGCGTAGGCGCCGCCATCCTCGAATGTGTGGTGCACTTCCCGCAGCGCAAAATCGGCATCCTTCTGCGGATTGGGCAGGTAGGAGTGCCTGACATGGTTGACGTCGATGCGCGCCATCTCTCCCCCCTCAGGCCGCAAGCTTCGGCGCGGCGACGGCGCTGCCGTTGCTGTCGAAGACCATGATGTGGCGCGGATCGATAAACACCTCGATCTCGGCGTCGGGCTCGAAATCGCGGATGCCGTGGGTCAGCATGACCCAGCGCGCATCGGCAAAATCGAGATGGATGAAGCTTTCCGAGCCGGTGATCTCGGTGATCGTCACCTTGGCGCGCACCGGCACCGCGGCAGCGTTGGGCCGCTCGAGCGACAGATGATGCGGCTGGAAGCCGATCGTGTAGTTGGCGTCGGCAATGCCGGCGAGTTCTGCCGGTACCGGCAGCTTGACGCCGCCCTCGAGAAGGAAATCCGGACCTTTCTTGGCCAGCACGATGGTGTTGAGCGGCGGATCGGCAAAGGTTTTCGCCGTCACCAGGTCGATCGGCTTGCGGAAGACGTCGATGGTCGGCCCGAATTGAGTGATCCGCCCCTCGGACAGCGTCGCCGTATTGCCGCCGAGCAGCAAGGCTTCATGCGGCTCGGTCGTGGCGTAGACGAAAATAGTGCCGGCGGCGGCAAATATCTTGGGCAGTTCGGCGCGCAGCTCCTCGCGCAATTTGTAGTCGAGGTTGGCGAGCGGCTCGTCGAGCAGCACCAGGCTGGCATTCTTGACGATGGCGCGGGCCAGCGCCGTACGCTGCTGCTGGCCGCCGGACAGGCTGAGCGGCGTGCGGCCGAGATAGGGTGTGAGCTTCAAAAGCCCTGCCGCGTTTCGGACTTCCTTGTCGATCTTGGCCTGGTCGGTGCCGGCGACGCGCAACGGCGAGGCGATGTTCTCGTAGACGGTCATCGCGGGGTAGTTGATGAACTGCTGATAGACCATGGCGATCTTGCGCTGCTGCACCGGCATGCCGGTGACATTCTGGCCGTCGAACCAGACTGAACCGTTGGTCGGCACGTCGAGTCCGGCCATCAGCCGCATCAGGCTGGTCTTGCCCGACAGTGTCGGCCCGAGCAAAACGTTGAGCGAGCCGTGCTGAAGCGTCAGCGACACGTCGCGGATATGCTCCAACGCGCCGACCATCTTCGTCACGTTTCTCAGTTCCAGCATGATGCCTCCTCCCAGGCTTTGTGCATCAATCGCCTTCCCTATTCCGCTGCCGCGACATGGCGCCGGCTGATGCCGCGCATGAATTCGTCAAGCGCCGAGGCCTGTTCGCGGCTGAGATGCAGACCGCGCTTGGTGCGACGCCACAATACATCTTCGGCGGTCAGCGCCCATTCGTTTTCGCAGAGGTAGCGTACCTCGGCCTCATAGAGATCGGCGCCGAAATTGCGGCCGAGATCGGCGTTCGACTTGGCAAGGCCGAGCAGCACTTGCGCGCGCGTGCCGTAAAGCCTGGTCAACCGACGCGCCAGGCGCTGGTCGAGGAAAGGATAGGCGCTCTTCAGCTTCGCCACCTGGACGTCGAAACCGGTGGCCGGGAAATCGCCGCCCGGCAAGGGCGCGTTCGCCGTCCACGGCTTGCCGCGCTTGCCGAGAAAACCTTCGACCTTTTCCAGCATCGATTCCGACAACCGGCGGTAGGTGGTGATCTTGCCGCCGAAAGCGTTGACGATCGGCGCCTTGCCCCCGCCGCCATCGGCTTTCAGCACATAGTCGCGGGTCGCTTCCTGCGCCTTCGAAGCGCCGTCGTCGTAGAGCGGGCGCACGGCCGAATAGGTCCAGACGATGTCGGGGCGCGTCACGGCCTCAGCAAAATATTCGCTCGCCGCCGCGCAGAGATAGTCGATCTCGGTGTCGCTGATCTTCACGTCATGCGGATCGCCGGGATAGTCGCGATCGGTGGTGCCGATCAGCGTAAATTCTTCCTCGTAGGGAATGGCGAAGATGATGCGCCCGTCCTTGTTCTGGAAGAAGTAGGCGCGCGGATCATCGAACTTCTTTTTGATGACGATATGACTGCCCTGCACCAGGCGCACATTGTGCACGTCGTTCTGGCTCACAGTGGTCGACAGGACGTGGTCGACCCACGGACCGGCGGCATTGACCAGCAGCCGGGCCTTGACCTCCTCTGCCTCTCCCGTCTGCACGTCTTCCACGCGGATCGCCCACAGATCGCCTTCGCGCCGCGCCCCGACGACTTTCGTGCGGGTGCGGATGGTGGCGCCGCGGTCGGCGGCGTCACGCGCGTTCAACGCCACCAGCCGGGCATCGTTGACCCAGCCGTCCGAGTACTCGAAAGCCTTGTGAAACAGCGGCTTCAGCGGCTTGCCGGCCGGATCCTTGGACATGTCCAGTGTCCGGGTCGCCGGCAGCAATTTGCGGCCACCAATATGATCGTAGAGGAACAGGCCGAGCCGGATCAGCCAGGCCGGGCGCAGGCCCTTGGCGTAGGGCAGCACGAAGCGCATCGGCCAGATGATGTGCGGCGCGTTCTTCCACAGAACCTCGCGCTCCATCAGCGCCTCGCGCACAAGTCGGAACTCGTAGAATTCGAGGTAGCGCAGGCCACCATGGATCAGCTTGGTCGAACCGGAGGAGGTTCCGCTGGCAAGATCGTTCATCTCAGCCAGAAACACCGAAAAGCCCCGCCCAACGGCGTCGCGGGCGATGCCGCAGCCATTGATGCCGCCACCGATGACGAAGATGTCATGGATTGCGTCCACAAAGCCCTCCCGCGATTTCGCATTGCAGCATTTTTAGGTTTTTACGAAACCGTAGCGGGATTATTTCGAAATAAGAACGAATGTCAAACGAAATATCACGGGGCCGTGATGGCGCCGCTATCCGAGCGACGTTTCAATCAATTGCACCTCGGCCTCTTCGCAGATCCGGCGCACCGACGGGATGTCGCAATGGTCGGTAATGAAGGTGTTGACCTGCGAGAGATGGCCGATGCGAACCGGCGCGGTTCGTTCGAACTTGGTCTGGTCGGAGACCAGGATGACATGCCTGGCATTGGCGATAATGGCTTGCGCGACTTTCACTTCGCGAAAGTCGAAATCGAGCAGCGCGCCGTCATGGTCGATGGCCGAGGCGCCGATCACCGCATAGTCGACCTTGAACTGCCTGATAAAATCGACCGCGGCCTCGCCGACAACGCCGCCGTCGGAGCCGCGCACGACGCCGCCGGCGATTACCACCTCGATCGAAGGATAGATGCGCATCCTGTTGGCAACATTGATATTATTGGTGATGACCATGAGCCCGGTATGGTCAAGCAGCGCCTTGCTGACCGACTCGGTCGTGGTGCCGATATTGATGAACAAAGATGCGTTGTCGGGTATCAGCCTGGCCGCCGCGCGGCCGATCGCCTCCTTCTCGTCGGCGGCAATCTTGCGGCGCGCCTCATACTCCATGTTCTCGATGCCGGACGGGAACAAGGCCCCGCCATGAATGCGCGTCAGCAGCCGCTGATCGCAGAGATCGTTGAGGTCCTTGCGGATGGTCTGCGGCGTCACGTTGAAGTGCGTGGCGAGGCCATCGACCAGCACACGGCCATGGTCCTTCGCCATCTGGATGATTTCGGCATGGCGCGGCGACAAATACACTGAGAACCTCCCGTTTTCGTTTTTCTTGTTTGTAGCTGAAAACGAAAGCAATGAAAAGGGAGACGCCGGCTAATGAAATATCGATGATTGCAAAGGCGAACCGGGCAGATACGGCTCAGACCCGCTCCGCCACCTTGCGGGTGACAGCCGCGACTTTACCTGGCGAGCGGATCATCAGGAAATTGCCGGACCAGTATCCCGGGATTCGCCAAGTGCCTTTGATCTCGGTTGCATCACCGTTGATGATGCCGCTGTAGTGAATCGGGTGCGCCTTCAATTGGGCCTTGTCGTATGTCTTGGTAAAGGAGACGGCGTTGCCCTCTCGCTGCCCCTGCAGGCTTGCGTATCTTGCCGTGCTGGTCGCCGCCGGTTCGTGGGTCATCCCCGTCAAGCTGGTTGCCGTCTCGATCAGCGTTGCAACGAAGGAAACCGGCGGCAGTTCGCGCGGATAGAAATAGCGCCCGCTCCAGACGCCCGTCAGATTCTGGCTAACCCCTTCGGCCCTTCCGGCCATATGCTTGCTCGCAAGTCCTTGCTGGCTTGCCCCGGCGGCGGCAACCACCCGGGCAATCCCTGTCAGTCCTTCGGGGATCTTGCACACTCGCAGATGACAGTGAAGGCGGTATCGACATCGGCCGCGGTTGTCTCGAACTGGCCTGCCTGGAAGCGGATGGCGACCCGCCCATCGACACGCGTCTGCGTCAGGTAGATACGGCCGTCATTGT
The DNA here is from genome assembly GCF_040319795.1 of Mesorhizobium sp. M0862. NCBI lineage: Bacteria > Pseudomonadati > Pseudomonadota > Alphaproteobacteria > Hyphomicrobiales > Phyllobacteriaceae > Mesorhizobium > Mesorhizobium sp. M0862. Next base: position 52,452 of record NZ_JAMYOJ010000009.1, read on the forward strand.
TGATGGCGTCGACCAGACGCAGATTGTGCTCGTCGCAGTCAGCGCCGGATGCGGCGCGATGCCGGAACGAGAACAGCGACAGCATCGGCTGGCTGGCGAGCTCGAAATCCTCCTCCTCGGCCAGGCGCGCTGCTATGCCTTCGCTCCAGGCGACGTGATTGCGGATCATGGTGCGCAGCGCCTCGAGGCCATGGGCGCGCAGCAGGAACCACAGCTTCAGCGCCCGGAAGCGACGGCCGAGAGGCACCGACCATTCGGAGTAGTTGATGATGCCGTCATGACCGCGAGTTTTCAGATAGTCCGGCTTGATCGCCAGCGTGCGCACGAGATCCTCCGGCTGACGGACGAACTGGATCGAGCAGTCGAATTGCGCGCCCAGCCATTTGTGCGGGTTGAAGACGATCGAGTCCGCGCCCTCGACACCGGTCCAGAAATGCCGGTATTCCGGACAGATCATCGCCGATCCGGCCCAGGCGGCGTCGATATGCAGATAGAGCCCCTGGCGTTTGGCCACCGCGGCCACTTCAGCGATGTCGTCGGTGCCGCCGGTGCTGGTGCCGCCGACGCACGCGATGATGCCGGCCGGCAATAGGCCGGCCGCGCGGTCGGCAACAATCGCCGCTTCCAAAGCCGCGGTATCCATGGCGCGGTAGGTGCCGGCGACGGGAATGCGGACGAGGTTTTCCTCGCCAATGCCGGCGACCCAGATGGCGCGGTCGATCGAGGTGTGCACCTGGTCGGAGGAATAGACGCGCAGCCTGCCCTGCCCGGAAAGACCCTTCTTGTTGCCCTGCCAGTCGAGCGTGCGCTCGCGCATGGTCAACACGGCGGCCAGCGTCGCCGATGATGCGGAGTCCTGGATCACGCCGGAAAAGCCTTCGGGCAGGCCGAGCGCCTGGCGCATCCAGTCGACGATGCGCGTCTCAAGCTCTGTCGCCGCCGGCGAAGTCTGCCACAGCATGCACTGCGCGGCCATCGCAGAGACCAGATATTCGGCCACCACCGAGACGGGTGCTGCATTGGCCGGGAAATAAGCAAAGAAACGCGGATGCTGCCAATGCGTCATGCCGGGCACGATCTTGGCTTCGAAATCGGCGAAGATCGTCTCCATCGATTCCGCGGCCTCCGGCGGAGAAGCTTCGATGCTCCTGAAGATCTCGCCCGGCGCTATGGCAGGTCGCACGGGCCGATCGCGAAGGCCGGCGCGGTAATCAGCGCCCCAGTCGGCGGCGCGCCTCGACCAGTCGCGGAATTGCTCGTTGTCCATGGATCCTCCCGACGCGCCGATCAGCCAGCCGTTTGAATTTTGATTAACATGTTAAATAGAGACAGGCAACCGCGACGAAGGTTCCCGCGCTACCCCGGAAAATCCGGCAGGCTGGCAAAGGCCGTCTTCAACGCGTTCGACCAGCCTTCGGAAATAGCACGATAATATCGATCGTCCTGGCCGATGCGCTTTTTCAAACCCACCGTGAACGTGTCCTCCTCCAGGAACAGCAGGTCGAGAGGCAGGCCGACGGACAGGTTCGATTTCAGCGTCGAATCGAACGATACCAGCAAGAGCTTGACCGTTTCAGCCAGGCTCATCGTCCTTTCATAGGCACGGATGATGATCGGCTTGCCGTATTTGGTCTCGCCGATCTGGAAGAACGGCGTGTCGTCGGTCGATTCGATGAAATTGCCCTCGGGATAGATCATGAACAGCCGTGGCGGGCTGCCCTTGATCTGGCCGCCGAGGATGAAGGAGGCGTTGAAATAGGAATCCGCCTTTTCGCCGGCAGGCGACGAGCTGGCGATGACTTCCTTGACGGTGTCGCCGACCAGCCGCACCGTCTGGTACATGGATGGGGTCTCGAGCAGCGTCGCGTGGCGTTCCGCCACTGCCTTGGTGCGCTCGTCGAGCAGGCTGACCACGGCCTGCGTCGTGGCCAGATTGCCGGCCGACATCAGCACGATGACGCGCTCGCCTGGCTCTTCCCAGACATGCATCTTCTTGAAAGTGGAGATCGAATCCATCCCGGCATTGGTGCGCGTGTCCGACATGAACACGAGCCCACGATCGATCTTGAGGCCGACGCAATAAGTCATGGAATCTCTTCAGGCAGCAATCTTGCCGGAGACTACTGCTCTACCGTGACGGTGACTGCAAGCTGTTCCTCCGCCTGTCCCAGTCGAATTCCCGATACCGGCGAGGCGTCGCGATAATCACGGCCGGTGGCTACCCTGACATAGCGTTCATCGGGGGAAATGCCGTTGGCGGCGTCGAAGGCGACCCAGCCGAGACCCTGAACATGAGCTTCGGCCCAGGCATGGCTCGCCGCCTGCTCGATGGCCGCATCCATCATCAGATAGCCACTGACATAGCGGGCCGGAAAACCCATGACGCGGGCTGCGGTGACAAAGATGTGGCTGTGATCCTGGCAAACGCCGGTCTTCAGCGCCAATGCCTCTTCCGCCGGGGTCGTCACACTGGTGGTGCCCGGCGTGTAGGCGACGCGCTCGACGATCAGCGCCATCAGCCGATGCAGCCTTTCGATGTCGGTACCTTTGCCGACCGCCGCGGCAAGCTCGCTTATGCCCTCGCCGGGGATGGTCAAAGCTGTCTCCTGGCTGAACAGCCACAGCGGCGCAAAGCCGTGATGCGGGCCGGACACGCCTGCTGTGTCGCGCGTGACAACCTCGCCGGAGGCCTCGACGGTGATGAAGTCGCGCTCGCCCTCGACGCTCAACAGCCTGTTATCGTTGCCAAAATGGTCGTTAAAGCGGACTTCCTCTCGCGCGCCCTCGATCTTCAGCGCCCAGGACAAGACGGTCTGCGTCGGTCCGCTGACCGGTAACAGGCGTAGCCGCTGCAACAGATAGTGCACCGGCGCGTCGTAGCGGTATTCGGTACGGTGGGTGATCTTGAGCCGCATGCCTATTTTCCGTTTGTAAGCATGATCTTATCCGAAAACCGGGTCCCACTTGTCGCTAGCGCGGCCCTCCGGTTCGCGATCATGCTCAATTGAACCGGTAATCTTGTGCGATCTCTTCGCCAAGCTTGGTGTTGTCTTGAATGAACCTGGCCAGGAATTCGTGCAGGCCGGCGTCGAATATGTCCTTGATCGACCCTGCCTGCAGCATCGCCTGTGTCCTGTCGACGGTGGCGTGGCAGGCATGACGGTCGCCATAGTCGTCGCCGAGGAACTTCAGATGCTCGGCGAGAAAACGATAACAGAAGGTCAGCGAGCGCGGCATGCGCACATTGAGGATCAGATAGTCGGCAATGTTGGTTGGTTTGTAGTCGGCCTCATAGACCCAGCGATAGGAACGGTGCGCCGACACCGAGCGCAGGATCGATTCCCACTGGTAGTTGTCGAGGCTCGAGCCGACCCAGGAGATCGACGGCAGCAGCACGTAGTATTTCACGTCGAGGATGCGTGCCGTGTTGTCGGCCCGCTCGACATAGGTGCCGAGCTGCGAGAAGTCGAAGATCTCGTTGCGCAGCATCGTGCCGTAGAACGAGCCGCGGATCAGCGCCGTCTCGCGTTTGATGGCGTCGAGCACACTCGGCAGGTCGCGCTCGTCGATCGGCTTTGCCAGCATGCGCTTCAGGGCCATCCAGGCTTCGTTGATGCTCTCCCAGGTCTCGCGCGTCAGCGCGGTGCGCACCATGCGGGCATTGTTGCGAGCGGTCTCGATCGCCGACATCGTGCTCGACGGGTTCGAGGTGTCGCGCAGCAGGAAGTCGGCGACGTTGGCGGCGGTATAGTCCTTGTATTTCTGCGTGAAGGTGACGTCGGAGCCGGCGCTGAGCAGCACCGAATTCCACTCTTCCGACGCGCTCTGGGTGCGGGTCAGCGCCATGCGAAGGCCGGCATCGACCAGACGCGCCATGTTTTCCGCCCGCTCGATATAGCGGTTCATCCAGTAGAGCCCGTTGGCGGTGCGGCCGAGAAGCATGTGAAGTGGCCCTTCGGGCTAGTGAGTAGGGAATAGTGAGTAGGGATTAGTAAGCATTTGAATCTCTGTGGAATATGGCATTTCTTGTCCCTCTACTGCCTACTGCCTACGGCCTACTGCCTACTGCCTACTGCCCTATTCCCTACCTAATCGTCCAACACCCACGTATCCTTCGTGCCGCCGCCTTGCGAGGAATTCACGACCAACGACCCCTCCTTCAGCGCCACCCGCGTCAAGCCGCCGGGAACGATCTGGATTCGGTCGGAGACCAGAACATAGGGCCTGAGATCGACATGGCGCGGCGACAGGCCTTTTTCGGTCAGGATCGGGCAAGTCGACAGCGCCAGCGTCGGCTGGGCGATGTAGTTGGAGGGCTTCGCCTGCAGCTTCTTGGCGAAATCCTGGCATTCCTTCTTGGTCGCAGCCGGGCCGACCAGCATGCCGTAGCCGCCGGAGCCGTGCACTTCCTTGATGACCAGCTCATGGATGTGTTCGAGCACGTATTTCAGGCTGTCGGGCTCCGAGCAGCGCCAGGTCGGGATGTTGCCGAGGATGGCCTTGCGGCCGGTGTAGAACTCGACGATGTCGGGCATGTAGGAATAGATCGCCTTGTCGTCGGCGATGCCGGTTCCCGGCGCGTTGGCGATGGTGATGTTGCCGGCGCGGTAGACGTCCATGATGCCGGGCACGCCAAGGGCCGAGTCCGGCCGGAAGGTCAGCGGATCGAGGAAGGAATCGTCGACGCGCCGGTAAAGCACGTCGATCTGCTTGTAGCCTTCGGTCGTGCGCATGGCGACGTGGCCGTCTACAACGCGCAGATCCTGGCCTTCGACCAACTGCACGCCCATCTGGTCGGCGAGGAAGGCATGTTCGAAATAGGCGGAGTTGAAGCTGCCCGGCGTCAGCACGGCAATGGTCGGTGCGCCCTTGGTGCTTTGCGGCCGCACTGCCGCCAGCGACTGGCGCAGCAATTGCGGATAATTCTCCACCGGCCGCACCTTGATCTGCTGGAACAGTTCGGGAAAGAGCTGCATCATCGTCTCGCGGTTCTCCAGCATGTAGGAGACCCCCGACGGCGTGCGCGCATTGTCCTCCAGCACGTAGAACTCGTTCTCCGAGATGCGGACGATATCGACGCCGATAATGTGGGTGTAGACGCCGGCCGGTGGCCGCACTCCGATCATTTCCGGCAGGAACGCCTCGTTCCTGGCGATCAGCTCCCTCGGCACGCGGCCGGCGCGCAGGATTTCCTGGCGGTGGTAAATGTCGTCGAGGAAAGCGTTCAGCGCCTGCACGCGCTGCTCGATGCCTTGCGTCAGCCTTCGCCATTCATTGCCGGAGATGATGCGCGGCACGATGTCGAAGGGGATCAGCCGCTCGGAGGCTTCCTGCTCGCCATAGACGGCGAAGGTAATGCCGGTCTTGCGGAAGACGCGCTCGGCGTCCTGCATCTTTTCGGTAAGCCTGGCCGGGTCCTGCTCCTTCAGCCAGCGGTCGTAAGCCGTATACGGTTGTCTAAGCCCGGAAACTTCCGGAAGCATTTCATCGAACGCTGCCAATCGCATACTCCCCTGTGACGCCATTTCACTGGCGTCGTGGGAGAAAATCAAGCGCAATCGGTGATTTGGAGGATATCGGCGATCAGTATGTTCCGACTGCCCAAAATTCGGGCAGTCGGAACAGGACCTTAATCAGGCTCTGCCTTGTCGCCGGGCAAGTGCCTGATGCGGCCATAGCAGTTCACCGTTTCATGGAAACGGCGACCTGCCATGGCTTTTTGCTTTGACGCAATTCCGGACGGAAAACCGCTTCACACTTTTCCTGGAATTGCTTTAGAATGCGCGGAAAGTGACGACCGTGAAGGTGTCCTTGATTCCGGGAATAATCTGCACTTTCTCGTTGACGAAGTGGCCGACATCTTCCTCGTCGTCGACGTAGAATTTGGCAAGCAAGTCGTAATTGCCGGCGGTCGAGTAGATCTCCGAGGCGATTTCGGCATCGGCGAGCGCGCTGGCGACCTCATAGGACTTGCCCAGATCGCACTTTATCTGCATGAAAAACGTCTTCATTGCCGGTCCCGATCAAGCTTCAGCACTCAAGCGGCCCTTGTGGCAGACTGCCGCCCGGCTTTCAAGCATCAGGCGGAGCGGGCCTTGGCGACGGCTTGCCTCAGTTCAGACACCGGCATGCCGCGCCGGTACAGGTTGCCGCCGATGACCAGGGCTGGCGTGCCGCGCAGCTTGAACGCCGTCGCCTGGGTTTCAGTGCGGACAAGGGCAGCGTCGATGTCGGGTTCACGGATGGCGAGGTCGGCACGCACCATGGCCACATCGACACCGACGGAAGAAAGGATGTCGTTGGTGCGGCGTTCCGAAAGGCCGCGCTGGTTGGTCATCAGCGCATCGACCGCCGCGGCATAGTGTTCGCCGCTCAACAGCGCCACCCGCGCCGCGTCGCGCGACACGTCGCCGAAGATCGGCCAGTCCTTCATCACAAGCCGAACGCCGCTGTCCTCTTCCATCAACTTCTTCAGCTCGACGAAGACGAGCTTGCAGATCGGGCACTGATAGTCGACGAATTCGGCGATGGTGACGTCGCCATCGGGGTTGCCGAGCGCTGGAATGGCGGGATCGAAGGCGACTTCCGTGACGGTCGGCCCAGTGCTTGCCCAGGCGGGCAAGGGAGCCAAAACTGCGAGGCTTGCCGCGCCCTTCAGCAAAACGCGCCGGTCGATCGGCTGCTTGAACATGGTCGTCCCCTGGTTGCGCGAACGGGTCCCCACCCGTCCCTACGATGCGCGCCCCGCGTTAAAGGAGGCTTAAGCATGATCTTGTGGCACTTGCGTGGCAAATATTGCGGTTGCTGAAACCGTGAGGCTCCGCCAAGCGTATGGTATGATGCGTCCCGGGACAGGTTTTGTTGAGGACAATGGAGACAGGCCATGCGCCGCACCGCATTCGCAGTCGTTTCATTGCTGTTCGCGTTGTTCGTCTCGGCAGCCCTTGCCGGCGACGCCGAAGTCAAGGCCGGCCAGGCCGTCATCGATGGTCAGTTGAAGGCGCTCATCGCCAATGATGGCGCCAAGGCGTACAGTTTCGCCGCTCCGAATGTGAAGCGCATCTTTCCGACCGTCGACACCTTCATGAACATGGTGACCAACGGCTATCCGCCGGTGCGCCAGCCGCAGAGCTATTCCTTCGGCAAGGTCGAGCAGATGGGGCCAACTTCGATAATCCAGCAAGTGCTGATCGTCGGACCCGACGGTAAGGACTATGAGGCGGTCTACACGCTGGAACAGCAGCCCGACGGCAGCTTTCAGATCACCGGCTGCAGCTTGCGCGCAGCGAATTCGCTCAGTACCTGAGGCCCGGCTACAGCACCGGAATATCACCCCTCGCCCATCCCTCTGAAATGTCTGATGTGCGCGCCTCGAAGGCCTTTGCCTCGATCGCGGCGCGAACGTCCTGCATCAGCTTCTGATAGTAAGACAGGTTGTTCCACGTCAGAAGCATCGCGCCCAGCGCCTCCTGCGAGCGCACGAGATGATGCAGATAGGCGCGTGAATAGTCGCGTGCCGCCGGGCAGTCACTCTCCTCGTCCAGCGGCCGCGGATCGTCCGCATGGCGGGCATTCCTGAGATTGACCTTGCCGCGCCTGGTATAGGCCAGGCCATGGCGGCCGGCGCGGGTCGGCATCACGCAGTCGAACATGTCGATGCCGCGCGCCACCGATTTCACGATGTCGTCCGGCGTGCCGACGCCCATGAGATATCGAGGCTTGTTGTCAGGCAATTCCGGACAGGTGATCTCCAGCATATCCAGCATCACCGCTTGCGGTTCGCCGACGGCCAGGCCGCCGACCGCATAGCCCTTCAGCTCCATCGCGCTCAGCGCCTGCGCCGAACGCACCCTGAGAGCTGCGTTGTCGCCACCCTGGACGATGCCGAACATCGCCTTGCCGGGCTGATCGCCGAACGCTGTCTTGCAGCGCTCGGCCCAGCGCAGCGACAGCTCCATCGCGCGCTCGATCTGCTTGAGGTCGGCCGGCAGCGCTGTGCATTCGTCGAGCTGCATCTGGATGTCGGAATCGAGCAGGCCCTGGATCTCGATCGAGCGCTCCGGCGACATCTCGTAGGCAGCGCCGTCAATGTGCGAGCGAAAGGTGACGCCCTTCTCGGTCAATTTTCTGAGCTTCGACAGCGACATGACCTGAAAACCGCCACTGTCGGTCAGGATCGGCTGCGGCCAGCGGGCGAATTCATGCAACCCACCAAGCCGCGCCACGCGCTCGGCGCCGGGGCGCAGCATCAGATGATAGGTATTGCCCAGGATGATGTCGGCGCCGACGCCGCGCACCTGGTCCATATACATGGCCTTGACCGTGCCGCCGGTGCCGACCGGCATGAAGGCCGGCGTGCGGATTTCGCCGCGCGGCATGGTGATGGAACCGCGCCGCGCCTTGCCGTCGGTGGCGAGGATCTTGAAGGTGAATGTCTCAGCCATTGAATTCCTTGTCATGGACAGGCGCGCCTGGCGCCTGCCTGTCGAGCGACTGGCGGTATTGGATGCAGCCGCGCATGAATTTCGGCCATGGCGGCACGGCAATCGATGGATCGGTCCTTTCCGGCAGCAGATCCCACAAGTTGGGGGGATGCCAGTGGCCGGTGGCATCTCGATGCTGGCGAATGCCGGCACGCAATTTCTTCACTTCGGCGATCAGGCTTTCGCGATCAAAGGCCTGCAGGTCATCGTCCATCGCTCATCTCCGCTCGATAAAGCAGGCTTGCATCTCCGTAGGAATAGAACCTGTAATCGTTCCCGATGGCATGAGCATAGGCCGCACGCATCGTATCTAGGCCGCTGAAGGCCGAAACCAGCATGAACAGCGTCGAACGCGGCAGATGGAAATTGGTCATCAGCAGGTCGGCGGTCTTGAACCGATAGCCCGGCGTGATGAAGATGTCGGTCGGGCCGGACCAGGCGGTCAGCGAGCCATCAGGCCGTGCCGCGCTCTCCAGCAGGCGCAGCGAGGTCGTGCCGACAGCGATGATGCGCCCGCCCCGCGCCTTGGCGCCATTCAGAGCGTCGGCTGTTGCTTCGCTGACCGAGCCGGTCTCGGCATGCATCTTGTGGTCAGCGGTGTCGTCCGCCTTGACCGGCAGGAAGGTGCCGGCGCCGACATGCAAGGTGACGAAGCGGCGTTCGATGCCTTTTGCATCCAGCGCGGCAAACAGCTCCGGCGTAAAATGCAGGCCTGCGGTGGGGGCAGCGACTGCGCCCTCCTCCTTGGCATAGATTGTCTGGTAATCCGTCAGGTCGCGTGCGTCGTCGTCGCGCTTGGAGGCGATATAGGGGGGCAGCGGGATGTGGCCGACGGCGCGCAGCGCTTCGTCGAGAAATGGGCCGGAGAGGTCGAAGCCGAGCAACGCCTCGCCGGCGTCGCCCTTCTCGATGACCGTGGCGTCGAGTTGGCCGAGAAAACAGGAATTGCCGTCATGGCCGAAATGGATGCGGTCGCCGGCGGCGATGCGCTTGCCCGGCCGCATGAAGGCCAGCCAGCGGTCCGGCGCCATGCGCATATGCAGCGTGGCGTCGACCTGCGCCTGCGCTTCGCCGCGCCGCCTGATGCCTCTCAACTGGGCAGGAATGACCTTGGTGTCGTTGAAGACCAGCACGTCGCCCGTTCTGAGCAAGGACGGAAGGTCGCGCACCGCGCGGTCCGCAAAGTCTTCGCCTGGCCTGACCACCAGCATTCTGGCGCTGTCGCGCGGCTCGGCCGGGCGCAGCGCGATGCGCTCCTCCGGCAGGTCGAAGTCGAAGAGATCGACGCGCATCAGTAGAGCCGGACGAGCAGCGCTCCGGCCAACAGCAGCACCGCGCCGGCGATGCGGCCGAGCGAAATCTCGCGCACCGCCACGCCGAGAAAGCCGACGCGATCGATCAGCATGCCGGCCAGCAACTGGCCGGCAACCAGGAACGCCATCAACGCGGCTGCACCAATGCGCGGCGTAAGAATGGTTGACAGGGTAACATAGAAACCGCCGAGCATGCCGCCGGCGATGAACAGCCAAGGCGCCGGCGCCTTCCAGTCGAGCGAGATGTCCTGCAGCCGCACAACGGCAATGGAGATGATACCAAGCACGATCGCGCCCGACAGGAACGAAAACGCAGCAGCCGCGACCGGGAGCCCCAGGCCGCGCGCCAGCTGCGAGTTGATCGGCGCCTGGACGGCGATGAAGGCGCCTGACAGGATGCCGAGCAGCGACCAGACCAAGCCCATCATCTTCGTTTGTCCTTACCTGACGTCGGCCGCGACCTTCAGCGACACGATCTTGTCGGGATCGACCACCGGCTCGCCGCGCTTGATCTTGTCGACATTGTCCATGCCTTCGATGACCTGGCCCCAGACCGTGTACTGGCGGTTGAGGAAAGCGGCATCGTCGAAGCAGATGAAGAACTGCGAATTGGCCGAGTTCGGGTTCTGCGAACGGGCCATCGAGCAGGTGCCGCGACCATGGTTGGCGTTGGAGAACTCAGCCTTCAGGTCCGGCTTTTCCGAGCCGCCCATGCCCGCGCGGGAGGGGGCAAAAGTGGGCTTGGTCGAATTGCCGAACTTGACGTCACCGGTCTGCGCCATGAAGCCTTCGATGACGCGGTGGAAAACCACGCCGTCATAGGCGCCTTCGCGGGCCAGTTCCTTGATCCGGGCGACGTGGCCCGGGGCCAGGTCGGGGAACAGTTCAATGACGACCTTGCCCTTGGTCGTTTCCAGGATGAGCGCGTTCTCGCGGTCCTTGATCTCAGCCATGTCGGATATCCTTTATCTCAGAAAACAGAATGATTTGATAGGTTTACTTGTCGGCGGCGATGCGTACCTTGATCATGCGGTCGGGCTCACTGACCGTGCCGTTGTCCGCCTCGTTGCCCTTCTTGATCTTGTCCACCAGCTCTATGCCGCTGACGACATTGCCGACGATGGTGTACTGGCCATCGAGGTTCGGCGCCGGCGCGAACATGATGAAGAACTGCGAATTGGCGGAGTTCGGGTCCTGCGAACGGGCCATACCGAGCGTGCCGCGCTTAAAATGTTCGCTCTGCGAGAATTCCGCCGGCAGGTCGGGCAGGTCTGAACCGCCGGTGCCGACGGCCTCGGGGCTGAACCCCTTCTTCATGTTGCCGAACTTGACGTCGCCGGTCTGCGCCATAAAGCCGTTGATGACGCGGTGGAATGCGACATCGTTATAAGCGCCTTCGCGCACCAGCTTCTTGATCTGGGCGACATGCTTGGGTGCCAGGTCGGGGCGTAGCGCGACGGTGACGTCGCCGTTCTTCAAGGTGATGACCATGGTGTTTTCCGGTTCGGCGGCGAAGGCCGAAACGGATGCGGTCACGAGACCGGCAAGCACGACGAGGAACGAGGCGAGCTTTTTCAGCTGCATAAGGGATCTCCGAAGGTCTTTGTTAGGGTGCATGTCGTTGCCCCAAAACCGGCATCCACTTTTGGGCGACATGCACTATTTCGCGAATTTGGCGGTGAGCGCGCCGGCAACGGCGGCCGGTACGAAGGGACGGATGTCTCCGCCCATCGAGGCTATCTGGCGCACAAGTGTGGCGGTAATGGTGCGTACCGATGGACTGGCGGGCAGAAAAACCGTCTGCAGTTCCGGCGCCATGGTCTCGTTCATGCCGGCCATCTGCATCTCGTAATCGAGATCGGTGCCGTCGCGCAGGCCGCGGATCATGATCGAGGCGCCATGCTTGCGGGCCGCGTCGATGACCAGCCCGTCAAAGGCGACGACCTTGATCCGGGCTCCGTCGCGGCCGAATTCGGCGTTCGTCGCGGCCTCGATCAGCTTCACCCGTTCGTCGAAGGAAAACAGCGGCGTCTTGCCGGGATGGGTGCCGATCGCCGCATATACCGTGTCGGCGACAGCCAGCGATGCCTTCAGCACATCGAGATGGCCGTTGGTCAGCGGGTCGAAGGAGCCGGCATAAAGGGCGATGCGATCGGTCATGGGAGGTGCTTCTAGCGGGGCATTGGGCGGAAGGCAAATGCGATTGGGAACATCTGCGTGAACCTTTTCGCAGACATGAACGACAGATGAATGCCTTGATCACGAAGACTTCACGCCGCGTTCGCTAGTTTGCACTTCGGAAGATGAAACCAAAACCCGATCTAACCGTTGGATAGGCGCAGGAGAACACGCACATGCTGATCTACATGCTCGCCACCGCAATGACCGTCGCCATGCTGATCGCCACCGCATTCGGATTGCATAGCGAGGCAGAGCGCGTCCGTGTCCGCACAAAGCGGTTCGAAGGTTTCGGCGCTCGCTGGCCCCACCATCGCCCCTGATTTATTGCTAGTTTCTTGTTTGCGCCGGCCCATCGGGCCGGCGTTGTTGCTCAAACCTATTCGGTGCTGTCCGGTACGGCATCTCCGGCGCCGGCCTCAATGACACCCTCTTCGACATCCTCGTCGGCCTGCGGCTCCGAAATCCGTTCGACCGAAACCACCTTCTCGCCTTCGGCGGTGTTGAAGATGGTCACGCCCTTGGTCGCGCGGCTGGCGAAACGGATACCGTTGACCGGCACCCGGATGACCGTGCCGCCATCCGAAACCAGCATGATCTGGTCGTCATTGCCGACCGGGAAAGTCGCCACCAGCTGGCCGATCTCGGCCACCTTCGACACGTCGGTGGCGCGGATGCCTTTGCCGCCGCGTCCGGTCAGGCGGAAATCGTAGGATGACGAGCGCTTGCCGTAGCCATATTCGGTCACCGTCAGCACATACTGCTCATGCGCCTTGAGCTCTTCGTAACGGCTGTCGGAAAGCTCAGTCTCCTCGCCAATCTCCTCATTGGTGAGTGCAATCTCTTCTTCCTCGCCGGTCACCTCGGCGGCAAGCCGCCGCTCCAGTGCTGCCCGCTTGAGGTAGGCGGAGCGTTCCGCCGGTGAAGCATCGACATGCTCGATGACCGACATGGAGATGATGCGGTCGGTCTCGGCCATGCTTATGCCGCGCACGCCGACCGAATTGCGGCTCTGGAAGACGCGCACATCGCCAACGCGGAAGCGGATGCACTGGCCGGAGCTGGCGGTCAAAAGCACATCGTCATTGTCTGTGCAGGTCTCGACGCCGAGAATCTCGTCGCCCTCCTCCTCCAGCTTCATGGCGATCTTGCCATTGCGGTTGACCTGGACGAATTCGGACAGCTTGTTGCGGCGCACGGTGCCGCGCGTGGTGGCGAACATGACGTCGAGTTCGCCCCAGCTGGTCTCGTCCTCGGGCAGCGGCATGATGGTGGTGATGCGCTCGCCCTGCTCCAGCGGCAGCATGTTGATCAGCGCCTTGCCGCGCGACTGCGGATTGCCGATTGGCAGCCGCCAGACCTTTTCCTTGTAGACGATGCCGCGCGAGGAGAAGAACAGCACCGGCGTATGCGTGTTGGCCACAAACAGCCGGGTGACGAAATCCTCTTCCTTGGTCGACATACCGGAGCGGCCCTTGCCGCCGCGGCGTTGCGCCCGGTAGAGCGACAGCGGCACGCGCTTGATGTAGCCGGAATGGCTGACGGTGACGACCATGTCCTCGCGCTGGATCAGGTCCTCGTCTTCCATGTCGGCGCCGCCGTCGGTGAGCTCGGTGCGGCGCGGCGTGCCGAACTCGTCGCGCACGGCGGCAAGCTCGTCCTTGACGATCTGCTGGATGCGGGCGCGGGACGACAGAATGTCGAGGTAATCCTTGATCTCGTCGCCGATCGTGTTCAGCTCGTCGGCGATTTCGTCACGGCCGAGCGCGGTCAGGCGCTGCAGGCGCAGTTCGAGGATTGCGCGCGCCTGTTCCTCGGAGAGGTTGTAGGTGCCATCCTCATTGAGGCGATGGCGCGGATCGTCGATAAGCAGAATCAATGACTCCACGTCCCCGGAGGGCCAGCGCCGCTCCATCAACTGCTCGCGCGCCGTCTGCGGATCGGGCGCGGTGCGGATCAGCTTGATCACTTCGTCGATGTTGGCGACGGCGATGGCGAGGCCGACCAGCACGTGGGCGCGGTCGCGCGCCTTGCGCAGCAGGAATTTCGTGCGCCGGCTAATCACCTCTTCGCGGAAGCTGACAAACGCCTTCAGCATGTCGGTCAGGTTCATCACTTCCGGCTTGCCGCCGTTCAGCGCCACCATATTGGCGCCGAAGGAGGTTTGCAGCGGCGTGAAGCGGTAAAGCTGGTTGAGAATGACGTCGGCGACAGCGTCGCGCTTCAGCTCGATGACGACGCGGTAGCCCTGGCGGTCGCTTTCGTCGCGAATGTCGGAAATGCCTTCGATGCGCTTGTCGCGCACCAGCTCGGCCATTTTCTCGATCATCGAGGCCTTGTTCACCTGGTACGGGACTTCCGTGATGATGATCGATTCACGGTCGTTGCCGCGCTGCTCGACATTGACCTTGCCGCGCATGACGATGGAGCCACGACCCGTCGCATAGGCGCTGTAGATGCCGGAACGGCCGAGCACGATGCCGCCGGTCGGGAAATCGGGACCCGGAATGATCTCCATCAGCGCCGGCAAATCGATCGCCGGATTGTCGATGATGGCGATGGCGCCGTTGCAGATCTCGGCCAGATTATGCGGCGGAATATTGGTGGCCATGCCGACGGCAATGCCGCCGGAACCGTTGACCAGAAGGTTGGGGAAGCGAGCCGGCAGCACCTTCGGCTCGGTGTCGGAGGCGTCATAAGTCTCCTGGAAATCGACGGTTTCCTTGTCGATGTCCTCCAGCAGCTCATGTGCGACCTTGGTCAGCCGCGATTCGGTGTAGCGCATCGCCGCCGGCGGATCGCCGTCGATGGAGCCGAAATTACCCTGCCCGTCGATCAGCGGAACGCGCAGCGACCAGTCCTGCGCCATGCGCACCAAGGCGTCGTAGATCGAGGCGTCGCCATGCGGATGGTATTTACCCATCACGTCGGCGACCGGGCGGGCCGACTTCACATATTTGCGGTTCCAGTGATAGCCGCTCTCATGCGCCGCATAGAGAATGCGGCGGTGCACCGGCTTCAGGCCGTCGCGCACATCGGGCAGCGCACGGCTGACGATCACGCTCATGGCATAAGAGAGGTAGGAGCTCTGCATCTCCTCGATGATGGAGATGGGCTCGATGCCGGTGGGGCCGCCGTCGGCGCCGCGCGGGGGTTTTTGGTCGGTCAAATCGGATCACAATCTAATCAGGAATCATTGACCGCTTATATAGGAAGCACGGCCGAAACTCCAATATTCGTGGTGCTTTTCCAATGACGATTTCAGCGGTAAATTCAAATGGATACCTCTGATTGCGACGATTTGGCCATAACGCATTCGCCGCCGCCAGGGGCAAAAGCCTGCGAAGGACAGTTTTCCAAGCCAGAACGTATCAGGAGGCAGGCGGACGCATTAGCGGGTAGCCATCCGCCGGGCGCGATAGTCGCCGGGCGTTTCGCCCATGACGCGCCGGAAACGGCGGTTGAACGTCGACAAATCGTTGAAACCGGCCTCGAAGGCGATTGCCGAGATGGCATCGCCTGACATGCGCAGCCGCACCGCCGCGCGGTGCAGCCGGGTTCTCAGCAGAAACTGATAGGGCGTCATGCCGGCGACCTGCCGGAAGGTGCGCAGGAAATGATACGGGCTGGTCGCCGTCGCGCAGGCAAGCTCGGAAAGCGAGACCGGCCTGTCGGCATTGAGCTCGATCTGCCGCACCGCCTCGGCAACCCGTTTCTGGTCGCGGCGGCTCGGCGGTCGAACGCCAGGCACCGCATCGCTGGCGACGGGCAGTGCTGCGCCGGCAACTGCCAGTGCTGCACCGGCAATTCGCAGGCCAAGCTCTTCAAAGGCGTCGATGTCGACCATCTCGCGCGCCGCTTCCGCCTCGGCCAGCAGCGATGCGAGCGCCGGCAAAGGCGGCATATGCGGCACGCCGAAGGCGAGCTTGCTCGCGCCGGGCACGTCGCTGGCGATGCGGTCGAGATAGGCCGGAGCGAAGTGGAAGGACAGGCAACGGTCGCCGGCGCCATGCTCATGCCCGCATTCATAGCAGGCGCCGACATTGCCTAGCAGGATTGCGCCCGGCGCCAGCATGGCGGCGCCTTGCCTGGTGCGGTAGCGGAAGGTGCCGCTGGTGACAGCGGCAACGCAGAAGGTGTCGTGCGCCTCCTCGAACGGGCGGTCGCCGGCGCCGGCCGTGCACAGCACGTCGGACACATGCCAGCCCTGCCCCGATGCCAGGTTTTGTTCGCTCGTCGTCATGGCTTGAAAGATAGCAATTTTTCCCAAGCGCGACACCCTGCCGGGGCCTATCGCTTGCAGCCTCCTGACACAACGAAGGCAGCAAGTATGATCGGTACATCCTCCTTTGCCGAAGCGCTCCACAGCGACGGCCCCAACCCCGGTCTGGCTGACAAGCTTGATCTCTACGGCCGCTTCGTCGGCGCCTGGACATTCGATGCCACGCGCCATCTCGAGGACGGCACGGTTCTCACCGGACGCGGCGAGGTGCATTTCGGCTGGGTCCTGGAAGGCAGGGCGATCCAGGATGTATGGATCCTGCCCGCGCGGGATGCCGGCCCCTCGCCTTCTCTCGGCAAATGGACTTTCTATGGCACAACGCTGCGGGCCTATGATCCCGGCTCGGATGCCTGGCACATCTTCTGGAGCGACCCGCGCAACCAATACTACAGCCGCCAGCTTGGTCGCGCCGAAGGCGACACGATTGTGCAGGTCGGCGCCGACGGCACTGGTTCCTCGGTCCGCTGGAGCTTTTCGCGCATCACGAAAGACAGCTTCCGCTGGCTCGGCGAGCGTTCGCACGACGATGGCAAGACATGGCGTCTCGAAGTCGAGTTCCTGGCGCGCCGCGTCGCCCACGACTGATGACGCAACATATTGCAAAAAGGTGACCAAAAGCATGCTTGACCATGTCTCGATCGGCGTCCGCGACACCAACGTTTCGAAGCCCTTCTACGATGCCGCGCTAAAGCCGCTCGGTTATTCCTGCCTCAGCCAGTCGCCAGGCTCACTGGGTTATGGTGCGCAAGCCGTCGCGCTGTGGGTGAACGACGCGGAGCGGCCAGTGCCATCGGACGAGAAGTCCGGTCTGCATTTCTGCTTTGCCGCGCCGACGAGGCAGAGTGTCGTCGCCTTCCATGCCGCCGCCTTGCGTGCAGGCGGCAGCGACAATGGCGCGCCGGGCCTGCGCGCCGAATATGGCGAGAACTATTACGCTGCCTTCGTCGTCGATCCCGACGGCTATCGCCGGGAGGCCTATTGCAACGCTGCCGCCTAACACTGACGCCGTCTCCGGTATCGCCATGTCAGACGGTTCCCACCGGTCGGGCTTTGCTCTACCACTATGGTGGCGCAGGGGTCCGGCCCGGCGGGAGGGGTCAGCGATGCCGAGTTTCGACAGCCTGTTCAACGCCTTCGTCACCATTCTGGTGACCATCGACCCGCCAGGTCTCGCGCCGCTCTTCCTCGCGGTGACACGCGGCATGAACCGCGAGGAACGTCAGCAGGTTTCGGTGCGCGCCTCGATCATCGGCTTCCTCGTGATGGCGTTGTTTGCGGTGGCCGGGGCGTCCATCCTGTCGGTGTTCGGCATCACGCTGCCGGCTTTCCGTGTCGCCGGCGGGTTTTTGCTGTTCTTCATCGCTTTCGAAATGGTGTTTGAGCGCCGCCAGGACCGCAAGGAGAAGATCGGCGACGTCGCCATCACCAAGGACATGATCCACAACATCGCGGCCTTCCCGCTGGCGATCCCGCTGATCGCCGGCCCCGGTGCGATTTCGGCGACTGTGCTACTGTCGGGCTCGTTTCAGGGTTTTGCAGCACAAGCGGCGCTGGTCGGCATCATCTTCGTCTGCCTTGCCATCACCTATCTGGTGTTCGTGCTGTCGGAGCGCATCGACCGCATCCTCGGCCAGACCGGCCGCTCGATCCTCACCCGCCTGCTCGGCGTCATCCTGGCCGCGCTTGCGGTTCAGTTCGTCGCGGATGGCATCAAGGCGCTGATGGCGGGGTAAGCGGCAGCCCCTACTCCACCGCCGTATCGACGACCTCGAAATCGTGAGTGATGACAGCCGTCTTGGCCAGCATGGCCGAGGCCGAGCAGTATTTCTCGATCGACAGGTTGATGGCGCGCTGGACCTTGTCGCGCGACAGCGCGTGGCCCGTGACGATGAAATGCATATGGATGCGGGTGAAGACTTTGGGGTCGGTTTCGGCCCGGTCGGCGTCGAGTTCTACAACACAGTCCTCGATCGCCTCGCGGCCTTTTTCGAGGATGTGGACGACATCATAGGCCGAGCAGCCGCCGGTGCCGATCAGCACCAGCTCCATCGGGCTCGGACCTGGCGTCTTGCCTTCCGGCCCGGGGGCGGTCCCCAGCACCAGTTTGTGGCCGCTGCCGGACTCGCCGACGAAGGTGCGCTCCTCGACCCATTTAATCCGTGCTTTCACGGCAATCTTCCTTTCAGAAAGCGTCACTGGCCGAAGACGACCGTGTGCATGATCCGCCCCGGCAGCAGCGTGAACACGCCGGCGCCGATCAGGGCGAAAACATACAGCGATATCATCACCCTGCGATGTTTGGCGACCCGATGCATATGCGCGTGCCAGACCGCAAGCGGCACGGCGATCAACACTAAAATCGACAAGAGATGGATCGGGCTGAACGGACCGACGAGGCGTATCTGCTGGATCCAGAAACTGGAGATGGCGACGACCATCATCAGCGCCGCCCAGGCATAGCCGACGACACGATGACGCGTCGTGCCTTTCGGCAGCGCCAGTTGCGTAGCGCCAACGGCCAGCGCGGCAAGGGCCGCGAAGGCGTGCCATGGAATGGGAGGGCGCGCCGATAGAAGCGGTCCGAGCGACATCGCACCCTCTCCTCAGATATCGCTGACTATCGTCAGCTCAGAACGGGATTTCGTCGTCCAGTTCGCGCGACGAGCCGCCGCCACCGCCGCCCTTGGAACCGCCGCCACCGCTATTGCCGCCGCGGTTGAAGCTCTCATTGGGGCCAGACTGGCCGAAATCCGAGCCACGGCTCGCGCCGCCGCCGGCATAGTTGCCGACCTGACCGCCGCCCTCGCCGCGAGAATCGAGCATCTGCAGCTCGCCGCGGAATTTCTGCAGCACGACTTCGGTCGTGTACTTGTCGGCGCCGGTCTGGTCTTGCCATTTGCGTGTCTGCAGCTGGCCTTCGACGTAAACCTTCATGCCCTTCTTCAGGTACTGCTCGGCGACCTTGGCGATCTGGTCATTGAAAATGACCACGTTGTGCCATTCGGTCTTTTCCTTGCGCTCGCCGGAGTTCTTGTCGCGCCAGCTTTCCGACGTGGCGATGCGGATGTTGACGACCGGATCACCGGAATTCAGGCGGCGGATTTCAGGGTCCGCGCCGAGGTTACCGACCAGAATGACCTTGTTGACGCTACCCGCCATGACACTTCTCCGTGCTCATCCGAAACAAATTTCAAGTCGTTCACCTTACAGGCCGCGCACAATCCTGGCTTGCCGCGGCTGGCTTTTCCCACAAGGTTTTTGTTCCCTTTTCGTTCCTATACTGTTAACCACGGATTGTCAAGGAATGGCAGCAATCGCCGACGCGGGCGCGTGGATTTAGCTGACACGCAGGGGCGAGAAGCGGTGTCGTCAGCGCCGTTTTTTAGCTGGTGGCAACGGACCGGAAAAGCCGCTCCACTCCATGCCCATGCATGGGCGCGCTGTGCGATCACGGTTGGCGCCGACATCAGCCCGACTGCAGGTTCAGATTTCAGAGCCGGGTCATTCAGCAATTTCCCGATCGCGCGCCCGTGCCACCACACCTGAGCGACGAGCGCCGCTACCACCGCGATCAGGCCCCAGGTCCCCAATCCTTCGCCGAAGATGTAAATCCCGTATGGCGGGGATAGCGCCGTACCCAGCTTGGCCAACAAGATCACGGCCACGAAACCGATGACGGCGATCGCTCCTATACCGAGTACGAGGCGGCGATAGAGCCTCAGAGCCTCGTTGAGGTTCTCGGCGGACGAAAGATCGACGTTGGAATTCATAAATACTACTCCTGCCTCGCGATGATCGGCCCATCTTGTTCCCCACGGCTTAGAGGCCCGGCAGGATCCAATCAATACGCGGCATTCAAAACACCCCTTGCCAAATCGATAAGTATCGACTTATGCTTTTGCCATGATCGAAGCAGAGATTTTTCGCGCCCTGGCCGACCCGACGCGACGCGCCGTCTACGAGCGGCTGACTTCCGGCGAGATGAGCGTGTCGGAGTTGCGCACCGGCATGAGCGTGTCGCAGCCGGCGGTGTCGCAGCACCTTGCCGTGCTGCGCGGCGCAGGCCTGGTCAGCGAAAGACGCGCCGGCCGCAACGCCTACTATCGCGCCGATCCGCAAGGGCTCGAGCCGCTGCTCGGCTGGATCGAACGCTACCGCGCATTCTGGCCGGAGCGCATCGAAAGACTGAAGGCCGTTTTGAAGGACATGGACCAATGACCGACGAAAAGCAGACGCAGACCGCCAAGGATGCCCTCGCCTTCGAATGCGATCTGCCGGACGCACCGGAAAAAGTGTGGCGGGCACTGACCGTGCCGGACCTCTTGGCGGAATGGATGATGCCGAACGACATCAATCCGGAAACCGGCAGCCGCTTTGCCTTTGCCGGGCCTGAGAAGCCGATCGAGTGCGAAGTGCTCGATGCCGAACCGGGGCGCCTGCTGCGCTATTCCTGGCGCGAGCGTTCCGGCGACGCCAACCGCGAGGAGCTGGAGAGCATCGTCACCTTCACACTCGCCCGCACCGTTTCCGGCGGCACGCATCTGCGCATCGTCCATGACGGGTTTGTCCTGACGCCTGCGGTCGCGATGGCCGGCGCCGGCTGCCGGCTCTGGCTGCGCGCATACAAGCCCAAACCGCCTGTCGCCGCCAACGCGCCACGCCTGTTGCTGCGCGCTGCCTGACCCGGAAAAATCAAAACGGAGACAATGAGATGAGCGGCTTTGCCAATCTGGTGCCGATGGTGATCGAGCAATCGAGCCGCGGCGAACGTGCCTTCGACATTTTCTCGCGGCTGCTGCGCGAGCGCATCATCTTCGTCAATGGCGAGATCAATGACGGCATGTCGGCGCTGGTCTGCGCCCAGCTCCTGTCGCTGGAATCGGACAATCCCGACAAGGAGATCTCGCTCTACATCAACTCGCCGGGCGGCGTGGTGACCAGCGGCTTCGCCATCTACGACACGATGCAATATGTCAGCTGCCCGGTGTCGACCGTGTGCATGGGCTTTGCCGCGTCGATGGCCTCCTTCCTGCTGATGGCGGGAACGCCGGGGCGGCGCATCGCGCTGCCCAATGCCAGCATCGTGCTGCACCAGCCTCTGGGCGGCTTCCAGGGCCAGGCCTCCGACATCCAGCGCCATGCCGAAGGCATTTTGCGCACCAAGCGGCACATGGCCGACCTCTACGCTCACCATTGCGGCCGCACCCACGAAGAGGTCGAACGCACACTCGACCGCGATTTCTTCATGACCGCGAAGGAGGCCAAGGACTGGGGCCTCGTCGACCACGTCTTCGACACCCGCAAGCAGGCAGCGGCCTGATCGGCGGATTGAATGCAGGCCGGTGTTCCCTCAATTTCAACGCCGCTGGTCTGGCCTCGCCTTGAGCGCGGCACTATAGTCTTGCCATGCGCTACCACCTGAACAGACTGACCATAGCCATTGCCATCACGGCGGCGACATCGAGCATGGCCTTTGCCGGGGGCAGCACCAGCACGTCGCGGAAAGGCGCCCTGCCCGGCGTGACCGGCGACTACCGCATCGCCAAGCCCGCGCCGCAGCCGGAGCCGGACGACGCGCTGTCTGCCGGCGAGAACGGCACGTTCAAGATCGGCGGCACCGATGTCAGGATTTCCGGCAGCATCACTGTCGATGTCGGCACGGGTGGGATCAAGCCGCCGCGCCGGTAGCCCCTTCTCCCAGCTACTATACGGGAGAGAAAGCCTGCGCCGACGACTTCCTCGCAAAAGAACAGCCCCGCCGTTGCTTCCGCTAACGGTCGGGGCTTTTTTTGGATTCCAAATCCAAACTGCCGGTAGTGTTATACCGACTTTGATTTCGGATGCTTCGCGGCGTTCAGCCGACGATCCGACTAGCCGTCTCTGATTTTTGTGGGATTCGGCAGGTCACGGTTTGTCGGGTGGTTTGTTGGATTGTCGCGATGCGTCCATTTGGACACATACACTTCAATGCCTCGAAACTACCTGGCACTTATGCCCGCCGCGGCTCCACTAGCAGGTGGAGCCTCAAGGGACTATCCGGTGGCGTCATGCTCCGCTCCTATGTCCGTTGCGACAGGTGTCAATCCGAAGCACAAATCGCAAAAACCTGCGGCGTCTCGCAGGCCGCTATGGGCGGCGAGGCCATCAAAGACGGCCGGCTCCGTTGACTCCGGCAGAGTGCGCCCCTGATTCGACGGCGTCAACCTTGAATAGCCGGTTACGGAAAATGTGATCGTCGGGAGCTTACGTTAGGGTCAGTTTCTGAAACACCCTTGTCAGTTTCTGCACAGCTTTGTCAGGAGCGTGTTCGGTCTTTGTTCTTTCCGCTTGCCCGTTCGCGCGAAAGACGGTTAAACGGCTTTGGTCGAGAAGTGTGGCGTCTCTCGACGTGGCGGCAAAAATACCTACATAGGGAATGGCCGGGAAAACCCGCCGATCCCACTGACACCAGACCTGAGGCGGCGACCGGCGATGGCCGACCATAAATACCTTTCCATTCGCGGGGCACGCGAACACAACCTAAAGAATGTCGATCTCGACCTGCCGCGTGACAGCCTGATCGTCATGACCGGCCTGTCGGGCTCCGGCAAATCGTCGCTTGCTTTCGACACCATCTATGCCGAGGGCCAGCGCCGTTACGTCGAGAGCCTGTCGGCTTATGCGCGCCAGTTCCTCGAAATGATGCAGAAGCCGGATGTCGACCAGATCGACGGCCTGTCGCCGGCCATCTCGATCGAGCAGAAGACCACGTCGAAGAACCCGCGTTCGACGGTCGGCACCGTCACCGAGATCTACGACTACATGCGCTTGCTGTTCGCGCGCGTCGGCATCCCCTATTCGCCGGCGACCGGCCTGCCGATCGAGAGCCAGACGGTTTCACAGATGGTCGACCGGGTGCTGGCGGTCGAGGAAGGCACGCGCCTTTTCCTGCTGGCGCCGATCGTGCGCGGCCGCAAGGGCGAATATCGCAAGGAACTGCTGGAGCTGCAGAAGAAGGGCTTTCAGCGCGTCAAGGTCGACGGCGTCTTCTATGAGATCGCCGATGTGCCGGCGTTGGACAAGAAGTACAAGCACGACATCGACGTCGTCGTCGACCGCATCGTCGTGCGCGGCGACCTGGCAACACGGCTTGCCGATTCCATCGAAACGGCGCTGAAGCTCGCCGAAGGGCTGGCGGTGGCCGAGTTCGCCGACCGGCCGCTCGACGCCAGCCAGACCGGCGAGGACTCGGTCAACAAATCGAAGAACGAGACGCATGAGCGCATCCTGTTCTCGGAAAAATTCGCCTGCCCGGTTTCCGGCTTCACCATTCCGGAGATCGAGCCCAGGCTGTTCTCGTTCAACAACCCGTTCGGCGCCTGCCCGACCTGCGACGGCCTCGGCAATCAGCGCGCCATCGACGCCAGCCTGATCGTGCCGGACGAAAACGTCTCGCTGCGCGACGGCGCCGTCAGCCCGTGGGCGAAATCGACCTCGCCCTATTATGCGCAGACGCTGGAAGCGCTGGGCAAGGCATACGGCTTCAAGCTCGGCGACAAGTTCAAAGACCTGACCGAAGAGGCTAAGGATGCCGTCCTGCGTGGCACCGGCGAGCGCGAGGTCACCTTCCAATATGATGACGGCCTGCGCTCCTACAAGACCACCAAGACGTTCGAGGGCGTCATTCCCAATCTCGAACGGCGGTGGAAGGAAACCGAATCCGCCTGGATGCGCGAGGAGATCGAGCGCTTCATGTCGGCGACGCCCTGCCCGGTCTGCAAGGGATACCGGCTGAAGCCGGAAGCGCTGGCGGTGAAGATCGCCGGCAAGCATATCGGCCAAGTCACAGAGCTGTCGATCCGCAAGGCCGACCAGTGGTTCACCGAACTGCCGCCACATCTCAACGACCAGCAGAACGAGATCGCGGTGCGCGTTCTCAAGGAAATCCGTGACCGCCTGCGCTTCCTCAACGATGTCGGCCTCGACTATCTGACGCTGTCGCGCAATTCCGGCACGCTGTCGGGCGGCGAGAGCCAGCGCATAAGGCTGGCGTCGCAGATCGGCTCCGGCCTCACCGGCGTGCTCTATGTGCTGGACGAGCCGTCGATCGGCCTGCACCAGCGCGACAATGCCCGCCTGCTCGACACGCTCAAGCAACTGCGCGACATCGGCAACACGGTGATCGTCGTCGAGCATGACGAGGACGCCATCCTGCATGCCGATTATGTCGTCGACATGGGTCCGGCCGCCGGCATTCATGGCGGCGAGATCATCGCCCAGGGCACGCCGCAGCAGGTGATGGCCAATCCCAACTCGATCACCGGTAAATATCTGTCGGGCGCGCTCGAAGTCGCCACGCCCGGTGTCAGGCGCGAGGCCAAGAAAAACCGCCGGCTGAAGATCGTCGGCGCGCGCGGCAACAATCTCAAGAACGTCACTGCCGAAATCCCGCTCGGCACTTTTACCGCCGTCACCGGCGTGTCTGGCGGCGGCAAATCGACCTTCCTGATCGAGACGCTGTTCAAGGCGGCGTCGCGCCGCATCATGGGCTCGCGCGAGCATCCGGCCGATCACGACCGCATCGAGGGCCTCGAATTCCTCGACAAGGTCATCGACATCGACCAGTCGCCGATCGGCCGCACACCGCGTTCGAACCCGGCCACCTACACCGGCGCCTTCACACCGATCCGCGACTGGTTCGCCGGTCTGCCCGAAGCCAAGGCCCGCGGCTACCAGCCGGGGCGCTTCTCCTTCAACGTCAAGGGCGGCCGCTGCGAAGCCTGCCAGGGCGACGGCGTCATCAAGATCGAGATGCACTTCTTGCCCGACGTCTACGTCACCTGCGACGTCTGCCATGGCAAGCGCTACAACCGCGAGACGCTGGATGTCGTGTTCAAGGGCAAGTCGATCGCGGACGTCCTGGACATGACGGTCGAGGAAGGTGTCGATTTCTTTGCCGCCGTGCCCGGCGTGCGCGACAAGCTCGACACGCTGAAGCAGGTCGGCCTCGGCTACATCCATATCGGCCAGCAGGCGACGACGCTGTCGGGCGGCGAGGCGCAGCGCATCAAGCTCGCCAAGGAATTGTCGCGCAAGGCAACCGGCAAGACGCTCTACATCCTCGACGAGCCGACCACCGGCCTGCACTTCCACGACGTCGCCAAGTTGCTGGAAGTGCTGCACGAGCTGGTCGACCAGGGCAACACGGTGGTGGTCATCGAGCATAATCTCGAAGTCATCAAGACCGCCGACTGGGTGCTCGACCTCGGCCCCGAAGGCGGCGATGGCGGCGGCGAACTGGTTGCACAGGGCACACCGGAAGCCATCGTGCGCGAAAAGCGCAGCTACACCGGCCACTTCCTGAAGGAGCTTTTGGAGCGGCGGCCCGGAGGCAAGCGCGAAGCGGCGGAGTGACTGGCAGACCGGCCGGGCGCCTGGAGAGCTTTGAATGACAGTCCGACAGGCGCTTGCAGGTGATCTCGACGGAGTCGTTTCGCTGACGGAAGCCGCCTATGGGCATTACACCGCCTTGTTCGGCGCGCCGCCGATCCCAGTCACCGAGGGCTATGCGCCACGCATCGAGCGAGGCGAGGTCTGGCTGCTGGAGAGCGACGCTGAGCTCGCCGGGCTGATCGTTATTGAGCGCCACCCCGATCATGCGATGATCTTCAGCGTCGCGGTCTCCCCCGCTTTTCAGGGGAGGAAACTCGGTACCGCGCTGCTCGACTTCGCCCAGGAACAGGCGCGGCTATGGGGTGTGCCGGAGGTGCGGCTCTACACCAATTCGCGCATGGAGCGGAACATCGAGATCTATACGGCCTATGGCTTCCACGAAACGGGCCGCCGAGCCAATCCCCACCGTCCCGGATGGACCGTGGTCGACATGATCAAACCGGTTGGAAAAATAGCCTGACCGCATTTTTAGAACTGGGAGGAAGACGATGATCAGCCAAGGAACAATCCGCGCCGGGATGGGCGGCTGGACTTTCGAACCCTGGGATACGTCTTTCTACCCGGACAAGCTTTCCAAGGCCAAGCAGCTGAGTTACGCCACCCGCCAGGTACCGAGCATCGAGGTCAACGGCACCTACTATTCCAGCTTCAAGGAGCCGACCTTCGTCAAATGGGCGGGAGAGGCGCCGGACGGTTTCGTCTATTCGCTGAAGGGCAATCGCTTCGTCACCAACCGCCGCGTGCTTGGCGAAGCCGGCGAGTCCATGACGCGCTTCCTCGGCTCCGGCATTGCCGCGCTGGGCGACAAGCTGGGCCCGATCCTGTGGCAGTTCGCGCCGACGAAAAAGTTCGACGCCGACGATTTCGAGGCCTTTCTGAAGCTGCTGCCGGAAAAGCAGGATGGCGTCGCGCTGCGCCATGCGCTGGAAGTGCGCAACGACAGTTTTAGCGTGCCGGAATTTGTAGGCCTGGCGCGTAAATACAAGGCGGCGATCGTCTATGCCGACCATGCCAAATATCCTGGTATCGCCGACATCACCGGCGATTTTATCTATGCGCGGCTGCAGACCGGCAGCGACGACAATCCGGATTGCTACACGCCGAATGGCCTGGACGAATGGGCAGCGCGGGTGAAGACCTGGGCGCAAGGCAAGCAGCCGGCAGATCTGCGGCGCGCCGATCCGACTTTCGACGCGCCGGTGAAACCGCGCGATGTGTTCGTCTACTTCATCACCGAGGGCAAGGTGCGCGCGCCGTTCGGCGCCATGGCGCTGATGAAGCGGGTGAGCTGATCGGTTAAAGCGCGTCGCGATTTAAGTCTTTGTCTTGATGCACGCCGTTGTGCCAGAACCGCGGCACACTTCTGGGCGACATGCATTAGGAGCAATTCCAGGAAAAGTGCGGACCGGTTTTCCCGGAAAACCGGGTAGCGCTTTCCCTTGAAAAGGGTTTCAACCCAGAATTGCTACGATCAACCGAAGCGTGATAGCTTATGCGCATCGTAACCTTATCGATACCTCCTTCCTGCATAAATCCGGTGCGGGTCCTTTCTAGAGGCCGGCCGCCGCGCGCAAGGACGAGGGCATGTCGCTCGACTACAGTTCCCTTCTGTTGGCTGTCGGGTTTTCCGCCGCTTGCCTCGGCCTGACGCTGTTCGGCATTTGGCTTACCGCGCGCTCGGAAAAATTCCTGCTGACCTGGGCGGTCAGCGTGCTTCTGATCGTCGCCGACGTCTTCGCCTACCAGGCCTATATCGACGCGCCCGGACGCCTGCTCGGCCTCGCCAGCTTCACGTTCCTGCTGCTCGGCTTCGCGACCATGCTGGGCGCTGCCCATCAGTTCACGACAGGGAGGTCACCGCTGCCCCGCATTGCTGTCGGCGCCGGCGTCTCGCTGGCAGTCGCCTTGCCGCCGATGGCGCTTGGCTATGACGGGCTGGGCTTCATGCTGGAGAATGCCTTCGCCGCGCTGCTTTTGTTTGCGACGGCCTATGAATACTGGAAGGGCCGCACCGAATTCCCTGCCCCGATCCTCGGCATTGCCGGGCTCTACACAGCCACCGCAATTTCCTTCGTGCTGTGCTCCGGTGCACTTGTCTGGGATGGCAGGCTGGTGCTTGGCCATGCGCCGAGCAACTGGGCCGAGGATTTCAGCCTCATCGTCGTCATCGCGTGCATGACCGGCATCGGCGCGCTCTCGCTGGCGCTCAACCAGGGACGCCTGGCGCAGTATCATCGCCGCGAAGCGCTGACCGATCCGCTGACCGGACTGCTCAACCGGCGCGCTTTGTTCGATCTGCACGGCAAAACACCTGTCCGGTCCTTCACCGCCGTGATCGTGTTCGATCTCGACGGCTTCAAGGCGATAAATGACGAGTTCGGCCATGCCACCGGCGACGAGGTGCTGAAACTGTTCGCCAAGGATTTGACCGCCAATCTCCAGCCGGGCGATGTCGCCGCGCGCATGGGCGGAGAGGAATTTGCATTGGTGCTCGATCGCACCTTGCCTGAAAAGGTGGAATTCATAGCCGAGCGGATCCGGGCCAGTTTTGCCATGCGCCGGATCGATACCGAGACCCGCCTGCTGTCCTGCACGGTCAGCGCCGGCTACGCCTTCGGCAGCGAGGGCGGCACCAAATTCGACAAGGTGCTCAGCGCCGCCGACAAAGCGCTTTACGGCGCCAAGCGCGGCGGCCGCAACCGTGTGCTCGCCTTCCGGCGCGCCGGGTAGGCTGGGCTGATATTCAGCCGGCCTGAACCTCACCACACGTAAAACAACACCCCAAAGCGCGTCGCATGAGGCCGTTCAGGCGCGACGCGCTTTTAGGCCGCTATGACGATCTCGTTGTAAGTGTCGAGGTCGACGTAGAAAACCTTGGTGATTTCGCCGATCAGCTCATCCTGCTGGTAGCCTTGCGAGCGCAGAATGTTGATGGCGGTGATGATGTCGACACGCTCTGTCAGCCGTCGTTTCTGGTGGTCCTCGACGAACCGTTCCATAGCCCATTCTCCTGGCAAGATTATCTGAACGCATTGACCGACAATCAGAACTGCGAGGGAAGCTAGGGTGGCTTGCTTGCGTGGAACTTGCAGGCTGAGCCAGCATATTCCCTCGATCTGCTACAGAACCAGACTGATACGGAAGCGGCCGACTCACCGAGGCCTAGGAAAGACTAGCATGTAGTATTCGGCGTGCCAGAGTGTGGCGGCCTCGGACGAAAGTCCGACGCAACGGGTGCGGACCTTCGCGACTTCATCATCCTTGGGCGTAGCGACGCGAAGCGGAGCGAAGACCCAGGGATCCATGCCGGGACGAAGAAGCGTCATTAACGGTGCAGAATGTGGAATGGCCAATGTGCCGCAGAAGCGATCTTGTTCTGCATCGCGGCACTCTTTGGCTGATGTCGCGGCATGGATTCTAGGGTCTGCGCGCGTCGCTCCGCTCCTTGCTCCGCCCTAGAATGACGAAGTGATTGTGGGCATTTCAGCCAATCTTCGACGTGTACGATCCGTGCAGCCGTCGACCTGCGTTAAACCGTCAGAAACTTCCTGACGTCCGCCCGGTCGAGATCTTCGGCCGGGCCGGTGTGGACGATCTGGCCGCGGTCCATGATGTTGACCTCGTCGGCGAGCTCGCGGCAGAAATCGAGATATTGCTCGACCAGAAGCACCGCAATGCCGGCCTGATCGCGCAAATAGCGGATGGCGCGGCCGATGTCCTTGATGATCGAGGGCTGGATGCCTTCGGTCGGCTCGTCGAGCACCAGCAGTTTCGGCCGCATGACGAGCGCCCGGCCGATGGCGAGCTGCTGCTGCTGGCCGCCTGAGAGATCGCCGCCGCGCCGCCCCAGCATCTGCTTCAGCACCGGAAACAGTTCGAAGACATGCGCCGGCACGTTGCGGTCGGCGCGCTTCAACGGCGCAAAGCCGGACTCCAGGTTTTCGCGCACCGTCAGCAGCGGAAAGATCTCCCTGCCCTGCGGTATGAATGCGATGCCCGACCGGGCGCGATCATACGCCGCGCTCCGGTCGAGCGCCTTCCCCTCGAAGGCAACGCTTCCGCTCGTCAGCCGGTGGTGGCCGACGATCGATCTCATCAAACTGGTCTTGCCGACGCCGTTGCGGCCGAGCACGCAGGTGATCTTGCCGGCACCCGCCGTCAGCGACACACCGCGCAACGCCTGAGCAGCGCCGTAATGGAGCGTGGCGTTGGAAACTTCGAGCATGTCAGCGCCTTCTCCAGAAGCGGAGGAACGAAAAGTCGAAGCGATGGAATTGCACCCGCCAGACCATGCTCATCTCCCGAGATAAACTTCGACGACCCGCTCGTCGGCCGAGACGAAATCGAGCGAGCCTTCCGACAGCACCGAGCCCTCATGCAGGCAGGTGACCTTGACGCCGAGTTCGCGCACGAAATGCATGTCGTGCTCGACGACGATGACCGAATGGTCGCGCGCTATGTCCTTGAGCAGCCGCGCGGTTTCCTCGGTCTCGGCATCGGTCATCCCTGCGACCGGCTCGTCAACCAAAAGCAGCTTCGGGTCCTGCGCCAGCAGCATGCCGATCTCCAGCCACTGTTTCTGGCCATGGCTGAGATTGGCTGCCAGATCGTGGCGCTTGTCGCCCAGCCGGATGATGCCGAGGATGTCGTCGATCTGTCTGGCTTCGGCGGCCGAGCGGCGATGGAACAGCGCCGGAAAGATCGAGCGCGGGCCCTTCAGCGCCAGCATCAGATTGTCTTCCACGCTGTGGCTTTCGAAGACAGTCGGCTTCTGGAATTTGCGGCCGATGCCCATCATGGCGATCTCCGCCTCGTCGTGCCGGGTCAGATCGACCTGGCCGTCGAAGAACACTTCGCCCTCGTCGGGCCGGGTCTTGCCGGTGACGATGTCCATCATCGTCGTCTTGCCGGCGCCGTTGGGACCGATGATGGCGCGCATCTCGCCCTTGTCGAGCACCAGCGACAGATTGTTGATGGCACGGAAACCGTCGAAGGAGACCGAGACGCCGTCGAGATAGAGGATGGTGTTGGACTTCGACATCGCTCTATTCCGCCGGCTGCGGTTCAGGCCCGGACGCGGACCAGGCACCGGGCGTTGTTGCTGCGCTGCGCACGATCTTCGATGGCGGCGGGGCATCAGGGTCTGTGCCCGCTTCCTCTGCAATCGCTGCAGCCCGCATCGCCCGAGCGTTACCGCGCCAGGAATCCCACATGCCGACGATGCCCTTGGGCAGGAACAGGGTTACGGCGACGAACAGGCCGCCGAGCGCAAACAGCCAGAACTCCGGCAGCAGGCCGGTGAACCAGGATTTGCCGGCGTTGACCAGCAGCGCGCCGACGATCGGGCCGACAATGGTGCCGCGCCCACCGACGGCTGCCCAGATCACGACTTCGATGGAATTGGACGGCTCGAATTCGCCGGGATTGATGATACCGACCTGCGGCACATAGAGCGCGCCGGCGATGCCGGCCATGACAGCCGAGACGGTGAAGGCAAACAGCTTCACGTTCTCCGCCCGCCAGCCGAGGAAGCGGGTGCGACTCTCGGCGTCGCGCACCGCCATCAGCAGCTTGCCGTATTTGGAGCCGACGATCGCCCAGGTGATGAAGACGGCGAGCGCGAGTATGATGGCGCTGGCGGCAAACAGGGCCGAGCGGGTGGCGTCGGCCTGCACGTTGAAGCCCAGAATATCCTTGAAATCGGTCAAGCCGTTGTTGCCGCCGAAACCCATGTCGTTGCGGAAGAAGGCGAGCAGCAGCGCGTAGGTCATCGCCTGGGTGATGATGGAGAGATAGACGCCGGTGACGCGGCTGCGGAAGGCGAACCAGCCGAAGACGAAGGCGAGCAGGCCGGGCACCGCCAGCACCATGATGGCGGCGAACCAGAAGTGGTCGAAACCGGTCCAGAACCAGGGCAATTCCTTGTAGTTCAGGAACACCATGAAATCGGGCAGGATCGGATTGCCGTAAACGCCGCGCGAGCCGATCTGGCGCATGAGGTACATGCCCATCGCATAGCCGCCGAGGGCGAAGAAGGCGCCATGGCCGAGCGAGAGGATGCCGCAATAGCCCCAGACGAGATCGAGCGCCAAGGCAAGCAATGCATAGCAGAGGTACTTGCCCGTCAACGCGACGATGTAGGACGGAATATAGAACGCGCTTTGCGGCGACACTGCGAGGTTGAGCAGCGGCACGATAATGGCGGCCGTCAGCAGGATGAAAATAGTGATGGCGATGCGACGGTCGGCACCCGCGGCGAAGAAGCGTCCCGTGATCATGTTTCCACCGCCCTGCCCTTGAGCGCGAACAGGCCGCGCGGGCGCTTCTGGATGAACAGGATGATCAGCAACAGCACGACGATCTTGCCGAGCACCGCGCCAGCATAGGGTTCGAGAACCTTGTTGACGATGCCGAGCGAGAAGGCGCCGACCAGCGTGCCCCAGAGATTGCCGACGCCGCCGAAGACCACGACCATGAAGCTGTCGATGATGTAGCCGCGGCCGAGATTGGGCGAGACATTGTCGATCTGGCTGAGCGCGACGCCGGCAATGCCGGCAATGCCGGAGCCGAGCGCAAAGGTCAGCGCATCGACCCAAGGCGTCCTGATGCCCATCGAGGCGGCCATGCGGCGGTTGGCGGTGACGGCGCGCATCTGCAGGCCCCAGGGCGTGCGCTTCATAACAAAGAGCAGCACGCCGAAGACGGTGAGCGCGAAGACCAGGATCCAGAGGCGGTTCCAGGTGACGGCGAGTTGGCCGACATCGAACGATCCCGACATCCAGGAGGGGTTGCCGACCTCCTGGTTGGTCGGTCCGAAGATCGAGCGCACCGCCTGCTGCAGGACAAGCGAGACGCCCCAGGTTGCGAGCAGCGTTTCCAGCGGCCGGCCGTAGAGGAAACGGATGACGCCGCGCTCGATGATCAGGCCGACGGAAGCGGCAACCAGGAAGGCGAGCGGCAGCGCGATCACCAGCGACCAGTCGAACAGGCCGGGGAATGAGGTTCGGATCACCTGCTGGACGACGAAGGTGGTGTAGGCGCCGAGCATCACCATCTCGCCATGCGCCATGTTGATGACGCCCATGACGCCGAAGGTGATGGCGAGGCCGATGGCGGCCAGCAGCAGCACCGAGCCAAGCGAGATGCCGTACCATATGTTCTGGCCGGCATCCCACAGCGCCAGGCTCGAATTGATGCTGGCGATTGCCGCCGTCGCGGCATCCTTGACCGCGCCTTGCGCATTGGCCTCGACCGCGGTGAGCAGCGAGACCGCGTCGCGGTCGCCGCGCGCGCCGATCAGGGCAATGGCGGCAAGCTTGTCGGCCTCCGGCTTGTCGGAGACCAGCACCGATGCCGCGCGCGCCTGTTCGAACAATGCCTTGACCTTGGCGTCGGTCTCGGCGGCAATGGCTGCATCGAGCGGCTCGATATTGGCGGCATCGGGGGTCTTGAACATGGTGTCGGCGGCGGCGATGCGGACAGAAGGATCTTTCGCGCGCAACGTCAGCGTTCCCAGCGCATCTCGGATGACACGACGCAGCGTGTTGTTGACCTTGATCTTGGTGATGTCGGCCTTGGCGGCGTCGCCGGCTTTCTCGCCGCTCAGCGGGTCGAGCAGCGTGACGCTGTCGGCGGCCTCACTGCCGACGAAGACGGCTGAATCGGCTTTACGAATGTAGAGATTGCCTTCGGCGAGGGCTGCAAGCGGCCGTTCAACCAGCGGATCGCCGGTGGCGGCAAGTTCGCGCACAACAGCCTCAGTGGTGGCAAAGCCCGTGCCCGTGGCGAATTTGGCGACGATGGCGCGCAGATCGGCTTCGGCTGCGTTCGACGGCAATAGGCTTGCCACCAGGAACACCAGCATGAGGCCGAGAGTGCGCAACAGGATCATCCGTTCAGACTCTTCTGTGGGGAAATTCCGCGTCCGGGCGGGCTGAAGCGCCCGGACGCTTGGCGGTACCGATCGTGGACGCGTCCACGATCGGTCAGTCCCGGGAGGGATCAGTTCGTGCCCTTGCCGCCGCATTTGCCGGTGGCAACGTTGAAGTTGCCGCAGGACAGAGGCGCGCGCCAATCCGAAATCAGGTCCTTGGAATCGGGCAGATAGTCGGACCATTCGTCGCCCATCACGAGGCCGGGCGTCTGCGACACGGTCTCGAACTGGCCGTCGGCCTGGATCTCGCCGATCAGCACCGGCTTGGTGATGTGATGGTTCGGCATCATGGTCGAATAGCCGCCGGTGAGGTTCGGCACGGACACGCCGACCATGGCGTCGATGACCTTGTCGGGATCGGTGGTGCCAGCCTTTTCGACCGCCTTCACCCACATGTTGAAGCCGATATAGTGAGCTTCCATCGGGTCGTTGGTGGTGCGCTTGTCATTCTTGATGAACTTATGCCAGTCGGCGATGAACTTCTTGTTTTCGGGTGTGTCGACGCTCTCGAAATAGTTCCAGGCAGCGAGATGGCCGACCAGCGGCGCGGTATCGAGACCGGCCAGTTCTTCCTCACCGACCGAAAAGGCCATGACCGGGATGTCCTCGGCCTTGATGCCCTGGTTGCCGAGTTCCTTGTAGAACGGAACGTTGGCGTCGCCATTGACGGTCGAGACGACGGCGGTCTTCTTGCCGGCCGAGCCGAATTTCTTGATTGCGGAGACTTCGGTCTGCCAGTCGGAGAAGCCGAACGGCGTGTAGTTGACCATGATGTCTTCGGCGGCGACGCCCTTGGCCTTCAGATAGGCCTCGAGGATTTTGTTGGTGGTGCGGGGATAGACGTAGTCGGTGCCTTCCAACACCCAGCGCTTCACCGAGCCACCGTCTTCGCTCATGAGATAATCGACAGCGGGAATCGCCTGCTGGTTCGGGGCGGCGCCGGTGTAGAACACGTTGCGCTCGCTTTCCTCGCCCTCATACTGGACGGGGTAGAACAGGATGTTGTCGAGTTCCGAGAACACCGGCAACACCGATTTGCGCGACACCGAGGTCCAGCAGCCGAACACGGCGGCGACCTTGTCCTTCGAGATCAGCTCGCGCGCCTTTTCGGCAAAGAGCGGCCAGTTGGAGGCCGGATCGACAACGACCGCCTCGAGCTTCTTGCCGAGCAGACCGCCCTTGGCATTCTGCTCTTCGATGAGCATCAGCATGGCGTCTTTCAGCGTCGTCTCCGAAATCGCCATGGTCCCCGATAGCGAATGCAGAATGCCGACCTTGATCGTGTCTTCGGCGGCCTTGGCCGGAGACGACATCGACAGGCCGGCGGCGATCACGCCCGCCGAAAACATTTTTGTTATTGTGGAGAAATTACCCCTCATACCGAAGACTCCCAAGCTGTTTGATTGCACCGCGACAATGCAAAGCAACTGCCGTGCCAAACGCGAAGGCGCCGCTCATAAAGATGTAATAGCCGAGCGTTATCAGGCCGTTGGTATATTAGCCTGGAGAGACAACAAGGCAGCCGGTAAAAATTGATTGAGGCAAATTTGCGCAGCGCACACGACTTTTGCCTAATTTTCGCCCAATTGAGACAAATGCCTAGTTTTTGATCTCCGGCCGTGGTTTCCGGGCGAACAATGTTGCGGCACCGCGCAAAAATAGGGCAAGCTCGCCCTTCAAAAGAGAGACGTCATGACATCTCGCATCTCACGCATTTCCGGCATCCTGCTGCTGATGGCAACGAGCGGCGCCGCGCGCGCCGATTTCAGCGAGGGCAAGCTTCCGGACGGCACCTATCATTGCGAGGTCTACCTGCTCGGCGCCTTCCTCAACCTCGGCGACATCACCATCAAGGGCAATGTCTATACCGGCCCGGTGACATTCGGCACCGCGACGCAAGGCTACAACTATCAGATGAATGCCAATGGCGAGATAACCTGGCTCGGGCCGCTGGGCGGCTATACCACCGGTGGCAACTCCGTCTCCATGACACAGGCAACACTGGACGGCGAGACCGCCCCGTCATTCGACATCATTCTGAAGCAGCCCGACGGCGCCTTCACCGCCTCGACCTGCACCAAGGGCTGAGCGATGCGTAGTGCCGCGCCCAGTTGCGGCAAAACCTTCCTCTTATGTCATGTGAATGTTGCCTAAGCAGACTAGGGCAACGGTGCGCCGTAACATCCACCCTGAGAGGCAGACACCATGGCCAATACACCGTCTTCATCCTCCCCCGTCATCCGCGAAATCATTGCCGAGCGCGTCTCGCGCCGGTCTCTTTTGAAAGGCAGCCTCGCCTCCGGCGCGCTGATTGCCGGCGGCAGCTTTGTCGGCTCCTTGTTTGCCGGCGAAACGCATGCCGCCGCAGCGCAGTCGACGCTCGGCTTTCCCGAGCTGAAGCGGGTCTACGACAAGACCCATGCCGCCGCCGAAGGCTATGAGACGACCATCGTCGCGCGCTGGGGCGATCCGCTTGCAGCTGGCCTCGCCGAATTCGACGGCAACAAGGTCGCGGCGGAGGAACAGGAAAAGCGCTTCGGCTACAATTGCGACTACATCGCCTTCATGCCGCTGCCGAAGGGCACGGTGAATTCCGATCATGGCCTGCTCTGCGTCAACAACGAATACATCTCGCCCAATGTGATGTTTCCGGGGATGACCGAGGGCGATGCCGGCAAGACGATGACCAGGGAACAGGTCGATCTCGGCATGGCCGCGATGGGCCATTCGATCGTCGAGGTGCAATTGAAGGACGGCAAGTGGGAAACCGTAGCCGACAGTCCGCTGAACCGCCGCATCACCGCCAACACCGAAATGACCGTTTCCAGACCGGTTGCCGGCCATGCGCTGATGAAGACCTCGGCCGACGCGACTGGCACCAAAGTGCTCGGCACCAGCTACAACTGCAGCGGCGGTTTCACCCCCTGGGGTACGGTGCTGACCTGCGAGGAAGGCGTGTCCGACATTTTCGGCGGCGACCCGAAAAAGGCGCCGACTAGCGACCTGCTCGACCGTTACGGCTTCGACGGCTCCGACATCTATGGCCGCGGCCGCTTCCATGACCGCTTCAACCTCGACAAGGAACCGAACGAGGCCAACCGCTTCGACTGGGTGGTCGAGATCGACCCTTACGATCCTCAGTCCAAGCCGGTGAAGCGCACGGCACTTGGCCGCATGTCGCATGAGGCCTCGACCGTGGTCCTCAACAAGGACGGCCGCGTTGTCGTCTATATGGGTGACGACGACTATTTCGAATATATGTACCGCTTCGTCTCGGCCAAGGCCTATGACAAGGCCAACCCGGCCTCCGGCGCCGATCTGCTCGACGATGGCGTGCTGTCGGTCGCCCGCTTCGATGCCGATGGCTCGATGACGTGGCTGCCGTTGGTGCACGGCCAGGGCAAGCTTACCGTCGAGAACGGTTTTGCCGACCAGGCCGAGGTGCTGTTGAAGACGCGGTTTGCGGCAGATGCGCTCGGCGCCACGCCGATGGACCGGCCCGAGGACATCGAGACCAATCCGGTGACCGGCCGCGTCTATGCGGTGATGACCAAGAACAAGAAGCGCGACCAGTCGAAGGTCAATCCGGCCAACACGCGGCCGGAGAACCTGTGGGGCCATATTGTCGAACTGATCCCGCCCGGCGGCCGCGGCGCGGATGCCGACCACACGGCGGAAAAGTATGCCTGGGACCTGTTCGTGCTCTGCGGCAACCCGAAAGATGCCAAGGTCGGCGCCACTTTTCATCCGGATACGTCGGACAATGGCTGGTTCGTCTGCCCCGACAACATCACCTTCGACCCGGCGGGGCGGCTGTGGGTGGCGACGGACGGCGCCAATGATTTCGACCTGCCGGACGGCGTCTATGGCGTCGACACCGAAGGTGCGGCGCGCGGCCTGCCGAAGCTGCTGTTCACCTGCCCGCACGGCGCCGAAGCGACCGGCCCGTGCTTCACGCCGGACGGCACGACTTTGTTCCTGTCGGTGCAGCACCCTGCGGAAGATGCCGAGACGCTCGACAAGGTGCAGACGCTATGGCCCGATTTCAAAGACGGCCAGTTGCCGCGACCTTCCGTCGTCGCCATCCGCCGCAGGGACGGACAGCCGGTCGGCGCATAGTGAGTCCTAGGAAAAACGGGCGGAACGCGCCATGCGCGTTCCGCGTAGCGATCCGGGAGGACGGCTCAGATCGTCTTGGCCGACATTTGCGAAGCGATGTATTCGGCCTGGCGGATAGCCAGCGACACGATCGTCAGCGTCGGATTTTCAGCCGCACCGGTCGTGAACTGGCTGCCGTCCGACACGAACAGGTTCTTGATGTCGTGCGCCTGGCCGTGCTTGTTGACGACGCCGTCTTCCGCCTTTTCGCTCATCCGGTTGGTGCCGAGATTGTGGGTTGAGGGATAGGGCGGCGTCGGGAAGGAGCGCGTCGCGCCGACCGCATCGTAAAGCGCTGTGGCCTGCTTGTAGGCATGATTGCGCATCGCCGTGTCGTTGGGATGATCATCGAAATGCACGTCGGCGATCGGCATGCCGTGCGCGTCCTTCTCGTCCTTGTGCAGCGTGATGCGGTTTTCCGCGCGCGGCATGTCCTCGCCGACGATCCACAGGCCAGCCATGTGATCATAGTGGTCGAGCGCGGTGGTGAAGGAACGGCCCCAGCCGCCGGGATTGAGGAAGGCGGCCATGAAGGGCAAGCCGAGCGACAGCGTCTCGAATTCATAGCCGCCGACAAAGCCGCGTGAGGGATCGTGCCGCGCCTCGTCGCGGATAATGCCGGCCATGGTGGTGCCGCGATACATATGCACCGGTTGGTCGAAGATGGCGTAGACCGAACCGGTGGTGTGGCGCATGTAGTTCTTGCCGACCTGCCCCGACGAATTGGCAAGCCCTTGCGGAAACTTCGCTGACTCGGAGTTCAGCAGCAGGCGCGGGCTTTCGATCGAGTTGCCGGCGACGGCGACGATGCGGGCCTTCTGCTCCTGCAGATTGCCGTCCTTGTCGGCATAGACGACGCCGGTCACTTTTCCGCTAGCGTCATGGTTGATCTTGATCGCCATGGCGTTTGGCCGGACCTCGAGATGGCCGGTCGCCTCACCTTTGGGAATCTCGGTGTAGAGCGTCGACCATTTGGCGCCCCATTTGCAACCCTGGAAGCAGAAGCCGGTCTGTTGGCAGGAGTTGCGGTCGTCGCGCTCGACCGAATTGATTGCCATGTTGCCGGTATGACATTCCTTATAGCCGAGCTTGTCGGCGCCGGCCTTGAGCACCTTGAAGTTGTTGTTGCCGGGCAGCCGCGGCCAGCCATTGGTGCCGGTGACGCCCATCTTGGCTTCCGCCTTGGCGTAGTACGGCTCCATCTCGGCCAATGTGACCGGCCAGTCCAGCAGGTTGGCGCCTTCCAGCTTGCCGTAGGTCGAGAGCGTCCTGAACTCATGCTCCTGGAAGCGCAGCGAGGCGCCGGCCCAGTGCGTGGTCGAGCCGCCGACCGATTTGACGATCCAGGCCGGCAAATTGGGGAAATCCTTCGACACCCGCCAGTCGCCTGAGGTTGTGCGCTTGTCCGTCCAGGCGAGTTGGCTGAAGGAACCCCACTCGTCGTTGATGAAATCCTCGTATTCGTGGCGCGCGCCGGCCTCGAGGATGACGACATCGACGCCTTTCTGGGCGAGTTCGTTGCCGAGCGTGCCGCCGCCGGCGCCGGAGCCGATGATCACGACCACGCCATCGTTGTTGAGATCAAATGATGCTGCCATGGTTTCCTCCCATGAATTCCTGTTTGCGGGGTTTCAGAACGACGGAGGGCTCAGAGCCACTCTATGTCGTCGAAACCGCGCGCGATGTAGCCGCCCTTGGAGTAGGATTCGCCTTCGTAGCCGAAGATCGGCCACACCTCCTGCTGGTTGTAGAGGCTGACGACGAGGCCGCCGCGGACGGACTGGAAGAACGGCGTCGCCTCGATCTGCTGCAGCACGGCAACGCGCTGCTCCTCCCAGCCGAGGCCGCGATAGCCGCCCTCGCCCGACTTCTTGTCGAGGTCGGCGATGCCGTCTTCGATCATCGTCTTGTAGGCAGCGTCCTTGCCGGCCTGCTCGTCATGGCCTTTTACGGCGGTGGCGTAGTATTTGTCGGGCACCTGATCGTGCGGATAGATGTCGCGCGCCATCTGGATCAGCGTCGCCATGGTTTCGGGCTTGAGCGCCGATGTCTCGAGCCCCCAGGCATTTTCAGGGCTGATGACGGCGCTGCCGGAAATGACGAGCAACGCGCCGATGCCGCCGCGTTTGAGAAGTTCACGACGTGAGAGCCTCGCGTCATAGATCGTGACCATTTTGTTCCTCCCTGCTTGCTGTTTGCGCCCTTGAACAGCGCCGTTGCTGGCGTTGCGCGGCTGAATGCGGCCGATAATCCCCTACTGGAAGCGGCCTCCACGCTGCAGAACCTCGATCTTGTAGCCGTCGGGGTCCTCGATGAAGAAAAAGCGGGCGATCAGCGATCCGTCGCGGTTGAATTCGACGATCTTCTTGGGGTTGAGGCCGAGCGCGCCGATCCGGTCGTGTTCACTGTCGAGATCGGACACCGAGACCGCCAGATGGCCGTAACCATCGCCTAGCTCATAAGGCTCGGTGCGGCCCTTGTTCACGGTGAGTTCGAGCTCGAACCCCGTTTCGGCGTTG
This sequence comes from Mesorhizobium sp. M0862, assembly GCF_040319795.1. Lineage (NCBI taxonomy): Bacteria > Pseudomonadati > Pseudomonadota > Alphaproteobacteria > Hyphomicrobiales > Phyllobacteriaceae > Mesorhizobium > Mesorhizobium sp. M0862. Next base: position 92,750 of record NZ_JAMYOJ010000009.1, read on the forward strand.
GCAAGGTAAATCAGCGTGAATGTCTCGAAATCCAGCCTGTCGGCGACATCGAGCCCGAAAGCGTTTCTGTAGAAATCGACGGATCTGGCCTCTTGGAGAACCCGGATCATGGAATGGATTGCCTTCGCCAAATCAGTCTCCGCCGCTGCATGCTGGAGGCGATTATGGGCGGCACGCGCGAAAGGTGGTGGCAGCCGGTTACCACGGCTAAATTTGCAATCGCTGCTATGCCTGCGCCTAAAGACGAAAGTCCGATTGCCGATTCGGCCCACAAGGCCGAACATGCAGGGACAACCATAACTTGAAGGCGCGACACGCTGCGCCCAAAACCAACAATATCGGGAGGTAAGGATGTGCAGGGTTTTTGCCGGGCAGGATCCGGAAGGCTATCGACAGATCAACCGGTCGATCCGCATCGACGGTCACTCTACGAGTATCCAGCTTGAAGGAACGTTCTGGGCGCTGCTTGACGAAATTGCCGACAGCCAAGGCCTGACGACGCCGAAGTTCATCTCAAAACTCTATGACGAGGCGATCGAGATCAACGGCGCCATTCCCAACTTCGCGTCGATGCTGCGTACCACCTGCGCGCTCTATCTGCGCGGTCACCGGCCAGACATGGATGAGCTGACGCCGAAGCGCGAAGCGGCCTGAGGAAGCTAGCCTTCCGCCGCAACGTCGAGCCCGAGCCGCGCCATATCGGTGAACAGCGCCTGACGTTCGGAATAGGCAGTCTGTTCGCCGGTCACGATGTTGTCGACGACGGTCAGCAGCGACAGCGCGCGGGCGCCGAAATGCGCCGCGATTCGGTAGAGTGCGCTGGTTTCCATATCGACAGCGAGAGCGCCAAGCGCCTGCGCTTCGGCAAAGCGGTCGCGCCCTTCAGGGTGGTAGAAGACATCGCTGCAGATGGTCAGCCCGGCCTGGTGGTCGATGCCGAGCTGGGCGGCGCAGGCCAAAGCGTGGGCGAACAGGCCGGGATCGGGCCCGGCGGCAGCATCGTAGAGGCCGAAGACCTGGCCGCTTTGGTCGCTTTCGGCGCGCACCGACTGCGAGATCACCAAGGAGCGCAGCGGCACGCGGGGTGTCAGGCCGCCGCAGGTGCCTGTGCGGATCAGCGTTTTGACGCCGTGAACATCCAGGAGTTCATGCGCATAGACCAGGAAGGACGGGACACCGATGCCGGTGGCCTGGATGCTGATGGGACGGCCGCGATAGAGACCGGTGAAGCCGAGTACGCCCCGGCGGCGGTTGACGCAGCGCGGCGCCTCAAGAAATGTCTTTGCCATCCACTCGGCGCGTTGCGGATCGCCCGGCAACAGCACCGTTGCGGCATAGTCGCCCCTGGCAGCCTCGTTGTGCGGCGTCACGACATGCTCCCCAAAACCCGCCGCCCGTTTCGCCTGCAATCATGGCAGTGTCACGTCATTGCGCAAGCTTTGAATTAGGGCGCCCTAGGACTCCAACACATCCTTGACCACGGTGGCCAGCTGCTTGAGGGAGAACGGCTTCGGCAGGAAGCCGAATTGCGCGTCCGGCGGCAGGTTTCTGGCGAAAGCGTCTTCCGCATAGCCGGACACGAAGACGAACTTGATGTCGGGCTGGCGCTTGCGCAGTTCGCCGAGCAGCGTCGGTCCGTCCATTTCCGGCATCACCACGTCGGACACGACGATATCGACCTTGCCGCCGAGTGCTTCGAAGACTTCCAGAGCCTCGACGCCCGAGGAGGCCTCATGGACGGTATAGCCGCGCGAGGTCAGCGCCCGCGAGCCGCCCATGCGCACGGCGTCTTCGTCCTCGACGAGGAGCACAGTGGCCGAGCCCGACAGGTCCTTGGCGCTGTCGGCGGCTTTCACCGGCGCAGCCGGCGCCTCGCTGACGTCGCCGGGCTTCTTCGCCTCCACGATATGGCGCGGCAAGAAGATGCGGAAGGTCGAGCCCTTGCCGACTTCGGAATCGCAGAAGATGAAACCGCCGGTCTGCTTGATGATGCCATAGACCATCGACAGGCCAAGGCCGGTGCCTTTGCCGACTTCCTTGGTGGTGAAGAACGGCTCAAAGATCTTCTTCAGCACGTCCGGCGCAATGCCCGAGCCGCTATCCTCGACCTCGACCACGACATAGTCGGCAGGCGTGAGCTCGCGGTAGGAGAAGCTCTTGCATTGTTCGGCGGTGACGTTGCGGGTGCGCACGGTGAGGTCGCCGCCGGCCGGCATGGCGTCGCGCGCGTTGACGGCCAGGTTGACCACCACCTGCTCGAACTGGCCGATATCGACCTTGACCGGCCACAAATCGCGGCCGTGGTCGACCTTCAGCTTGATCTCGTTGCCAACCAGGCGGGCAAGCAGCATCCGGAGATCGGCAAGCACGTCGGTCAGGTTCAGCACTTCCGGCCGCAATGTCTGCTTGCGCGAGAAGGCGAGCAACTGCCGCACCAGCGAGGCCGCCCGGTTGGCATTCTGCTTGATGTTCATGATGTCGGGGAAGGACGGGTCCGACGGCCGGTGATTGGTCAGCAAAAGATCCGACGCCATGATGATGGCGGTCAGCACATTGTTGAAGTCGTGGGCGATGCCGCCGGCGAGCTGTCCGACCGCCTGCATCTTCTGGCTCTGCGCCATCTGGCCCTCGAGCGCCTTCTGCTCGGTGGTCTCGACGGCATAGACGATGGCCGATTCCTCGGCGCCCTCGCCGGTGCCGTCGGCGACGGCGTTGACGTAGAAGCGGATGTGACGCTCCTCATTGCCGGGCAGCAGCGTGTCGATCGGCTCGATGTCGGCCTGCCTCAGCCGCGCCTTCTCGAAGGCGGCGGCAAAGGCCGGCCGGTCGCGCTCATGGATCACGGTGTCCAGCCGCACGCGGCGGTCAACCGCGTCGCCGTCGACGACAGAGGAAAACAGCGACAGGAACGGCGCGTTGGTGCGCAGGATGCGGCCGCCATTGTCGACGGCGGCAATGGCCATCGGCGTCGAATTGAAGAAGCGAGTGAAGCGTACCTCCGAAGCCCGAAGATCGGCCGATGCGTCCTCGCCCTGGGTGCGGTTGAGCACGATGGTGCGGGTGGGACCGTTGGTCCCCTCGCGGCTGGCCGAGACCCGATGCATGAAGCGCACCGGCAGCGCCTCGCCGGTCGTCGTCGTAAGATCGAGATCGATGACGGCGTTGCGGGTGGTGCCGGGATCGGCCTTGACCGAGCGCACCAGCGCCATGCCGTCGCCGGCGACGATTTCCGGGAGTGTCACGGCGCCAGGGGTGAAGCTCGCCAGATCGATGCCCAGCCATTCGGCGAGCGTGGCGTTGATGTAGGTGACACGGCCTTCCTGGTCGGCCGAGAAGAAACCGGCCGGCGCATGGTCGAGATGGTCGATGGCCTTCTGCAAGTCGAGGAAGAAACGCTCCTGCTCGGCCCGTTCCTGCGAGATATCGGCAAGCTGCCAGGCAAGCATCGGCAGGCGCTGACCGGGAACGCTGAAGGTCCGGGCCCGCGCCCGGTACCAGCGCGCGCCGGGTTCGGCGCCCGGCCGGATCGACTGTGCCAGCCGGAACTCACCGTCGCCGGCCTGGCCATCGCGCAAGCCCGAGGCCAGCCGGTATATGGTCACCGAAGCTTCGGGGACATCGGAAAGCAGGCCTTCGACCGTCTTCAGATCGGCGGCCGACGCAGCACCGGTCATCTCGGCGTAGGCCCGGTTGGCGTAGACGACGCGGCCCTTGGTGTCGGTGACGATCAAGCCCTGCGACATCGAATCGACGAAGGCCTTCGACAGTTCGTCCCCGGTCGAACGCGGCGCGATCTGCACGAAGCCGATGGCCGTGGCGAACAGGAAGCCGACGCCGATCATGGCAAGCACGCCCAGCATGCCGAGCAGGAACGGATCGCCAAGACGCTCGCGGAAAATGCCGAAAACGATCGCGGCCCCAGTCAGGACGATGATGAACACGATGAGCCGGGTAACCGCGCCTGGCCGCGTGTTCTGATCGACGATCGGTACCGGATAGAAATCGCCTCGCGTTTCCCTGGCCATATGCCCCCTGCTCGTGAGTTGTCCGACACCGCCCCCGGCCGGTTGAATCACATTCTCCTAATCCGGAAAAGGCCTTGGCGGCAAATGTCGGATAAAAATGACGCGTCGGTGTTTTCAAGCTGTTCACGAAGCGTGAAGGCAACTTGCGGTGGCTGGCCGCAACGGTCTAGTGTCCCTCCACTTCAAAAGCCGATTGGGGGCACCGATGCAGTGGCTGGATAATGTGGCGGGTCCCGGATATGCCGCAGCGCTGCTGTGGACGTTTGCCGCGCTTGTCCTGCTGGTCATCGTGCTCATCATCATCAGGCTGGTCCGCAACCTGACCTTCGGCACCTTCGTTGCCGGCGGCAGGAACCGCAAGACACGGCTGGCGGTCATGGACGCGACGGCGGTCGACAGCCACCGCCGGCTGGTGCTCATCCGTCGCGACGACATCGAACACCTGCTTTTGATCGGCGGCCCAACCGACGTCGTCGTCGAGCGCGATATCAGGCTTGCAGCGCCACGCCGTCCGGCATTGACCGGCGATGGCGGTGTTGGCCAGCAGCAACAGGCGCCGCGGCCGCGCGCAGCACAACCCGCTCCCACCGCGCCCGCAAGGCAGGCGCCACCGCCGCAACCGGTAAGGGCTGCTCCAGCCGCCGTTCCGCCGCGCCAGGCCGCACCGGCGCCGAAACCGGCTCAAATCTACCAGGCGAGCAATGTGACACCGCTGCCGGCCTATGGCTCCGCCGCCAATACTGCCCGGCAGGCCCCGCCACCGAAGCATGAGTCCATCGACGATACCCTGATGCGGGAGCTCGAGGTCTCGCTCGACGATTCGCACCCCAAACCGGCAAGCAAGCCGGCTGCGAAGGCACCGCAGTCTCTCGACGACGAGATGACCAAGCTGCTCGGCGAACTCGCCAGCCAGAAACGGTAAAGCCCGGCGAACCGTCACATCTTGCCGATTGCCGATCGAACGCCGCTTAAGCGTGTCGTCCGTTTCAGCGCGACGCGCTTTAACTTGGGGGCGGACTAAACCCTTCGGCCAAAAACAGAAATGGCCGGGAAACCCGGCCATTTCTGATGAAACAGTCCTGCCTGACGGCAGCGGCTCAATCGTCGCGATAGACCTTCTCACGGCGTTCGTGGCGCTCCTGCGCTTCGATCGACAAGGTCGCGATCGGACGCGCATCCAGCCGCTTCAGCGCGATCGGCTCGCCGGTTTCCTCGCAATAGCCGTATGTGCCTTCATCGATGCGCTGCAGCGCCGAATCGATCTTTGAAATGAGCTTGCGCTGGCGGTCGCGGGCCCGAAGCTCGATGGCGCGGTCGGTTTCCGAGGAAGCGCGATCGGCGAGATCGGGATGGTTGGCGTTTTCCTGCTGCAGGATTTCGAGGGTTTCGCGCGCTTCGCGCAGTATGTCGGTCTTCCAGGTGACGAGCTTCAGGCGAAAGTAGGATTTCTGCCGTTCGTTCATGAACGGCTCGTCTTCGGAGGGTACGTAATTGGCTGTAACGATATCGTTCATTCGACTCACCCAACAACCCCAAATTTGGCGCCTATATATTCGCGCAGAGAAGGCTGCACAAGCGTAATCCGCGCGCGTTTCACGCAATTGTTAATGCCGCGCGGGCGATCCTCAGCAAAGCCTTCCATAGCAAGGGCGCGGGCGAATTCGCACATGATTCGCTGCGCTTGGGCGTCGCCGCCCATTGTGCCTCAGGCCTTTCTCGTGGCTAATCCAGTTGTGTCATTGGTGGGCAGCACACCATTGGGGGTCCGGTGAGCAGACTGTATCTGTTGAGGCATGCGAAGGCTGGCTGGGCCCTTCCCGGCGTGCGCGACTTCGATCGCCCGCTCGACGCATCCGGCATTGCCGATGCCGAAATGATGGGGACTGCGATGCGTGCCCGCAACTACATCCCCGATATCACGCTCTGCTCCAACGCCAAGCGGGCGCGCCAGACGCTGGAAGGCATCGCCGGCCACACCGATACCGGCCGGGTGCTGTTCTTCGACACGCTCTACAGCGAGGATGCCGCCGGCTACCTCGCCATCATCCGCAGCAATGGCGGCCCCGGCTCGCTGCTGGTCATCGGCCACAATCCGATGACGGAAGACCTTGCCATGGCGGTCTCGGGCGATGGCGACGAGGCCGCGCGGGCCATCATGAACCATGGTTTCCCGACCTCCGGCCTTGCGGTCGTGCGCTTCGACGGTACCCTCACCGACGCCGCGCAAGGTTCGGGCTATCTCGAAGCCTTCCTGACGCCCGCCGATCTCTGAGCGGAAACCGGCCAGGTCCAGGCGCCATTTCAAACTGGAGATGCAAAGCCTATATCGGGCGAACGGAAGCCTCGAGAGAACAGATTTTGGCATCATCGCTGACCACTTTCACCGACGAAGCGAGAATTGCCCTGGATACGCTGTCGGGGCGTGCGAGCGGGCTTTTTTCGCCGTCGCTTCGGCTGGGCGTTACCGGCCTTTCGCGCGCCGGCAAGACAGTGTTCATCTCCGCCCTTGTCCACAATCTCATCCATGGTGGGCGCCTGCCGCTGTTCGAGGCGCAGAAGTCGGGACGGATCGCTCGCGCCTTCCTCGAGGAACAGCCGGACGATGCCGTGCCGCGTTTTCAGTACGAGGACCATATCTCCGCCCTGGTCAACGACCGTGTCTGGCCGGACTCGACGCGCGCCATTTCGGAACTCAGGCTCACCATCGAATATGAGTCTGCCTCCGGTTGGAACCGGATGTTTTCCAGCGGCCGATTGTCGGTCGACATCGTCGACTACCCCGGCGAATGGCTGCTCGACCTGCCGCTGCTCGGCAAATCCTTCGCCGATTTTTCGCGCGAGGCGTTCGAGATGGCGATGCTGCCGGTGCGGGCCGACCTGTCGCAGGACTGGCGGGCGCTGTCGGCGAGGATCGAACCCAATGCCGAAGCCGACGAGATGACGGCGCGGCGCCTCGCCGAGAGTTTTGCCGCCTACCTCAAGGCCTGCAAGCTCGACGAGCGGGCGCTTTCGACCTTGCCGCCCGGCCGTTTCCTGATGCCTGGCGACCTCGAGGGATCGCCGGCGCTGACCTTCGCGCCCTTGCTGCTCAAGGGTGAGAAACGGCCGCGGTCCGGCTCGCTGCAAGCGATGATGGAGCGCCGCTACGAGGCCTACAAGACGCATGTGGTGAAACCGTTCTTCCGCGAACACATCACCCGCCTCGACCGCCAGATCGTGGTGATCGACGCCATGCAGGCGCTGAACGCCGGCCCTGGCGCGATGGCCGACCTGGAACGCGCGGTGACCGAAATCCTCTCCTGTTTCCGTCCTGGCCGAGGCAATTTCCTCACCGACCTGTTTTCACGCCGCATCGACCGCATTCTGGTTGCCGCGACCAAGGCCGACCATTTGCATCACGAAAGCCATGACCGGCTGCAGGCAATCGTGCGGCGGCTTGCCGACCGCGCCGTGGCGCGGGCAAATTTCACCGGTGCCGATGTCGACGTGGTCGCCATGGCGGCGGTGCGCGCGACGCGCGAAGGCACGGTCAAGCAAGGCCGCGACACCCTGCCGGTGATCATCGGCACGCCGCTGAAAGGCGAGAAGATCAACGACGAAACCTTCGATGGCAAAACCGAAACCGCGATATTTCCGGGGGACTTGCCGGAAAAAATTGATGAGGTTTTCGACGTTTCCGAATCTGACCATCGGCAGAGCAGCGACGATCCGGCGATCCGTTTCGTGCGCTTTCGCCCGCCAAAGCTCGAACGCACCGCCGAAGGCGTCACGCTGTCGCTGCCGCATATCAGGCTCGACCGCGCCTTGCAGTTCCTGATCGGAGACCATCTGGCATGACCGCGCCCCGCAGACCGGCAGCTTTCCGCATCGAGCCGGAGGCCGGACCGAAGCAGGAAACGCGCCGCCCCCATGCCGAGCCGCCGCGCAAGCCGCGCGCCGTCGTCGTGCCGGCCGAGATCGATGTCTTCGACGAACCCGACATTGTCGCCGCCGAACCGCCGCCGGCGACCGCACCGCGCAGGCGCTCGCTGTTTTCCAGCCTGTTTTTCGGCGCGGCCGGCGTGCTGGTTTCGCTCGCCGTCGGCCTGTGGACCGACCAGCTCATCCGCGACCTGTTCGAGCGCGCAGAGTGGCTGGGTTGGCTGGCAGCGGCAATGGCCGCAATTGTCGTGTTGGCGCTCGCGGTCGTGCTGGTGCGGGAATTCCTGGCTATTGCCCGGCTGGCCGAGGTCGAAAAACTGCAAAAGCGGGCGCTCGATGCCGTGGCGCGCGACGATCCGAAGGCTGCAAGGGCCGTCGTCGAAGAGCTTTCGGCCTTTGTCGCTGCGAAACCCGAAACCGCGGCCGGCAGGCGCTCCCTGGCCGAATTGCGCGGCGAGATCATCGACGGCGGCAATCTGGTGCGACTGGCCGAGGCCGAGATTCTCGGGCCGCTCGATGCGAGAGCCAAGGTGATGATCCTCGAAGCAGCCAAACGCGTGTCGCTGGTCACCGCCGTCAGCCCCCGCGCACTCGTAGACGTTGCCTATGTCGTGTTCGAGGCCGGGCGCCTGATCCGCCGCTTGTCCGAACTCTACGGCGGCAGGCCGGGCACGCTGGGCTTTTTCCGGCTGGCGCGCAGCGTTCTTGCCCATCTGGCGGTGACCGGCTCGATCGCCGTCGGCGACAGCTTCGTCCAGCAGATCGTCGGCCATGGCCTTGCCGCCCGACTGTCGGCGAAACTCGGCGAAGGCGTGGTAAACGGCATGATGACGGCGCGTATTGGCATTGCTGCCATGGAGACGGCGCGGCCCCTGCCCTTCATTGCCGGCAGGCGGCCGGGTATGGGCGATTTCCTGTCGGCGCTGACCTCGTTTGCGGCCAAAAAAGAGAATGAAGCACCCGCCTCAAGCAAGTGAACGCCCTCTCGCGGTCACCAAGCATTAACCAATCTTGTTCATGGTCGTCCAACAACAGCCTCCTTGTTGCCGGGTGTCGTCTATGAAAAGCGTAATCTTGTCCTGCGTCCTGCCCCTGGTCGCGCTTGCAGCACCTCTGGGCCCGACCGGGAAAGCCTTTGCAGCCGAGCCCGACAAGCAGTTCTTCCGCACCGTTGAAGGCAAATGGGTCGGCCCGGGCGAAATCATCGCCGGCAAATACAAGGGCACGAAGTTCACCTGCAGCTTCGACGGCTCGACGCCGGACAACAAGACCGGCATGACGCTCGATGGCGACTGCCGCGTCGGTGTCTTCACCCAGAAAATGTCGGCGACCGTCGAGCGCAAGGGCCGCGACTACAAGGGCAATTTCATGGGCGGCGCCGCGGGGTCGGGCCTGGACATCATCGGCGGCAATGTGGTCGATGCCCGCAAAGTCGTCTTCACCATCAACCGCAACCAATTGCGCGGCGTCATGCAGGCCCGCATTCCCGACGACAATTCGATGACGGTGACTATCGCCGTGCGCGTCGACCAGCAGCTGGTGCCGGTCATCGGCATGAGCCTCAAGCGCGTCGATGCCGTCGAAGTTGGCTCCATCGCCAAAAACTGACTCTCAAGCGGTTCCCCCAAAATGCGCGGAACGGGGTTGCACTGCGCGATAGCTGTTCCGCTCAGCTCGATGTCGGGAAATGACAGGCCACCTTGCGGCCGGGTTGGCGCTCCTCAAGCACGGGCCGCTCGGTGCGGCACCTTTCTGCCGCGATCGGACATGTGGCGCGCAACCGACGATGTCAGCGTCTCCGACGGCCCAAGCCACAGCAAGGCCAACGTGTCAGGGTCCTGTGCGTGCCGGCCGTCCTTCGTGTCAGCGCGATGCGCTTTAAGAACGCCAGCAAAAAAGGCGGCGGCTACTCGAGCCACCGCCTTTCTCAATTTCCGAACGAAGAATCAGCCCTTGATGGCGGCCGTCAGCTCGTCATAGGCCTTGCAGGCGTCGGCCGGCGTGGTGGCGCCCTGATATTTGGTCGTCACAGCCTGCACCTTGGCGGTTAGGTCGGCGGCCTTGGACGGATCCTTGGTGATCGCCTCCTGCAGCGCGGCGGTCATCTCCTGCGCCTTCTTGGCGGCAATCTCCTGCGTGCATTCAGGCGCCTTCGAACAGGCCGATGCGGCAAGCATGGCGACACCCACGCCGACGAGCAAAAACTTCTTCATGTCAGTCATTCTCCTCACGAAGGCAGAACTTGATCGTCGCTGCCTTCCAACGGCCGAAGCCTGGCGTCCCATAGCCGCCGATTGCGGCAAAACGCAACGTGTGCGGCGCATAAACTTGTGCAGCGCTGCTGCAACGGCGCGGACGGCCTGATTGAGGCCGTCCGTGTCAGACGAAGCAAGGTTTCAGCCACGAGGCTGCAGCAGCGCCAGTGCGGCCGTCGCCGCGGCAAGGACGGCGGTTAGGGTCAAAGGCCCCGTAGCGCCATAGGTGTCCACGACATAACCGCCGATAACCGCACCGACGGTGATGGCAACCTGGAAGGAAGTGACCATCAGGCTGCCTGCTGCTTCCAGCGCATCAGGCGCCGCGCGGGACATATTGGTCGGCAGCACCACCGGCGCCATGCCGAAGGCGAAGCCCCACAGCGTAACAAAGCCGAAGGCAACGCCGGTTTGCGCGCCCCAAAGCACCAAAGCGAGTGCCGCAAACGCCATCAACGCGGCGGTTACTGCGAGGGCCATGTGGATGTTGGTGTCGGCCAGGCGGCCACCGGCAATATTGCCGATCACAGCGGCGATGCCAAACCCGAGCAGCGCCAGGGCAATCGGCCCGGTTGTGAGGAGCGTCACCTGTTCGAGGAACGGGCGCACATAGACCGAGCCGGCAAAATGCCCGGTCATCAGCAGAACAATGGCAAGCATGCCGAGTTGGATGCCACGCCGCCGTGTCAGCCGAAAGACGTCTGCAAGGCTGTTGCTTGCCGCCGCAGGCAAGGTCGGCAGGCTGAGAAGCTGCAGCAGCATGGCAAGCGCGGCCAGCCCCGCCGTCATGGCCATGGCGCTGCGCCATCCCAGCCAGTCACTGATCAACGCACCCATCGACGGCGCGGCAATGGTGGCGAGTGAGACGCCGAGGGTCACGATCGCCATGCCGCGACCTGTCGCATTGGCGCCAACCAGCCGCGCCACGACGGCAACGGAAAGTGCCCAGAAAGCGCTAAGAGCGATCCCCAACCCGGCCCGGCCCAGCAACAGCAGCCAGAAATTGGGCGCCAGCGCCGCAAGAATATTGGAACCGACCGCCAGGGCCATGAGGCCAACCAGCACCGCCTTGCGGTTCAATCGACCGATGAGAACATTGCTCAACATGGCCGTCACGGCGCCAACGGAAGCGGTGGCGGTGACGACCTGTCCGGCCGTTCCCTCGCTGATGCCGAGATCGCGCGCCATCGGCGTCAACAGACCTGCCGGCAAGAATTCGGCAGACACCAGGGCAAAGCTGGTGGCCGCCAATGAAAGGACCGCGAACCAGGTGGCCGCGCTCCACGCGGCTGGTGCATCGGCATCAAGGCCAATGGCGGCGTCTTCAAGCTGTAATGTTGTGTCAGTCACGGGAAGATCTCCACAGTTTGGAGATCTTAGATAGGCGAGTCCGCCCGGATGTTATGTACCTTAAAATCCGAAATTCATATCCATTCGTCCGGGAATTGTGCGGCGCACAACGCCTGGCGAGACATTGGTGATGCGCTTGAACGCGCGGGCGAAGGACGCCTCGGAATCATAGCCCAAACGGGTAGCGACTTCGGCAACAGACAAGCCGTTTTGGCCCAGCAATTCGCGGGCAAGCTGCATGCGCAGGCGGGCGAGATAATGTGCGGCGCCCTCACCCAATACCGCGCTGAAGCGCTCGGCGAAAATCGAACGCGATTGGCCTGCCACGCCGGCCAGGCTTCCCAGCGTCCAGTTGTGGCCGGGATCGCGATGCATGGCCGCCAGAGCGCGCCCTATATGGGGGTCGCGGATGGCTGCAAGCCAACCGATGGTCGAGGCGCCGTTGCAATTGACCCAGCAGCGTATGAGCCTGGCTGTCAGCAAATCCGCCATACGCGACAGGATGGTGGCGCTGCCCATCTGCGGTTGCGCGGCCTCCACCGTCATGGCCGCCAGCAAAGGGCCGACCATCGGGTCATTGCCGGCCACGTCGCAACCCTTGATGAGAGGCGGCATCAACGTGATCAACGGATTGAGCGCATAGGAGCCGAGAGACATGGAGCCGCAGAAAAGGGTGCTTGTCGCGCCCGTTCCCTGCCGTATCACTTCGCAAACGTTGCCGCCCAACTTGATCACCTGGCAGCCCTCGAGCGAGTCGCCCACCACGTCCGGCGCACTCGCCAGCCGATGGGCGATGCCTTGCGGCAGCAGCACCAGATCGCCATCGCGCAACTCCTGCCAGCCTTGCGCTTCGGTGTGAATCCAGCATGGACCCTGGCCGACAAAGTGAAAACGAAGCAGTTGTTGTTGCGGAAAGTCTATGCTCCATGGGTGCCGGAGTTCGCAGCGGCCATAGTTGACGCCACTCAAGCGAAAGTCTTGCAGAACTTCGCTGAGCGCATCCATCGGGATATGTGGCAGCGGCGACGGCCGGGACGAATAATCAGGCATTTGCCAGATATAGATACCAGCCGTCCGACAGGCAAGCGCAGACTGTTGTTCCACGGGGGAATCGCTGCCACGGCACCCTACCCATTCTGGCAGGCTTCCCGCCCTTGCCTCCCGCTCCCAGTGCATGCAAGGAGTGCTGTCGGACACAGGGACAAGAGGCATGGCAGCGGAAGCATCGGGCAGCGATCTCATTCAGGTGGTGGCGCTGCTTGCCGCAGGCGTCGTCGCCGTTCCGATCTTCAAACGCATGGGGCTGGGCTCGATCCTCGGCTATCTCGCCGCGGGCGTGGTCATCGGCCCGTTCGGTATTGGCATTTTTTCCGAATCGGAAGCCATCCTGCATGTCGCCGAACTCGGCGTGGTCATGTTCCTGTTCATCATCGGGCTGGAGATGCAGCCGTCGCGGCTATGGGGCCTGCGCCGCGAGATTTTCGGCCTCGGCGCGCTGCAGGTCGGCGTCTGCGCCTTGCTGCTCACCGGTGTTGGTCTCGCCGGCGGCTTTCCGATCGCGCAATCCTTCGTTGCCGGCGCCGGTTTCGTCCTAACCTCGACGGCTATCGTCATGCAGCTTCTGGAAGAGCGCGGCGAGATGGCGAGCCCCAAGGGCCAGCGCATCGTTTCCATCCTGCTGCTCGAGGATCTGGCAATCGTGCCGCTTCTGGCGCTGGTCGCCTTCCTGGCGCCGGGCGGCGCCGAGATGACCCTGCAGCAGAGGCTGGCCGAAATCGGCATCGGTCTTGGCGCCATCGTCGGGCTGGTGGTGGCCGGCCGCTATCTGCTCAACCCGTTCTTCCGCATCCTGGCCGACGCCAAGGCGCGCGAAGTCATGACGGCGGCAGCCCTTCTGGTCGTGCTGGGGTCGGCGCTGGTCATGCAGCTTTCCGGCCTCTCGATGGCGATGGGCGCCTTCCTCGCCGGCGTGCTGTTGTCGGAATCGACCTTCCGCCACCAGCTGGAGGCCGACGTCGAGCCATTCCGCGGCATCCTGCTTGGCCTTTTCTTCCTCGCCGTCGGCATGTCGCTCGACCTGCATGTGGTGGCCGACAACTGGCGGCTGATCGCCGTCTATGTCGTCGCCTACATGGCGATGAATGCGCTCGGCATCTACCTCGTCGCCCGCTTGCTGAAGAGCGGTCATCGTGAAGCGCTGGAACGAGCCGTGATCATGGCGCAAGGCGGCGAATTCGCCTTCGTCCTCTATTCGGCCGCAGCGGCGGTTGGCATCATCGACAGCCGGGCCAACGCAACGCTGACCGCGATCATCATCATCTCCATGGTGCTGACGCCGCTGGCCATCATTGCGCTCAAATATGTGACGCCGCGCGACGAGCAGTCGCTTGAAGGCGTCGACATCGCCGACGGCCTTACCGGCAGTGTGCTGGTCATCGGCTTCGGCCGTTTCGGCCAGATCGCCAGCCAGCCGCTTTTGTTGCGCGGCATCGATGTGTCGATCATCGACAATGATGTCGAAATGATCCAGGCGGCCGCCGATTTCGGCTTCAAGGTCTATTATGGCGACGGCACGCGGCTCGACATTCTGCGCGCCGCAGGTGCAGGCCGCGCGCGCGCCGTGCTGATCTGCGTCGACAAGCCGGACGCCACGGTGCGCATGGCGGAACTGATCAAGGCGGAGTTCCCGTTGCTGACTGTCCTGGCGCGTGCCTTCGATCGCGGCACCGCCCTGTCGCTCATCCGCGCCGGGGTCGACTTCCAGCTGCGCGAGACCTTCGAATCGGCCCTCGTCTTCGGCGGTTCCGCGCTCGAGGTTTTGGGCGTCGAGCCGGAAGATGTCGCCAATGTCATCGAGGATGTGCGACGGCGCGACAATGCCCGACTGGAGACGCAGCTGGCCGAAGGCGTCCGCGCCGGGCAACGTTTCCTCAGGGGCAATACCGGCACGCCGATCCCGACGCCGCTGACGCAACCGCGCCGGCCCGGCCAGGCCCTGAACGAAGAGACCGCCGGCGTGCTGCACAAGCCCGAGCCCGCCGATCAGGGGGAAAGCTGATGACCGCATTGGATGAGCGCGCGCTCGCCGTCACCAAATTCTGGCGCGAGGCCGGCGAAGACGCGTGGTTCGAGAAGAACGACGCCTTCGACGCGGATTTCCGCAGCAGGTTTCTCGACCTGCACTTTGCCGCCGCGCGGCGAGAGTGCGACGCATGGTCGGAGCATGCCGAGGGTTCGCTGGCGCTGATGATCCTGCTCGACCAGTTTCCGCGCAACTGCTTTCGCGGCTCAGGCCATATGTACGCCACCGATCCGCTGGCGCGGTATTTTGCCGCCAAGGCGATCGCTGCCGGCCACGACCTTGCGCTGGAAGAAAACCTGCGCGTCTTCCTGTACCTGCCCTACGAACATTCGGAACTGCCCGCCGACCAGGACAGATCGGTCGAGCTCACCACCGCCAGGGCGCCGGAGTATGTGAAATACGCCATCGAGCATCGCGACATCATCGAGCGTTTCGGCCGCTTTCCGCACAGGAACAAGATGCTTGGCCGCGAGACGACGGCGGACGAACAGGCATTTCTCGATGGCGGCGGCTTCTCCGGTTAACCCAGCCACCAGTCGCGGCCGGAAGCCAGCCGCTCTATGCCTGACGTATCGACGGCGCTGAGCCGCTCGGTCACGCTCCTGCCGCCCACCGCCAGATCCGGCGCGATCTCTGCCAAGGGCGCCAGAACGAAGGCGCGCTCCAGCATCCGGGGATGGGGCACTTCCAGACCGGTCTCGTGGATGATGCGGTCGCCGAACACCAATATGTCGATGTCGATCAGGCGCGGACCCCAGCGCTCCTCGCGCACCCGCTTCAGCTTGCGCTCGGCGTCGAGGCAGAGGTCGAGCAGCGCCCTTGGCGCCAACGCGGTCGAGATTTTGGCAGCGGCGTTGAGGAAATCCGGCTGGTCGAGCTTGCCCCAGGGCGGCGTGCGATAGAGCGAGGAGACGGCGATGACACGCGTGTTCTCGTCGGCGTCCAGCAGGCGCAGCGCCGTGGCCATCGAGGCCGAGGGATCGCCGAGATTGCCGCCAAGGCTGAGATAGACCGTGTTATTGTTACTCTGGCCAGACAACGGTCACCTCGACGAAATCGAGCACGCCGGGCACCGGTGCGTTGGGCTTGCGCACGGTGATCTCGGCCTTCCTGATCTGCGGAAACCGTGAAGTCAGTGCCTTCGCTACTTCGAGCGCCAGCGCCTCGATCAGGAAACGGCGATGTCCAGTGACGATCTTTTCAATCACCGTGAAGGCGATGCCGTAATTGACGGTGTCCTCGATGGAATCATCCTCCAGTGGGCGGCTGGGCTCGACCGTCAACTCGGCATCGACATAAAAACGCTGGCCAAGCGCCTCTTCCTCATCCAGCACGCCGTGCCGGGCAAAGAAGGCGCAGTTCTTCATGCGGATGACGTACATTTCTTAGTGTCCTGGCATTTCTTAGTGTCCTGGCATTTCTTGGTGTCCTGGGCTCAGCGTCCTGGCTTTTCACGCGCCAGCATAGCATCGGCGACGGCCAGTGCGTCCATGTTGATTGCGACATCGTGAACGCGAAACAGATCGGCGCCCTTCAGCCTCAGAATGACACTGGTGGCTGCCGTCCCGGCGGCGCGCGCGCCGGCTTCGCGGCCGGTGACGGTGCCGATGAAGCGTTTTCTGGACGTGCCGGCCATCAAGGGAAAACCGAGCTCCTTAAGCTCGGAAAACCGCGCCATCAGGTCGAGGTTTTCCTCAGCCGTCTCCTTGGCGAAGCCGAAGCCGGCATCGAGTACGATATGATCGTCCGCAACGCCGCTGCGCCTGGCGATTTCCAGCGAAGCCTTGAGGAACAAAAACTGGTCGGCGATGACGTCGGGCAGTTTTTGCCGCTCGCGCCCGGTATGCATGATGACCAGTCCGGCGCCGGTCTCGGCGGCGACGCGGGCGATGCCGGGTTCACGCTGCAAGCCCCAGACATCGTTGACGATATGCGCACCGGCGGCGACGGCGAGGCGCGCGGTTTCCTCGCGATAGGTGTCGACCGACATCAGGGCTTCGCCTGAACCGGCAAGTGCTGCAATCACCGGCAGGATGCGGGCCTGCTCTTCTTCAGGCGCTACGGGAGAGGCGCCGGGGCGTGTCGATTCCCCGCCGATATCGATGACGGCGGCCCCCTCTTCGACCATGCGGTGCGCCTGAACCACCGCCTGATCATGTGTGATGAACAGCCCGCCGTCGGAAAAACTGTCCGGCGTGACGTTGAGAATGCCGACCACAATAGCTTTCTCGCCAAGGTCGAGATGGCGCCCATGCGCCAGTTGCCATCGCCTTGTCGTCATTGTCCTTCAACCATGTGTCTCATTGGCATGTGGCTCATTGGCATGTGGCTCATCGAGCGCTTGCAATCCATCAACGATGCGTGATCGGTGGAAGATCAATTCCGTTGCGCCGGCAACGGCCGTAAAGCAAGGTGAGTGAAGAGGCAACATGATGAAACGACCCCTGCTCTGCGCCATGATGCTGGCTTTGACCGCTCTGCCGGCGAATGCTGCCAATCTGGTGAAGACTTACAGCTATTTTGCCATCGGCGGCAGCACGCTCGATGACATCGAGACGCAATTGTCGAAACATGGACCCGAGGTGAAAAGCACCGGGATGCGGCATCCGGGCGCCACCCAGATGGCGTTCACCACCCGCATTAGCTACGCGCAAACCGCTGACACCTGCCGCATCGCCAAGGCCGCCGTCACCGTCAAGGTCAAGGTCATCCTTCCGGAGTGGCGCAGGCCGCGCAAGGCCGATCCCGATGTCAGGCTGTTCTGGGACACGCTGTCGGCCGACATCAAGCGCCATGAGGAGCGTCATGTCGAGATCGCCAAGAACCACGGCCGTCTGCTCGAAGACGCGCTGAACGCGAGCTTTGCGCAAAAGACCTGCGCCGGGGCCAAGGCGAAGGCGGCGCAGATCACCGCGGCCGAACTCGCCAGGCATGACCAGGACCAATTGCGCTTCGACCGCGTGGAAGGCGTGAATTTCGAAAGCCGCATCCTGCGGCTGCTGCGCTACCGCATGCAGCGCGTCGAGAACGGCCAGCTTCCGCCCGGCTGAAACACGGACTGATACCAAGCCAATTCTGCCGAAACATGAGGCCAGCCCCAGAAAATTTTCGGGCAAAGGTCGAAATCGGCCTATACGGGACGACATATGTCAGGCTCGCAAGATATGTCAGGTGGCAAGGCGCGAGCTTCGAAACACCAGATCAAGACCAATCGAGGCGGCGTATAGCGGAGCGGCCATTTGGCGCCGCGCAATCGCTCTCGAACGTTATGGATGAACTGATATGGACCAGGCTGTCGACAAGCCGGCTAGGGTGGCGCCCGCCGCGCCGCTGACGGAAAGCGAGAAGAACGTCATCATCGCCGGCATCCTTTTGTCGATGCTGCTGGCGGCGCTCGACCAGACAATCGTCGCGCCGGCCATGCCGACCATCGGCCGTTCGCTCGGCCATGCCGACTACCTGCCGTGGATCGTGACCGGCTATCTCCTGACGGCGACGGCCATGGCGCCGCTCTACGGCAAGATTTCCGACGTCTATGGCCGCCGGCCGACCGTCTATGCGGCGATCCTGATCTTCCTTCTGGGATCGCTGGTCAGCGCCATGGCCCCCAACATGTTCGTGTTGGTTGTCGGCCGGGCGATCCAGGGTGCGGGCGGCGGCGGCCTGTTCGCCCTGGCGCAGATCGTCATCGGCGACCTGGTGCCGCCGCGCGAACGCGCGCGTTATGCCGCCTGGATTTCGGGCACCTGGGCGGTCGCCAGCATCGCCGGGCCTTTGCTCGGCGGCGGATTTGCCGAACATCTGCATTGGTCGCTGATCTTCTGGATCAATATCCCGCTCGGCATCTTGGCCATGGCCATCATCAACAAGCCGCTGCGCAAACTGCCGGTCGCCGCAAAGCGGCATCGCATCGACGCGCTGGGCGCGCTGCTTCTGGTGGTGGCGACGGCATTGCTGCTTTTGGCCCTCAACTGGGGCGGCAGCGCCTATCCATGGGCCTCGCGCGAGATCGTCGGCCTGCTGGCCTGTTCGGCGGTCTTCTGGGGTGCGTTCGCGCTCAGGCTGATGCGTGCGGCCGAGCCGCTGATTTCGCTTGAAGTGCTGAGCAATCCGATCGTGCTTGCCGGCACGGCGTCGATGTTCCTGCTGCAGGCCGCTAATATCGGCCTGTCGGTGTATCTGCCGGTCTATCTGCAGTCGATCATCGGCCTGTCGGTCAGCCAGTCGGGCCTTGCCATGCTCGGCCTGCTGCTCGGAACGGTCGCCGGCGCGACCTTCAGCGGCCGCACGATACCGCGCTTCTTCCACTATAAGCGCATCGCCATGGTCGGCGTTCTCTTCGCCATTGTCTGTCTTGGCGTGCTCAGCCTGGTCGCTGGCCGCGCCTCGCTGCTGGTCGTCGAGCTCTTGACCATCTGCATCGGCCTTGGAAGCGGCACCACCTTCCCGGTCGCCACCGTATCGGTGCAGAACGCCGTCGACCGCGCGCATCTCGGCGTTGCCACCGGCGTGCTGACCTTCCTGCGTTCGCTGGGCAGTGCGCTCGGCGTCGCCATGCTCGGCGCCGTCGCGCTCGGCTATGGCCTGCCGCTTGCCGGCGAAGGCGCGCCGGCTGCCGGACAGATCGTCTCGGCGACGCCCTTCATGATGATCTTCCTTGCCGCGGCGGTCACGCTCGTGCTGGCGCTGATCACGCTGGCTCTGATGCCGGAGAAGTCACTGCGCGGCCGCGACGACGCCGAGGCGCCGGTCGTTCTGGTGGAGTGATCCGGAAAGCCCTGTAGGACCTACTCCACGACGCCGAGCTTCTTCTGCAGGCTGGTCGACGACGTCGTGTACTGGAAGACGATGCGCTCACCGGGGCTGATGATGCGCTTGGCGGCCTGCGCCATCAGCGCCACCTCGTGAAAACCCGACAGGATCAGCTTCAGCTTGCCTGGGTACCAGTTGATATCGCCGACGGCAAAGATGCCTGGCACCGAGGTCTGGAATTTCTCGGTATCGACCGGAATGAGGTTCTCATGAAGGTTGAGCCCCCATTCGGCGATTGGTCCCAGCTTCATGGTCAGGCCGAAGAATGGCAGCATGCGCGTGCACGGCACCTCGATGTCGCCGTCAGGCCCGCCCTTGATGGTAGCAGAGGCCAGCTCGCCGTCGGCGCCGGTCAGGCCGCTCACCTGGCCGACCCGGAACTCCAGCTGCTTCATCTCCTGCATGGCATACATCTTGTTGACGCTGTCGGGCGCCGCCCTGAATTCCGCGCGCCGGTGGACCAGTGTCACGCTTTTTGCCACCGGCTGCAGGTTCAGCGTCCAGTCGAGTGCGGAATCGCCGCCGCCGACGATGACGAGGTCGTGGCCGCGGAATTCCTCCATACGGCGCACCGAATAGAAGACGCTCCTGCCCTCATAGGCCTCGATGCCGGGAATGGGCGGCCGTTTGGGCTGGAACGAGCCGCCACCGGCGGCGATCACCACCACCTTGGCTTCGAACACCTCGTTCTCGTCGGTGGTGACCCGAAATGAGCCGTCGTCCAGCTTTTCCAGGCTGGAGACCATGCGGTTGAAGGTAAAATCCGGCTTGAACGGGTGAATCTGCTCCAGCAGTCTGTCGACCAGCCCTTGCGCCGAGATCGAGGGCCAGCCTGGAATGTCGTAGATCGGCTTTTCCGGATAGAGTTCGGCGCATTGGCCGCCGGGCCGGTCGAGGATATCGATCAGATGGCACTTCATGTCGAAGAGGCCGAGTTCGAACACGGCGAACAGGCCGACCGGCCCCGCCCCGACAATGAGTGCGTCCGTCTTGATTACATCGGTCATGCCAGGCGAGCCTCATTGTCAAACTGGGGCGAAACTGGCGCGAGACTGCATGAGCATTGGCCCGCTGCCAAGCGGCGGCGGGAAAAATCAGATGGTACGGGAGATCAACCCTGGCGAGCCGGCACGCGCACGACGAGGCCGTCAAGCGCGTCGCGCACCTTGATCTGGCAGGACAGGCGCGAGTTCGGCTGGACGTCATAGGCGAAGTCCAGCATGTCCTCTTCCATCGCCTCCGGCTCGCCGACCTCGGCCGTCCAGGCTTCGTCGACATAGACATGGCAGGTCGCGCAGGCGCAGGCGCCGCCGCATTCTGCCTCGATGCCCGGCACCGCGTTGCGGATCGCATTCTCCATGACGGTCGAGCCGTTTTCGGCCTCGACATCGAAAGGAGTGCCGTCATGGGCAATGAAGGTCAGCTTGGTCATTTGTCACCTGAAGGGAGTCCCAGCCGAGATAATCACTCCGCCGGACAAGTCAACTGCCGCGCGAAAGCGCCGCTTTGTGACGTTTTTTCGGAAAGCGGCCAAAGCACGCCCTGGCCCCGTCGATTCATCCCGGTGGCCGCTGCCGAGCGGCAGCCATTACCGGCTGATGGCGGCGATGAAATCGCGCACTTCCTCGATCAGGGCGCCGAGGCGCTTGAGGATGCGCGCATCTTCCGGCTGCTGTTCGATCGAGGTGGCGCAGTCGGCGATGGCAAAGGCGCCGACCCCGCGCGCCGAACCTTTCAGCCCATGCGCCAGAAGCAGTCGCTCCCTGACGTCGGCATCGACAATTCTGTCGCGGACGGAAAGCGCCTGCTGTACGAACAGTGCCAATACCTCCTGTTCGAGGGCGCGATCGCCCATTGTCTGACGGGCCAGATGGGCCAGATCCACTGGGCGCGAACGGGCCGGTCCCGACGCATCGCCGCCCGGCATTGAGAAGGCAATGCCGCTTTCACCGCGTACCAATTTGAAACTCCTTGTGCCGATCGCCGAAAAAACTAGGCGATTTCCGTCGCCAACGCGTTAATGAATGGGCTGGAAAATTGTTGCCGCTGATGCGGTTAGATCACGTTGTCGTTAACCTTATATTTAAAGTTTTACGTATCTCGCGGAATGCATGTTTTCTTTACCCCTGTGTGTCATTACGATACGAAGGTCCATTTTCAGCCTCCTGCGTGGGATAAGACGAGCCAGAATCAGGCAAAAATAAGAAGTCCCTCGGCAGCTAGTACAGGGTAGCGAAGGCATGGCGAAGAAACCAACGACGACCAGAACTCTCGACAGCGACGTAGCCAGGGAACTCGAAAAGGCACTAGACCTCGATCTCAGCGGAGACGGCAGCGGCGATCTCGATATCGCGGCGTCGATGGAAGATCTGGAAGCGCAGATATCGCAGGCCGCGGACGAACTGGCGCGCGAAGGCCGCCCCCAGAAGCCCGCCCCCGCTCAAAACGCGCCCGTCCAACAAAACCAGAGTGCGAAGCCGGCAGTCAAGCCCGCCGAGCTGCGCCCGGTCGAATCGCGCAACAGCGCCCAGCCAGCCGGCTTCAAGCCGGCAAACGATGACCGCCAGAAAGATTACAAGACGCTGCTGCACAGCCTCAACCGGCGCGCGTCTAGCACGATCTATTGGGTCGTGGCGTTCGTGTCGCTGGCCTGGATCGCCGGCGCCGGCGGCCTCGCCAATCTGCTGTTTGGCCCCAGCATCTGGAAAATTCGTACGTTCGATCAAATCCTGGCCCGCCCTGAACTGATCGGCCTAGCGATCGCGGCAATCATACCGGTCGTCCTGTTTTGGGCCTTCGCGGCGATGATCCGCCGCGCGCAGGAAATGCGCATTGCCGCGCAATCGATGACGGAGGTGGCTTTCCGCTTGGCGGAGCCGGAAAACCTCGCCCAAGACCGCGTGATGATGATCGGCCAGGCCGTTCGCCGTGAAGTGGCGGCGATGGGCGAAGGCATCGAGCGCACGCTGGCGCGCGCCGTCGAGCTCGAAACTCTGGTCCACAGCGAGGTCAACCAGATCGAACGCTCCTATTCGGAGAATGAATCGCGCATCCGGTCGCTGGTCGACGGGCTGGGCAGCGAGCGCGAAGCCGTCGTCACTCATGCCGAGCGCGTGCGCGCCTCGATCACCGGCGCGCATGAAACGCTGAAGGACGAGATCGGCGCCGCCTCCGACATTATTCGCGACTCTATCCTCAACGCGTCGACCAAGCTGTCGATGACGATCACCAATTCCGGCGACACGCTGATCGACCGCATCAATGAAAGCTCGATGTCGATCTTCGATTCCGTCGAAACCCGGCTGGATTCGATCACCGACCGGCTGTCGACATCGGGCGAAGCCTTTGCTTCGCTGCTCGACACCCGCATCGCCAAGCTGACGGACACCACAGACGGCCTGACCCGGTCGCTGACCGACCTGCTCGACGACCGCACCACCGGTATGGTGTCGCTGCTCGGCGGCGCCGCCCGCACCCTGAGCTCGGAATTCGAGTCCAGCCTGAACGGCATCGAGCGGACGCTGGCCGAGCGCGGCCAGGCGCTGATCAGCGAATTCCAGACCCGCGCCGAAGCACTCGATACCGGCACGCAGAAGCTCAACGCCGCGCTCGAGGCGCGCGCCCGCCAGATCAACGAAACGCTGGTCGAGCGCGCCCGCGAGATCGCCCACACCTTTGCCGAGAGCAAGGATCATTTGTCGGCGATGATCGATCAGGGCAAGACCCAGATCGGCGCCGACATGGCCGACATCGTCTCGTCGACCTCGTCGATGCTCGAAGCCCGCGCCAGCGATTTCGCCGGCCGCATGGAAGCCGCCCGCCATGTCGTGTCGCGCTCCTTCGACACCGACATCCAGCGTCTTGCCGATGCCCGCGTCGGCATCGAGGACGCCGTCGAAAACCACAGCCGCAAGCTGTCCGAAAGCCGCGAACGCATGGCGGCTGCCATGCAGGCGGACCTGGCGAAGTTCGCCGAGGGCCGTGCCGGCATCGATGCGGCCGTAACCAACCAGGTGCAGAAGCTGGCCGAAGGCCGCAACCTGATCTCGCGCGCCCTGGAAGAGGATCTGCGCAAGGTCAACGAGTCGCGCGCCGCCATCGACGCGTCGCTGGGCAGCCATCTCGAGCGGCTTGAAGAAGGCCGCAACCGGCTCAACCAGGCTTTGCATGAAGACTCCGGAAAACTTGTGCAAGCCCGTACGATCATTGACGAAATGGTCGCCGGACATGTCGGTAAACTGGCCGAAGGCCGCAACATTCTGTCGCGCGCCCTGGAAGCCGATCTCGGCAAGCTCGCCGACAGCCGCGCCTCGATTGACGGGCTGGTCGCCGGCCAGGTTGAAAAGATCGCCGAAGGCCGCGCCATCCTGACCAAGGCGCTCGAAAACGACATTATCGGCATCAAGGGCGTGATCGAGAACCACTCGGCGAAACTGGCCGAGGACCGCACCGAACTCAGCAAGGCGCTGGAGAACGACCTATCCGGCATCAGGGGCCTGCTCTCCGACCATTCGAGCCGGCTTGCCGACGATCGTGGCCTGTTGTCACAGACGCTCGAGGCCGACCTCGCCAAGCTCGCCGAGAGCCGGTCGAGCATCGACGGGCTGGTCGCCGGCCAGGTCGAGAAGCTGGCCGAGGGCCGCGATATCCTCAAGCGCGCGCTCGAAGCCGACCTCAACACCATCAAGGGTGCCATCGCGGATCATTCCGACAAGGTGGCGGACGAGCGCGGTCAGCTTTCCAAGGCATTGGAGGCCGACCTGCAAAATGTGAACAGCCTGATCGCCGACCACTCGAACCGGCTTGTCCAGGATCGTTCGACGCTATCCCAGGCGCTTAAGGATGACCTTCAGAACGTGAACAGCCTGATCACCGACCACTCGAGCCGGCTTGTCCAGGATCGTTCGACGCTATCTCAGGCGCTTCAGGACGATTTGCACAATGTCAGCGGCATCATGGCCGATCATCAAAACAGGCTCGTCCAGGACCGTTCGGCGCTCTCAAAGGCACTGGAAGACGACATCGCCAAGCTGGCGGAGAGCCGCTCCAACATCGATGGGCTGGTCGCCGGACAGGTCGAGAAGCTCGCCGAGGGCCGCGACATCCTCACACGGGCGCTCGAAGCCGATCTCAATGCGATCAGGAGCGCCATTGCCGACCAGTCGCAGAAGCTGAGCGAAAACCGTGGCGAGTTCGCACGGGTGCTGGAAGCGGATTTGGAAAATGTCAACAGCCTGATCGAGGGTCACAGCGACAAGCTCGTCCGGGATCGCGCGACGCTGTCGAAGGCTCTCGAGGACGACCTCGCCAAGCTGGCCGAGAGCCGGTCGAGCATCGACGGACTGGTCGCAGGCCAGGTCGAGAAGCTGGCCGAGGGGCGAGACATCCTGAAACGTGCGCTGGAAGCCGACCTGCAGAAGCTGTCGGCAAGCCGCGGTGAGGTTGACGACATCATCGCCGGCCATGTCGGCAAGCTGGCCGAAGGCCGCAACATGTTGACCCAGGCGCTGGAAGACGATCTGGCAAAGCTCGCCGACATTCGTAAGGATGTCGACCGCTCGCTGTCGGGCCATATCGACCAGATTGCCGGCAGAAGCACCGATATCTCGGCGGCAATCGCTGCCGATGTCGAGAAGATCGAGCAGGCCTTCAGCAAGCAGACCGGCATCATCGAAGAGCGCGCCGGAACCATGGAGCGCGCGTTGTCGGTGGGTGTCGACAATGTCCGCAGCGTGCTCGAAAAGAGCGCCGTCTTCGTTGCCGGCGCGCTCCGCGAGAAGGTGATGGAAGTCACCAGCGCGCTGCACGAACAGGCCGGTGCTGCCTTCAGTGACGCGGACCGCAAGATCGCCGAGCGTGCCGAGCAGACCTCGGCCGCCCTTTTGGCCCGGGCCGAGGACATCGCCCGGACCTTCGAGGACGCGGATCGCCGTATGCACGCACGTGCCGAGGACACATCGAGCGCCCTGATTGCGCGCGCAGAGGATACGACGAACGCCTTGCTGGCCCGCGCCGAGGACACGACGAACGCCTTGCTCGCTCGCACCGAGGATACGTCGAGCGTGCTGCTTGCCCGGCACGACGAGACGTCGAACTCGCTGCTCGCCCGCGCCGAAGAAACGGCCGGACGGCTGGCTGCCCGCGCCGGCGAGATCGCCGGCACGTTCGACGCCGCCGACCAGAAGCTGGTCGCCCGCGCGGTCGAGACGGCGCAGTCGCTGGCCGACCGCGCCGGCGACATCCTGCGTAACTTCGAGGGCGCCGACCAGCGGCTGAGCATGCGCATCGGCGAATCCGCCGAAGCGCTCGCCGCCCGCGCCTCCGACCTTGGCCGCATCTTCGACGCCGCCGACCAGCAGCTGATCTCGCGCATTGCCGAGGGTTCGGACGCGCTGTCGGCACGCGCCACCGAGATCAGCCGCATCTTCGACGAGGCCGATCACCGCCTGGTGTCGCGCATCGCCGACTCCACGTCGACGATCGGCGAGCATGCCGACAACATCGTCGGCGCCTTCGCCAGCACCGAGCAGCGTGTTGCCGAACGCGCACGCCAGACCGGCCAGGAACTTGCCGTCCACGCCCGCGAGATGGAGCAGGCTCTTGCCGGCGCCGATGAGCGACTGGCCGCGAGCGTTGCGTCCGCAGCTTCGCGCGTCGAGGAACAGGTCGCCAACGTCGAGAACCGCCTTCTTTATACGACGGAGACGATGGGTCAGAAGCTCAACGAGCAGGTTTCCAGCGCAGAAGCTCAGCTGATCTCGCGCGCCAACACGATTGCGGAGACTTTTACCGCGGTCGGCCAGCACATCGGCCAGAGCACCAACGACGCTGCCAAGACCATCGGCACCAATACCCGCGAGCTCAACACGATGCTGGCGGCGCGTTCGGCCGAGATGGCGAAGATCCTGGACGAAACCGCGCGGCCGCTGGTCGAGCGCTTCGCCCAGGGCGGCTCGGAACTGCAAAAGAGCATGGAAGAGGTCACCGAACGCGCGACCGAGAAGCTGCGCAGCGAAAATGCCGCCCTCGTCAACGCGCTCGCCAGCCGCACCGCCGAAACGCTGTCGGCCGTCGAAGGCGCGCGCTCGTCGCTCGCCGATAGCGTCGCCGACCTCATCGGCCGCATGAGCGTCTCCAGCTCGCAGCTTGGTGAGCTGATCGAACAGGCGGCGATCAACCTCGGCCAGGTTGACGAACGTCTGAGCGGCAGCACGCAAAGCTTCGCGGCAACCACCGAAAAGGCCGCGCAGACCTTCGCCAGCTCGGCCCGCCTGGTCGATTCGAACACGACGCGGCTTACCGAATTGTCGTCGTCGACCCTGCGCGAAGTGGCCTCGATCGCCACCAAGTTCGACGAGCACAGCCGCTTGCTGTCCTCGGCTTCGGATCTGTTGAGCTCGGCGCAGAGCAATCTGGAGCACACGCTTGAGCGGCAGTCGTCGCTCGAAGATCTCGCCGTCGGCCTGGTCAAGAAGTCGGAAGACCTCGAGAAGGTGATGCGTTCGTTCGAAAACCTTGTCGGCCAGACGATGCAGAATGCCGAAGGCAAGACGCTGGCATCAGCCGACAAGATCCGGATCGCCATAACGGAAGTGGTCGATTCGGCAACCAGCCGGTTCGCCGATGCGACCGAGGAGATGCGGCGCACCGCAAGCTCGATCAAGAGCGAGCTCGACCTCACCCGCGCCGAGCTCAAGAAGGGCGTCATCGAGATGCCGGAAGAGGCCAAGGAATCGACCTCGGCGATCCGCCGTGCCGTTGCCGAACAGATCAACGCGCTCAAGGAACTTTCGGATATCGTTGCGAAATCGGGACGCGGCGGCGACAATGCCGAACCGCGCGCCCTGCGCCCGGCGCCTCAGGCGCCAGTGCAGCGCCCGGCCGAGCCGGTACGCCGCCCGCCGCCGGCTCCACAGCCGGAGCGCCCTGCTCCGCAGGCGCCGCTCGGCGGCCTGCGTGGCACGCTCGATATCGAACGCCCTGCCGAAGCACCGCGCCAGCGCGACGCCAACGCCCGTACGCCGCAAGGCGGCTGGGTGCGCGATCTCCTGACCGGGGCATCGCGCGAGGAGGAAGTCGCCAGGCCGGCAGCGCCCGCGGAAGCACCGCGCGCGGCTCCCGCCCAGCGCTCGCCCCTGCATGTCATGGAGTCGCTCAACTCGCTCTCGGTCGATATCGCCCGGGCGATCGACCACGACGCCTCTATCGAGCTGTGGAACCGCTACCGGCGCGGCGAGCGTGACGTGTTCACGCGCCGCCTCTACACGCTCAAGGGCCAGCAGACCTTCGATGAAATCCGCCGCAAATATCAGGCAGAGGCGGAGTTCCGCGCCGCCGTCGACCGCTACTGCGACGATTTCGAGAAGCTGCTCAAGGACGTCTCGCGCAACGACCGCGACAACATCATGGCGCAGACCTACCTGACGTCGGACACCGGCAAGGTCTACACCATGCTGGCCCATGCGAGCGGCCGTTTGCACTGATTGAGGCGACACCACAGACACAGAAAAGGCGCGGGAAGTTCCCGCCTTTTCTTTGTGCAAAATGTCGGTCTGCGCTGCCCTTCATCCGCCTGCCGGCACCTTCTCCCCGTATAGCGACGGGGTGAAGGGAGATGGCATCAGCCTCGCCGCCCGTACTGCAACGGTGACAATTGGCGGAATCATTGGCGGCGGCGTTCTTTCGCCCGTCACTATACGGGGAGAAATGCCCGGCAGCGCAATGAGGGTCAGCGCGAACCTGCGATATTTGGTCGAGTGATGGCTTAACGCGACGAACGATCGTTCGAAGCCTCGACCGGCTCAGATCACCGAATCCGTCCAGCCCACAATATCCTTCGCCGCCTCGCCGAAGGCGCTGTCGAGCGCGTTGACATAGGCCGGATTGCCGCTGCCCGAGACGGGAGCGGATGCGGTAAAGCTTTTGGAGGCGCGCACCTCGCCGTTGCGGTCGTTCAGGATGCGCACGAAGAGATTGACCTCGGCATGCTCGCCGCCATTGACGCGGACTTCGAAGGAGCGGATCTCGACAATCACCTGGTAGTCGATCGCCAGCCCCTCGCCCGGCTTGCCGACGCCGGCAAAGCTGCCGGAGCGCTGGAAGGTTTCGGCGAGCCTCGCCTGCACGATCAGCGGCAGCCGGTCGGCCCATTGCGCGCCCTTGAGATACTGGATCGAGCGATCTGACGGCTTGATGACGATGTTCTGGCTGTCCAGCGCCTTGAGCGCGGATGGCTGGGCGATCAGGATCTGGCGGCGGCTGTGGCCATGCGCGTCGATCGACGGGGCGGACAGCTCGAACGTATCGAGTGGCGCCGGCTTGCCTCCCAATGCCGCGCAACCAGCCAGCGTCAGGCCAAGCAAAACGACTGCCGATCTATACCCACCCAACCCGAACGTCACGCGTGATCCCCACTGTCCCCGGATCGTATGATGAATCCGCATCCGCGGTCCATGTAATTGCTGCGGGCGGGCACGGAAGTCAACGCCGTGCCCTGCCATCGAACTGCCGGACCTCGCCGTCGCCGCCCGACAGGATGCGCTGCGGGTTGCGGCTGAGATCGGTCACCGCCTCTTCGATGCGGCTGATCGAACGCCGGCTGTCCTGGACCAGCGCCTCGACATTCGACAGGCCCTGGCCCGAGAAGCGCGCAATATTGTCGGTGATCGTGCCAAGCCGGGCGTTCAGCGTGTCGGCGACCTGCTTGAACGACTTCAGCGTGTCCCTGGCATCGGCCATGACGCCGTCGGCTTGGCCCGAACCGAGCAGCGTATCGACCCTTTTCAGGATGCCGTCGACGCGCACCGAGGCATCGTTGAGGCGCGACGCAAGCTGTTTGGCGTCCTTGATCGTCTCGTCGATGTCGTCGGCCCGGTCGGCGAACTTGTCGGTCACCTTAGCGATGTCGGCGGCGGCCTTGTTGGCATTTTCGCTGGCCTTCTGAATGTTGGCGAGCGCCACGCGCACTTGTGCCGGATCGATGCCGTCGAGCACATTGTCGACCTTGGCCAGCGTGCCTTGCGTGCGCGTGGCGAAATCGTTGACCGAGCCGACCGCGGTATCGACGTTCTTGATCACGCCGTCGAGCTGTCCGCTGGTCTCCTTCAGATTGGCGGTGACGGCGTCCACATTGGCGACGATGCTCTTGATCTTGTCCTTGTCGACGGCATTGAGCAGGCCTTCGGCAGCCTTCAGCGTGCCGTCGAGCTTGCCGGAAACACCCTTCAGCTCATCCGACAGCGCGCTGACGGCGGTCAGGAACTTGTCGATGCCGTCGGCATTCCTGGCCAGCGCATCGGAAAATGTCTGGGCGTTCTTGACGGTCTGGGTCAGCGGCCCGCGCACATCCCTGGTGAAACCTTCGAGTTCGGAAAGCACCTTGTCGGCACGGGTGAAGATATTCTGCGCAGTCTGCAGCAGGTTGGTGACCGCCGATGGATTGGCGACGATCTCGGCGGTCCTGCCTTCCTTTGCCGCCTCTTCCAGGAGATTTGGTTCCTTTGGATCGGCGCCCTTCAATTCGATGTTGACCTGGCCGGCAAGGCTGGCGATGCCGATATCGGCCTGCGTCGATTTGGTGAGCGGCGTTGTCTGGTCGATCTCGGTCGTAGCAATGGCGGCATTGGGGTCATTGCGGTCGAAATAGACGCGCTTGACCACCCCGACCTTGACGCCGTTGAACAGCACCAGACTGCCGGGGCCGAGGCCGGAGGCCGAACCCTGAATGCGCACGCGCAGCTCCGCCGTCTCGCCGCGATCACCGATCTGGGCGGTCCAATAGACGAACCCGAACGCCGCCAGGATTGCAGCCAGGGTGAAAATGCCGACAATTACGTAGTTGGCTCTGGTTTCCATTGCCCCACTTATGTCTATGCGCGCGCGGCAAGATCAAGTTGCCGAGCGCGTTTTCCGCGGAAATAGGATTTGACCCACGGTTCTTCGCTTTTCAGCATGTCGTCGATCGTGCCTTCGACCAGGATTTTCTTGTTGCCGAGCACCGCCACGCGGTCGCAAGCGGTAAACAGCGTGTCGAGATCGTGCGTCACCATATAGACCGTCAGATCCATCGTATCGCGCAGCTTGACCACTAGTTCGTCGAATTCGGACGCGCTGATCGGGTCGAGGCCGGAAGTCGGCTCGTCGAGGAAGACGATGTCGGGGTCGAGCGCCAGCGCCCGCGCCAGGGCGGCGCGCTTGATCATGCCGCCCGAAAGCTCCGAGGGAAATTTTTGCGCGGCGTCCGGCGGCAGGCCGACCAGTTCGATCTTGAGCAAGGCCAGCTCGTCCATCAGTTTCTTCGGCAGATCGAGATATTCGCGCATCGGCACCTGCACGTTTTCCTGCACGGTCAACGCCGAAAACAGGGCGCCGTGCTGGAAAAGCACGCCAAGCCGCATATCGATGCGCAACCGTTCGATGTCGCTGGCCTTTTCGAGGTCGAGGCCAAACAGCTTGATCGTGCCGGACTGCTTGTGCAGCAGGCCGAGAATCGTGCGCAGCAGCACCGATTTGCCGGCGCCCGAGGCGCCGACGAAACCGAGGATTTCGCCGCGCTTGATGTCGAGCGCCAGTTTGTCGAGGATCAGCTTGTCGTCCAGGGCAACGGTGATGTCGCGCACCGACAGCACGATATCGTCTTCTTCCATTCCCTGCACAGCCTTGGTCGCCTTTGAGTTTCTGCGCATCATGTCAGAACTCGATCGATGCGTAGAAGATGGCAAAAAGGCCATCGAGGATGATGACAACGAAGATCGATTTCACAACCGAGGCGGTGACGTGCAGACCCAGCGATTCGGCGCTGCCGCCGACCTTCATGCCTTCTACGGAAGCAATGGTGCCGATGATCATGGCCATGAACGGCGCCTTGATCAGCCCGGCGAAGATGGTGCTGATATCGATCGCGCCGCGCAGCCGGTCGATGAAGGCCGTCGGCGCAATACCGGAATAAAGCCAGGCGGCTAGGATGCCGCCGCCAAGAGCGGCAAAATTGGCGACGATGGTGAGACAGGGCAGCGCGATCACCAGCGCCACCAGGCGCGGAAACACCAGCACGCCGATCGGGTTGAGGCCGATGACCTTCAGCGCGTCGACCTCCTCGCGCATCTTCATCGAGCCGATCTCGGCGGTGATGGCGCTGCCGGAGCGGCCGGCGATCATGATGGCGGTCATCAGCACGCCGAGTTCGCGCAGGATCAGCACGCCGACCAGATCGACAACGAAAATGTTGGCGCCGAAATAATTGAGCTGGTAGGCGCCCTGCTGGGCGACGATGGCGCCGACGATCGCCGACATCAGCACCACCACGGGGATGGCGCCGACCCCCATGCGATCGATCTGGTTGAAGATCGCCGCCGGATTGATGGCATGGCCGCGCCCGAGCTTCATCTGGGCGCCGCCGATGGTGGCGCCGAGGATGTTCATCGAGGCGAGGAAATCGTCGCGCATCTCATAGATGCGGCGGCCGACCGCCTCCAGCCCGCGGAGGATGATGTTGGGGCGCCGGACGCCGCGCGATTCGGGCTCGCGCCGGACAGCTTCGCCAACGGCGCCGAGCAGGATCGAGGCGACATCGCTTTGCCCCTGCATCTTGATCTCGACACCCTTCTTTTCGAAGACGCTGACCAGGCGATCGATCAGCCAGGCGCCGGCGGTGTCCATCTTCTCGATGTGGGAGAGATCCAAAGCGAGCGTCTGGAAGCCTTTGCGCTGCTCGATCTTGCGCATCTCGGCGTCGATCAGCGCCACTGTCGTCGTCGTCCAGATGCCGGAGAAAGCGCAGCCGAGGACGCCGCCCTCCTCGCCGACCGCAACGCGGGGCTGGTGGTCGGCCTCCTTGGCGGCGTTGCCGCTTGCGTCGCGTTTGCCGATGGTCAACATGGCGTCCTGTTTAGCCTGACGGGTCGTACCTGTCGATTTGCCGACGACGCGTTGTCGCATAGCCGGAGCAGAAAATTATGGCGCGTGTCATTTCGGTTGAGGCCGAGCGTTTTCCCATTGCCGGCACCTTCACCATCTCGCGCGGGTCGAAGACCGAAGCCGAAGTCATTACCTGCACGATCAGCGATGGGGACAATCGCGGATGGGGCGAATGCGTCCCCTACAAGCGCTATGGCGAGACCATGGAGGGGGTGCGCGACGCCACCGAGGCCATGCGCCGGCAGATAGAAGGCGGCATCAGCCGCAAGGACCTGCTCGATGCGGTGCCGGCGGGTGCTGCCCGCAACGCCATCGATTGCGCCTTGTGGGACCTGGAGGCCAAGATCAGCGGCGTTGCGGTCGCGGACGCCATCCACGCTGTGCCCTTGTCGGCGCTGGAGACGGCCTACACGCTGTCGCTGGGCGAGCCGGAGGCAATGGCGGCGCAAGCCCGCGCCAATGCCGGGCGGCCGCTGCTCAAGGTCAAGATTGGCGGCGACAACGACATGGCCCGCATCCGCGCCGTGACCGAAGCGGCGCCCGACAGCCGCATCATCCTCGACGCCAATGAAGGCTGGACCGATGCCAACATCATCGAGAATCTCGCTTTCGCCGCCGAACATGGGATAGCCCTGATCGAACAGCCGCTTCCCGCCGGCCATGATGCCATCCTGCGCCACATCGCGCATCCGGTGCCGATCTGCGCAGACGAAAGCCTCCACGAGGCGAAGGACCTCGAAGCGCTTGTCGGCCTCTATGACGCCATCAACATCAAGCTCGACAAATCCGGCGGCCTGACCGCCGCCCTTACCCTTCGCGACCGCGCCCGGGAGCTGGGATTCGGCGTGATGGTCGGCTGCATGGTCGGCACGTCGCTGGCGATGGCGCCGGCAGTGCTTTTGGCGCAAGGCGCCGACTTCGTCGACCTCGACGGTCCGCTGCTGCTTGCCCGCGACCGCCAGCCCGGCCTCGTGTACCAGGGGTCGCTGGTGTTACCGCCTGACAGGATGCTGTGGGGCTGAACGCGCGGCGAGCCCGATCAGCGCCAGGCCGATGATGGCGATCGGGATCATCGCCAGGAAGCCGTCGACGCCGTAGCGCTCGTAAAGCGGGCCGGACGCCAGCGTCACCGCCGCCATGAAGAAGCCGTTGAAGAAATAGGCAATGCCTTGCGCCGCACCCGTGCGTTCTTCCGAAACCGTTTCGCCGATCATCTTCTGCAGGCCGATCAACACCATCGCCACCGACACCGAATGCAGGGTCTGGACGCCGAAGAAACCGGCAACGCCAAGCCCGAGTGGCCAGATCAACGGAAAGGCGATCCAGCGCACGATGGAGCCGACGCCGGCGATCAGCATCACCTTGACGACTGAGACGGAGGCAAAAATACGGTTGAAAAACACGAACATGCAGACCTCGGCCACCACGCCCCAGGCCCACAGCAGGCCAACGACGGAATCGCTGATGCCGACCGATTTCCAGTAGATTGAGACAAAGCCGTAGAGGAAGGCATGGCTGGCGGTGATGATGCCGACGCCGAGGGTGAAATACAGGAAATACGGATTGAGAAGGCTCGGCGCCTGATGCTGGATGTCGGCGGCAGATAGCGGCGAAGCGCGGCGCGGGCGGCCAAGCCGCGGCGCCAGCAATCCGGCGACGAGCGCGGCAGACAGCGCCGCAAAGATGATTACCGGCACGGCCTGCGGGCTCGTCCAGGCCAGGATAAAGCCGCCTGCGACGTTGGCGCAGAGATAGGATATCGAGCCCCATTTGCGCATCGCGGTGTAGTTCGAGCCGAAACGGCGCACGCCCGACAGCGCGAGCGAATCGGCGATCGGCGAATGCGGCGTCCACACCACCGTCAGCGCCAGCGATACGGCAAGCACCGCCGCATAGGTGGGAGTGAGGAAATAGCCGGCGGAAAGCACCATCGTCGCGGCCACCAGCGCGATATAGACATCGGCCCTGTCCTTCGCCCGGTCCGCCAGCGCGGTCAGCAGCGGCGTCGTCACCACGCGCAGGAACATCGGCGCCGCCAGGATGATGGCGATCTGCTCGGCGTGGAAACCCTGGGCATGCAGCCACAGCGGGAAATAAGGCACATGCGTTCCCAGGGACATGAATAATGTCGCGAAGATCAGGCTCATGCGCAGTTCGAAATGGCGCGGCTTGACGAGTTGTTTGGGCGAGAGCGGCGGCAGCGACATGAATCGATCCAATTACGCTGCACAAAGGGCTGCAACGCAGATCGATCCCTTAACATGCGCGAAAGCGGTCCGAAACTGCCTGGACCAGTCGATTAACAGGAGGGTTATGCCGCTTCGACGACCCTGTCTTCGATGAGCAGCGGGATGAACGGCTCGTCCGGTGCTTCGGGCAGCACCAGCGCCCAGTGGATGATCTCCATCTTGCCGTCGAAATGTTCGACCACCGCCGTGCAGCTCTCCACCCAGTCGCCGGTGTTGATGTACTGCACATTCTCATAAGTCTCGATCGCGGCGTGATGGATGTGGCCGCAGATGACGCCGTCGACATGCGAGCGGCGGGCCTCCTCGGTCAGCACGGTCTGGAACGAACCGATGAAGTTGACCGCCTTCTTGACCTTGACCTTAGCCCAGGACGAGAACGACCAGTAAGGGAGACCCAGCAAATGGCGGAGCTTCGTCACCACGCGGTTGACCATCATCGCGGCGTCATAGGCGTAGTCGCCGAGGTAGGCCAGCCAGCGTGCATTGTGGACGACGGTATCGAACTGGTCGCCGTGGATGACCAGCAGGCGCCTGCCATCGGCGGTTTCGTGGATGGCGCGGTCGGCAACGACGATGCCGCCGAAATGCACGCCTTGGAACTGGCGCGCGAATTCGTCGTGATTGCCGGCGATATAGGTGATCGAGGCGCCCTTGCGCGCCTTGCGCAGCAGTTTCTGGACGACGTCATTGTGGCTCTGCGGCCAATGCCAGCTGCGCCGCAGCCGCCAGCCGTCGACGATATCACCGACGAGATAGATGATATCGGCGTCGTGATACCGCAGGAAATCGATCAGGAACTCGGCCTTGGCCGCCTTCGATCCGAGATGCAGGTCGGATATGAACATGCTGCGGAAAGTGCGGGTTTCTGTACCGGACATCAGATCGTCACCGTTGCTTTCGCGCAGGCTATGCCCCGATTCATGCAACAACCGTATGACGGTTGCGATTGGGCCAGCCAAAGGGCTAGCGTGCCGCGCCATTCACAGGAGAAAATCGTCATGGATCTCGGCATCAAGGGCAAGAAAGCCATCGTCTGCGCATCGAGCAAGGGGCTGGGCCGCGGCTGCGCCATGGCGCTGGCCGAGGCCGGTTGCGATCTCGTCGTCAACGGCCGCAATGCCGAGCTGCTGGCAAAAACCGCAGCCGAACTGCGCGAACGCTACGGCGTGAAGGTGACCGAGATCGTCGGCGACGTCTCGAAACCCGACGTGCAGAACGCGCTCCTTGCCGCCTGCCCCGACCCGGATATCCTGGTCAACAACAATGGCGGCCCGCCCTTGCGCGATTTCCGCGAACTCGACCGCGCAAAGATCCTCGAAGGCGTGACGCAGAACATGGTGACGCCGATCGAACTGGTGCAGGCCGTCATCGACGGCATGGCCAAGCGCGGCTTCGGACGCATCGTCAACATCACCTCGCTGTCGGTCTACGTCCCGATTCCCGGCCTCGATCTGTCGTCCGGCGCGCGAGCCGGGCTGACTTCGTTCCTCGCCGGCGTGGCACGAACGGTGATCGACCGCAACGTCACCATCAACAGCCTGCTGCCGGGCAAGCTCGACACCGACCGGCTGCGCGGCCCGCATGAGGCCGGCACGATGGAAGACCCGGCAGCGGCCGCAGCGCGCAAGACCCGCATCAGCGCCGACGTTCCGGCCAAGCGGCTCGGCACGCCGGAAGAGTTCGGCCAGATCTGCGCCTTTCTGTGCTCGGTCCATGCCGGTTATCTCACCGGCCAGAACATCCCGGTCGATGGCGGCCTTTATGTCAGCGCGTTCTGAAGGGCTCGATGGATAATCGGCAGGATTTCAGCGCAATCATCTGAAATAGTTCGATCTTTCCGGACCGGGTTGTTTTAGCCGCCCTTGCGTCATTTGGCGTCGCGAAAAACCATTTTTGCGTGCTAAAAGGCTGCAAAGCAGGTTTGAGGGAGCGGCCGCATGGAAGGCGAGAACAAGAAGACGGCACGTTCGGACCTCGACGAAGCCGCCCTCTACTTCCATAAGCATCCAAGGCCGGGAAAGATCGAGATCCAGGCGACCAAGCCGCTCGGCAACCAGCGCGATCTGGCGCTGGCCTATTCGCCGGGTGTTGCCGCGCCCTGCCTCGAAATCCGCGACAATCCGGCAACCGCGGCCGATTATACAGCGCGCGCCAATCTGGTCGGCGTCGTCTCCAACGGCTCGGCCGTGCTCGGGCTCGGCAATATCGGCCCGCTCGCCTCCAAGCCGGTGATGGAAGGCAAGGCGGTGCTGTTCAAGAAATTCGCCGGCATCGACGTCTTCGACATCGAGATCGACGCGCCGGGCATAGAGCGCATGGTCGAGACGATCTCGGCGCTGGAGCCGACTTTCGGCGGCATCAATCTCGAGGACATCAAGGCGCCCGAATGCTTCGAGGTCGAGGCGCAGTTGAAGGCCCGCATGGGCATTCCCGTCTTCCATGACGACCAGCATGGCACCGCCATCATCGTCGCCGCCGCCGTGCTCAACGGGCTGGAATTCGCCGGCAAGACCATTTCCGACATCAAGATCGTCACCTCAGGCGCCGGTGCGGCAGCGCTCGCCTGCCTCAACCTGTTGGTCTCGCTTGGCGCCAAGGTAGAGAATATCTGGGTCACCGACCGCTTCGGCGTCGCCTACAAGGGCCGCACCGACGAGATGGATCGCTGGAAAGACCCCTATGTGAAGGACACCGAGGCGCGGACGCTGGCCGATGTGATCCCTGGCGCCGACGTTTTTCTCGGCCTGTCGGCCGCCGGCGTGCTGAAGCCGGAATTGCTTGATCATATGGCGCCTAAGCCGTTGATCCTGGCGCTGGCCAACCCCAATCCCGAGATCATGCCGGAGGTCGCGCGCGCCGCTCGTCCCGACGCGATGATCTGCACCGGCCGTTCCGATTTCCCCAATCAGGTCAACAACGTGCTTTGTTTTCCTTACATCTTCCGCGGTGCGCTGGATTGCGGCGCCAGCGCCATCAACGAGGAGATGAAGATGGCCGCGGTCCGGGCGATCGCCGCGCTTGCCCGCGAAGAACCATCCGACGTCGCCGCCCGCGCCTATTCCGGCGAGACGCCGATCTTCGGACCCGACTTCCTTATCCCCTCGCCCTTCGATCCCCGCCTGATCCTGCGCATCGCGCCGGCGGTGGCCAAGGCTGCCTGCGACACCGGCGTCGCGACCCGGCCGATCACCGACTTCGCCGCCTATATCGACCAGCTCAACCGCTTCGTCTTCCGCTCCGGCCTGGTGATGAAGCCGGTGTTCTCGTCGGCCAAGGCGTCGACCGCCAAGCGCGTCATCTATGCCGACGGCGAGGACGAGCGCGTGCTGCGCGCAGCCCAGGTGGTGCTGGAGGAAGGCATTGCCGAGCCGATCCTGATCGGCCGCCCGCATGTCATCGAGGTCAGGCTGAAGCGCTACGGCCTGCGTATCAAGCCGGGCGTAGATTTCGGCCTGATCAACCCGGAAGACGATCCGCGCTACCGCCATTATGTCGACCTGTTGATCGAGCTTGCCGGCCGGCGCGGCGTGACGACGGAGGCCGCGCGCACCATGGTGCGCACCGACAATACGGTGATTGCGGCACTGGCGCTGAAGCGCGGCGATGCCGACGCCATGATCTGCGGCCTCGAGGGTCGTTTCGAGCGGCATCTGCGCAATGTGACGCTGGTCATCGGACCACGCGCGGGCGTCAAGGACCGCGACCTGTCGACGCTGTCGATGCTGATCTCGCAACGCGGCATCATCTTCCTCACCGACACCCATGTCTCGGTCGACCCCACGGCCGAGGAGATCGCCGAAATGACCATATTGGCGGCGGAGGAAATCCAGCGCTTCGGCATCGAGCCGAAGGCGGCGCTGCTGTCGCATTCGGATTTCGGCTCGCGCGATTCTCCCAGCGCGCTGAAGATGCGGCAGGCAGCGGCGATCCTGGCGCGCGTTGCGCCCGACCTGCAATGCGACGGCGAGATGCATGCCGATTCAGCCCTGTCGGAGCATCTGCGCCAGCGCGTCTATCCGCATTCGCGGCTGAAGGGCGAAGCCAATCTCCTGGTGTTCCCCAACCTCGACTCCGCCAACATCACGCTGACCGCGCTGCGCACGATGATGGACGCGCTGCATGTCGGGCCGATCCTGCTTGGCACCGACAAGCCGGCGCATATTTTGACGCCGTCGGTGACGTCGCGCGGCGTCGTCAACATGACGGCGCTGGCAGTGGTCGAGGCGGCGCACAAGGCGCAGGCGGTGGTTCATTTCAACTGACGCCGTCAGGCAGGCACGAAACGGTAATGCCCGGTCTGCTTGAAGGCAAACAGCGTGTCCTCATCGCGGGCGCCCGACCCGATATTGTGGATGACCAGCGCTCGTTCCGGAACGTCCGCCGAGCGTTCGGATGAGACGATGACGATGTGCGGCAGGTTGCCGGGCAGCATCTGGGTGACGACATCGCCCGGCTGAAAGTCGGGAGGATACTCGCTGGCGGGCAAGGAAACTCCCTTGCGCCCGAAAAAAGCGGCAAGATTGCCGACCCGTCGGTGGTCGATGTTGCGGTCGGTCGCTTTCAGGCCCCAGGTCTTGGGATACGCGGCGAAATTGGCGGCCATATCCTCATGCACCAGTTTCTGCAGGTCGAGATTGAAGGCGCGGCGATAGGCGCGCACGATGACATCCGTGCACACGCCCCTATCCGGCGCGACGTCGCCGCCGGGATAGCCGAGGCGGACATAGGCCGGGTCGTAGAAGGTGGTGACGCCGATCTGCTCACGCGCGGCTTCGACCAATTTGCTGCGCCAGTCCGGAGCGGCTGGATTTTCCTGCGCCCGGGCGGCGGGCGCCGCCAGGCACAACAGACCGAACTGCAGCGCGGTTCGACGGGTAATCGCGATCATGCCAGCTCCCCGGGGCATTGCTGGATCGTGGGATAATTCCGGGGGGATTGCGCCTTTTTCATGCAGCGGTGAGATCGCACAGTTGCCGCCCTATCCAAACGCCTCCTGCAACGCGTCTATGGGCTAAGACCATCTTTGGTTGTAGATTGAGGGAACGGTTAACGGCGAATCCGGTAGACAGGCTGGCAAGCGGGGTTCGGGCAATGACGGGCGGACGATGGAGGCTGAAGCACCTGGCTGCGCTGCTCGGAGCGCTTGTGCTTTCGGCCGTCGCCACCACTGAACCGCAGGCCGCCTCCCGCGTTTGCCGTCAACTGGAAGCCGAGCTTGCTTCTTCATCGAATGGCGGCGGCAATTCCAGCATGGTGCGGAAGTATGACAAGGCCATCTCCCGCCAGTTCGAACAGCTATCAAAGGTGCGCGGTCGTGCGAGCGATGCGAATTGCGGGTTTTCGCTGTTTTCGCGCAATGTCAGCCAATGTGCTGCGCTGAACAGCAGCATCGATCGCATGAACGCCAATCTCGATGCGTTGCAAGCCAAGCGCGCGCAGCTTGCCGGCGGCGGCTCGCGGGGCGACCGCGGCCGCATCCTGGCCGCGCTCGACGCCAATGGCTGCCGCGGCGAGCCCGCGCCGCGCCGGGAGCCGCTGCAGGAAGCCAGCCGCGAACCCGACGACGGCAATCTGTTCGACCAGCTTTTCGGCG
This sequence comes from Mesorhizobium sp. M0862, assembly GCF_040319795.1. Taxonomy (NCBI): domain Bacteria; kingdom Pseudomonadati; phylum Pseudomonadota; class Alphaproteobacteria; order Hyphomicrobiales; family Phyllobacteriaceae; genus Mesorhizobium; species Mesorhizobium sp. M0862. Next base: position 132,952 of record NZ_JAMYOJ010000009.1, read on the forward strand.
GCAACCGGCAGATCGACACGCTCGATCAGCCCGATGATCCCGGCGAGGAGCGCAATGTGCGCCGCGTCCTCAACCAGCCCGGCGTGCCGGATTTCCCGACGGTCGGCGGCGAGTTCCATACGAGCTGCGTGCGCACCTGCGACGGCTATTTCTTCCCGATGTCGAACTCGGCTTCGCTCGGCGATTTCGAGCGCGACCAGAAGAATTGCGAATCGAGCTGCCCCGGCACCGAAATGCAGGTGTTCTATTCGCGCGGCATGGAAGACGATTCGGCCAACATGACGTCGTCGGTGACCGGGAGGCCCTACAGCGAGTTGCCGACCGCTTATCTCTACAAACAACCCAACCAGTCGCGGCCGCAGGCATGTGGCTGCAACGCGCAGGCCGGAAATTTCAAGATCATCGGCGGTAACCCGCCACCGCCCGAGCAGTTTCAGCCCGATATTGAGACCACGCCGTTCATTCCGGTGCCGGCGGCCAAACCCGATCCGGGCGCGGATCCGGAGACGCTGGCGAACGTACAAGGCGGGCTCGACCGCGCCGCCATCAAGCGCCTTGCCGTCAAGCCGGTGGTGTCGCCGGTGTCGCTGATCCCGCCGGACCAGCGCAAGGTCAGGGTCGTCGGGCCAGCGTTCCTTCCCGACCCAGCAGCGGCAATAGATCTGCAAGCTCCGGCCCGGAAGCAAGTCCGGTAAGCGCCAGCCTGAGCGGCATGAACAGCGCCTTGCCCTTTCGGCCGCTGGCTTCCCTGATCCTGGCCGTCCAGTCTTTCCAGACCGTACCGGTCCACGGCTCTTCCGGCAACAGGTCGAAGGCCTGCTGCAGGAAGTCGCGATCCTCGCCGGAAAATTCCGGCGCCGGCTGCGGGCCGTCGGCAAGGATGCGCCACCAGCCGACCGCGTCGCTCAGCCGGTCGAGATTGCCGCGCACCGCCAGCCAGAACGGCTCGGCCTTGTCGCCGGAGATGCCGAGCACGATCAGCCGGTCCCGCGCCTCGGAAAACGGCATGTGGTGCATGAGCGCACGATTGAGCACGAACAGCTCGTCCGGGTCGAATTTGGCCGCCGATTTCGACGTGGCGGCGGGATCGAAGCGCGCGGCCAGTGCCGGCATGTCATGCACCGCCGCGACATTTTCCGAGGTGCCGACAAGGACGGCCAGCGAAGCCACAGCCATCGGTTCGATGCCCTCCTCGCGCAGGCTTTCGATCGACAGCGCACCGCTGCGCTTCGACAGGCCCTCGCCCGAGGCCGTGGTCAAGAGATTGTGGTGGCCGAAGACAGGCGGCTCGGCGCCCAATGCCTTGAACAGCGCGATCTGCACGCCGGTGTTGGTGACGTGGTCGTCGCCGCGGATGACATGGCTGACGCCCATCTCGATGTCGTCGACGACCGAAGGCAGCGTGTAGAGATAAGTGCCGTCCTCGCGCCGCAGCACCGGATCGGACAGTGAGGCCAGATCGACGGTTTCCTCGCCGCGCACCAGATCGTTCCAGTGCACTTCGGTGCGCTCGGGCTGCAGCGGATCGCTGGTGAAATTCGGCAGCAGAAAGCGCCAGTGCGGCCGGCGGCCATCGGAGCGGTATTCGGCGATCTGCTGCTGCGAAAGCGCCAGCGCCTCGCGGCCATAGACCGGCGGCAGGCCGCGCGTGCGGCGCACCTTGCGGCGCAGGTCGAGTTCTTCGGGGGTCTCGTAGCAGGGATAGACAACGCCGGCTCTCTGCAGCCGCTCCACCGCCGCGTCGTAAGTTTCGAAGCGCCGCGACTGGTATTCGGTGGCGTCGGGAAAAATCCCCAGCCAGTGCAGGTCGTAGAGGATGGCGTCGGAAAACTCCTGCCTCGAGCGGGCAATGTCTGTGTCGTCGAAGCGCTGGATGAAACGGCCCTTGTTGTTCATGGCAAACAGCCAGTTGAACAAGGCGGTGCGGGCATTGCCGATATGAATGCGGCCGGTTGGTGAGGGGGCAAAACGGACGGTAACTGTCATGGGCGGGGCGTAACGGATGCTCTTGGAATTGACAAGACGCGCCCCCGCGCGACGCCAAAGACATAATGCACGCCAGCTAAAATGAAAAGGCTGTGAGCCAGAATCCGGCCGGGCCTGTCTCGGCGTGAACCGCTCACCAGCGGTCCACGCCGGCAGAATCGGGCTTTCCTCAGCCGCTTTTTGTCCCCGTTATCCACATATGTGACACACAAGATGTTGGGGTCACAAAAGCTACGCAAACGAATCCTTGACGACGCAAACCGAGTCGCCTTTTATGTGCCATGTGCTCTTGTTGAGGGCGCGACCGGAGAGTTTCGAGCCCGGTCATTTTTCCCGGATTTTGTGCGTTTTGGCCATGATTTCCGCCTGTTTACGAGGCTGGCGGAAGCGTTGGATCGTGGGGGCTTCGGGAGCGAAAAGGGAGATTTGTCGGACTGGAATAAATTGTCTGTTAACACTATATTTAGTGTTTGCAGGCAGGTTCGACGCTAGATAGTGTGAATTTCCCTCGGTCGAGGGAATCGAGGAAAAATTCAGTTTTGAGGACCCGCAGGGTTCGGCGCAGAGTTGGAACAGCGGCTTCGTAAGAAGCTCGACCAGCAAGGCGACGAAGACTGCCACAAGGAGAGCCGGTGTTTTCGAACGCCGGCAGACGGCGGACATGCGCGTTTCGCATTGGGGGCAGAAATCCCCGGGGAAAAGCGCTATATATAGACAAAAGGGACCGGACCAATGCGCATCGAGCGTCGTTTCACCAAGCCAGGCCAATCAGCTTACGCGGAGATCGAATTCCGCAAGGCGCTTTCGGAGATCAAGAATCCGGACGGCTCGGTGGTGTTCCGCTTGGACAATATCGATGTGCCGGCGCAGTTCTCGCAGGTTGCCGCCGACATCCTGGCGCAGAAGTATTTCCGCAAGGCCGGCGTGCCCGCGCGCCTGAAGAAGGTCGAGGAGAACGACGTCCCCTCCTTCCTGTGGCGCTCCGTCGCCGACGAGGCCGAGCTTGCCAAGCTGCCGGAAGCCGAGCGCTACGGTTCCGAAATCGACGCCCGCCAGGTCTTCGACCGGCTGGCCGGCACCTGGACCTATTGGGGCTACAAGGGCGGCTACTTCAAGTCGGAAGAAGACGCGAGCGCCTTCCGGGACGAACTCGCCTATATGCTCGCCACCCAGCGCGTTGCGCCGAACTCGCCGCAATGGTTCAACACTGGCCTGCACTGGGCCTACGGCATCGATGGTCCGAGCCAGGGCCACTATTATGTCGACCCGTTTACCGGCAAGCTGACCAAGTCGAAGTCCTCCTACGAGCATCCGCAGCCACATGCCTGTTTCATCCAGGGCGTGCAGGACGATCTCGTCAACGAAGGCGGCATCATGGACCTGTGGGTGCGCGAAGCGCGCCTGTTCAAATACGGCTCGGGCACCGGCTCCAATTTCTCGATGCTGCGCGGCGAAGGCGAAAAGCTGTCGGGCGGCGGCCGTTCGTCCGGCCTGATGAGCTTCCTCAAGATTGGCGACCGCGCGGCGGGCGCAATCAAGTCGGGCGGCACCACGCGCCGCGCGGCGAAAATGGTCATTGTCGACGCCGACCATCCCGATATCGAGGAATTCATCGACTGGAAGGTCAATGAAGAGCAGAAGGTGGCGTCGCTGGTCACCGGCTCCAAGATCGTGAAAAAACATCTCGAAGCGATCATGAAGGCCTGCATCAACTGCGAAGGCCATGATGACGACTGCTTCGACCCGTCGATCAACACCGCGCTGAAGCGCGAGATCAAGGCGGCCAAGAAGTCGGCCGTGCCGGAGAACTACATCTACCGCGTCATCCAGTTCGCCAAGCAGGGCTACACCTCGATGTCGTTCAAGACCTACGACACCGACTGGGATTCCGATGCCTACCTCACCGTTTCCGGCCAGAACTCCAACAATTCGGTGTCGCTGAAGGACAATTTCCTGCGCGCCGTCGAGGACGATGCCGACTGGCACCTGACCGCCCGCAAGGACGGCAAGGTGCTGAAGACGCTGAAGGCACGCGACCTCTGGGAAAAGATCGGCTACGCCGCCTGGGCTTCGGCCGATCCGGGCCTGCATTTCAACACGACGATGAACGACTGGCACACCTGCGCTTCGGCCGGTGCGATCCGGGCCTCCAATCCGTGCTCGGAATACATGTTCCTCGACGACACGGCCTGCAACCTGGCCTCGATCAACCTGCTGCCCTACCGCAATGCCGACGGCACGATCGACATCGCCGCCTACGAGCACACGGTGCGGCTGTGGACCGTCGTTCTGGAAATCTCGGTGATGATGGCGCAGTTCCCGTCGAAGGAGATCGCCAAGCAGTCCTACGAATACCGCACGCTCGGCCTCGGCTATGCCAACATTGGCGGCCTGCTGATGACGTCGGGCATTCCCTATGATTCCGACGAGGGCCGCTCCATCTGCGCAGCGCTCACCGCCATCATGACCGGCACTGCCTATGCCACCTCGGCCGAGATGGCCGGCGAGCTCGGCGCCTTCGCCGATTACGACCGCAATGCGCAGAACATGCTGCGCGTCATGCGCAACCATCGCCGTGCCGCCTATGGCGAAAAGCAGGGCTACGAGAAGCTCGCCGTCAATCCGGTGCCGCTGGTCGCGTCCGACCTGAAGCAGCAGGAACTGGCCGCGCACGCCAAGGCTGCCTGGGACCGCGCCATCGAACTCGGCGAAGAGCATGGCTACCGCAACGCGCAGGCGACCGTGATTGCGCCGACCGGCACGATCGGTCTCGTCATGGATTGCGATACCACCGGCATCGAGCCCGACTTCGCCTTGGTGAAGTTCAAGAAGCTCGCCGGCGGCGGCTATTTCAAGATCATCAACCGCGCCGTGCCGGAAGCGCTGCGCACGCTGGGCTATTCAGAAAGCCAGATCGCCGAGATCGAGGCTTACGCTGTCGGCCACGGCAACATGAACCAGGCGCCGGCGGTCAACCCCGGCTCGCTCAAGGCGAAGGGCTTTACCGACGACAAGATCGCGGCGCTTAACGCAGCACTGAAGTCGGCCTTCGACATCAAGTTCGTCTTCAACCAGTGGACGCTCGGCGCCGACTGGGTGAAGGAGACGTTCGGCTTCACCGACGAGCAGCTCAACGACTTCTCGTTCGAGATGCTGCCGGCGCTGGGCTTCTCCAAAAAGGACATCGAGGCCGCCAACATCCACGTCTGCGGTGCCATGACCCTGGAAGGCGCGCCCTTCCTCAAGCCCGAACACCTCCCAGTGTTCGATTGCGCCAGCCCGTGCGGCAAGATCGGCAAGCGCTCGCTGTCCATCAACAGCCACATCCAGATGATGGCGGCGGCACAGCCCTTCATCTCCGGCGCCATCTCCAAGACCATCAACATGCCCAACGATGCGACGGTGGAAGACGCCAAGGGCGCCTACATGCTGTCGTGGAAGCTCGCGCTGAAGGCCAACGCGCTCTACCGCGACGGCTCAAAGCTGTCGCAGCCGCTGAATTCGTCGCTGCTCGCCGACAGCGAGGATGACGAGGACGACGCGGTCGAGCAGCTGATCGCTGCGCCCGCTTCACAGCGCGCCGTGCAAGTGACCGAGAAGATCGTCGAACGCGTCATCGAACGTCTCTATCGCGATCGTGAAAAACTGCCGAACCGCCGCAAGGGATACACCCAGAAAGCGGTGGTCGGCGGCCATAAGGTCTACCTGCGCACGGGCGAATTCGATGACGGCCGCATCGGCGAGATCTTCATCGACATGCACAAGGAAGGCGCGGCTTTCCGGGCGATGATGAACAACTTCGCCATCGCCATCTCGCTTGGCTTGCAATATGGCGTGCCGCTCGAGGAATTCGTCGAGGCCTTCACCTTCACCAAGTTCGAGCCGGCCGGAATGGTGCAGGGCAACGACGCGATCAAGAATGCGACGTCGATCCTCGACTACGTGTTCCGCGAACTCGCCGTGTCCTACCTCGGCCGCCACGACCTCGCCCATGTCGACCAGTCGGATTTCGACAAGACGGCGCTCGGACGCGGCATCAACGAAGGCAAGGCGACGCCGTTCTCGAAGGGCCTTACCCGCGGCGCCTCGCCGGTCAAGTTGGTGTCTGGCCTAGGTGGCGAACCCAAGGGTTTTGCCGGATCACCTGCCGCGGCCCCTGCCCGGGTCACCCCAACTGCGTTCTCAGGCTCCAATGTGCTGGCGCTTAAACCAGCAAGCGACGAAGCCATCGCCTACAAGCGCGACTATGAGGAGCGAGCCAAGGAATTGGTCGAAGATATTGTTTCCGAGGAGGCTGCCGACCCCACCGGGTTGTTCACCGACGAAGCAGCGAAAGAAGCGGCCGAGGCAAAGGCGCTTGCCTCCACGCGCCGTCAGCAATCCTTGATGCAAGGCTACACCGGCAACGAATGCTCGGAATGCCACAACTTCACCATGGTGCGGAACGGCACCTGCGAGAAGTGCGATACCTGCGGCTCGACGAGCGGGTGCAGCTGAGAACTCATGCCGCCTCGGCTTACAGTCCGCGAAGTCATTCGCCTGCTGGAGACCGACGGTTGGTATCTGGTTGCAACCAAGGGCAGCCATCGCCAATATAAGCACAAAACCAAAGCCGGCCGCGTCACCGTGGCCGGCAAACCGTCTGAAGAGGTTGCGCCAGGAACACTGAACAGCATCCTCAAGCAGTCCGGTTTGAAGGAGTGATTGTATGCGTTACGCGGTGGTGATTGAAAAAGCAGGCAACAATTTCTCTGCCTATGTGCCGGACCTACCCGGCTGCATCGCAACTGGTGCTACCGTGCCAGAAGTAGAAATCGAAATTCGCGACGCTATACGCTTTCACATCGAGGGCTTGCGCGCCGATGGGCTGGAGGTACCCAAAGGAATCAGTCTCGCGGAATATGTAGAGGCATAAGCGGTAGCCTTCAGGACAACATCCTATCCCGGCACCCGCAGCGTCTGCTCGTCAAACAACGGCTCGTCCTGCCCCGCACGCACAAACAGCAGCTTGTGCCCCTCGCCCGCCGGCACCTCGAAGTACTGGATGCCGTCGGGCATTTCGCCCCAGTCGCCGCAGGGTGGTTCGGGAACGTCATCACTCACCACCGCTTTCAGCTCTTTGGCATAGGCAGCATCAGGGCTGAATGTGTAGCGTTTGACGCCGGCGGGCACGGTGCCCTCGGTGTAGGGCGCCAGCACGCAGCGGGCGCTGACTGATTTGTCGGTCTTTTCCAGCAACAGGCGCAGCACCGCGGCCTCGGCGGTTTCGCCCGATTTGATGTCGAACACCTCGACCAGCGGATCGGGCGCGCCGCCATCGCTGTATTTGATGGCGAGTGCGCCGCCGACGAATTCGAAATGGATCTGGCGGAAGCCGAAATCGCATCGCTGCACCCAGGCGGCGAGGCCGACCGTCTTGTCGGTCAGCTTTTCCCAGACGCATTTGTCGATCGGCGGGCGGGATGGCGCCGGCTCGTCCGCCCGCGCTGCGGCTGATATCGTCGCCGAGGCAAACAGCGTGCATATCCAGACAATCGGTCTCATGGCGCTATTCATCGCTGCATCCTGTCAATGTGAAGGCGTCCCACGCCGAGCCGTCCGGATTGGCATTGGCGAAATCGGCAAATTCGGTGAAGCCCGCGCCGAAATCGGGCAGCAACAGCCTTTCGGCGCCGGTGTCGCTTCGCGTGAATTCAGCTGCTCGGCTCCGCCTCCGGTCAAGGCATAGACCTGGCCAGTCCATATCCGGCACATCCCGCTGCCGTCCTCCAGCCCCGCTTCGCGGTCGTCGTCGGTGCAGGCATGGCGGATGGTGCCGAGCGGAAACGAATTTTTGCCATTGGTCCAGGTGATGTCGGCCGGCAAGCGCGTGTCGGTGTTGGGCACGGTCACCGAAAACACTTCGGCCGTCAGTGCCGCCGGCTCATTGTTCAGCGGCCGGAATTGCATCACCGCGCCCGAACGCGGCTCGCGGTAGGTGGCATGGCTGAGCAGACATTCTTTTGCGCTCGCTGCCTGCACGGCGCCGAGCAGAGCCAGGCAAACGACGGCCAGCCTGCGGACGATCATTGGATGTCTTGTCATGAAAGTGGGCGCCTCAGATAAAACCGACCAGCCAAGCCGCGCCGCCCAGAAACGCGGCCGAACAGACCCACAGCAGCCAAAGCCCGCGCACCCTGCATTCGAGCACTGCCGAGGCGGGGTTGGCTGGGTCGTAATGCACGTCGACCTTGCCGCCCTCGGCATAGCTGCGCGCCTGGCTGCTGACGAGGCCGGGCATTGAAGCGGTGACCGTGGCGCCGAAGGTGACGCGGTCTGAGGTGTAGTGCTGGCCTGCGACGCCGTAGCTGTACACGATGCGGGATTTGAAAACGGTGCTCCAGCGTCGGTGGCCGCTGTAGTTTCGTAGCGCCTGCAGACCGGAGGAATCGATGCGGCCGGGCGCGACCGGCCATTTTGCCGCCTGCTCGGCAAGCGACTTCTGGACGAAGGCCATGCGCAGGATCATCAGGCCCATGAACAGCAGCAGCGCTCCGGCGCCGAGGTTCTGCGGCTTGGGCAGGTGCGGCCGGATCGCCTCCAGCACGCCACCGAGCGAAAACACCAGCACCACCGTGCCGATCACCAGCCCGGCCGAGAGCTTGACCATGAACTTGAAGGCGCCGTCCGGCAGGGTGCGTTCGATCACGGCCTTGCCCGGATCGGCCGGATTGTAGAAGACGGTCACTTCAGCGCCGGTGGGAAACTGCGCCAGGGTTTCGGTGACTTCGAAATTCCCCAGATTCTCCTTCACGCTGTAGCGCGAGCTTTGAAATTTCTTTTTACCGACCTTGTATTCGAAGGTGATCGCCGGAAAATTGCGCATCTCGGTGGTGTCGCTGCTGTCCGAGCCGACGCCCGACCTTCTGACTTCACGCGCCTCGACGCGCGACGAGATGATCTTGCCCGGCGCCGGCAGCCAGTGGCTCATCGCCTGCACCTCGCGCCATTTGACGAAAGTGATGAACGACAGACCGCCCGCGATCGCGCAGGCAAATCCGACAATCAGAAATTTGAGCTCTACGTCCACCGCGTCCCCCAGGAGTGTCGGAAGCTGCGAATAGATAGCACGGCGAAGGCAATGTCTTGATTATTCGCGAAGGACGAACCGCCCTTCCTCGGGTATCGAAGCCCCCTCAACTTTGTTAAGAGTCGCCCAAACTGTTAGGAGCCATGAGACCAGGATGACAGCACTGCGCGTTCTCTCGGATGCCTTCATTCCGGAACTCCCGAACCACTACAAAGGCAAGGTCCGCGAGAATTACGATCTGCCGGATGGCCGCCGCATCATCATCGCCACCGACCGGCTGAGCGCCTTCGATGTGATCCTGACCGCAATACCTCTCAAGGGAGAGCTGCTGACGCAGACGGCGCGCTACTGGTTCGAGGAAACGGCGGACATCTGCCAAAACCATGTGCTCGATTATCCCGACCCCAATGTCGTTGTCGGCACCAGGCTCGACATTCTGCCGGTGGAAATCGTTGTTCGCGACTATCTCGCCGGCACCACCAGCACTTCGGTGCTGACGAAATACAAGAACGGCGAACGCGATATGTACGGCATCCGCCTGCCGGACGGGCTGCGCGACAATGAGAAGCTGCCGCAGGCCATCATCACGCCGACCAGCAAGGCGCTCGATGGCGGTCATGACGAGCCCTTGACGCGCGACGAGATCCTGACGCGCGGCCTGTTATCGGAAGAGCAATGGGACACAGTCTCGCGCTATGCGCTGGCGCTGTTTGCGCGCGGCAAAGCGTTGGCCGCGAAGCGCGGCCTGATCCTGGTCGACACCAAATATGAGTTCGGCACGAACAAGGATGGCACCATCATCCTTGCCGATGAAATCCATACGCCCGACTCAAGCCGCTACTGGCTTGCGGCAACCTATGAAGAGCGTTTCAAGGCAGGCGAGCGGCCGCAAAGTTTCGACAAGGACTTTATTCGCGCCTGGGTGACCGCGCGCTGCGATCCCTACAAGGATCGTATTCCGAAAATCCCCGCCGAGCTCATCGAGCAGACATCGCGGGTTTACACGCAGGCCTTTGAGACCATCACCGGCAAGACCTTCACCGCCGATATCTCGGGAAAGACGGTGCTGGACCGCATTCGCGAGAACCTGCGACCTTATTTCTGACGGCGGCTGGCGGCCGCCGGTCAACTTGCCGAGGTCGCGGACACGGACGGTTCTGGCGGAGCGCGCCACGTGCCGAGATATGATCCGCACAGGATGAGCGCGAAAGCCGCTACAATGCCGATATCGAGCGGCTCTGAAAGGACGAGCACGCCGGCTGCCACGGAGACGGCGGGCGCCACATAGGTTATGACGACCGCCCGTTCGGGGCCGATCTCCCGCACCAGCAGAAAATAGGTGGCGAAGGCGATCGCCGTGCAAAACACGCCAAGACCGAGGATTGCGCCAACCACCGTTGTCGACGGCATGGCCGCCGGCCAGGCCAACGCCGCCGGCACGGCGTAGATCAGCGCGGCCCCTGCCAGACAGACTGCCGTCAGCGAGGTTGCCGGCACATCGTTCAGCCAGCGCGACGCGATGATCGAACCCGAGGCATAGCAGGCCGCGGCCATGAGAATCTCGACGACCGCGAGAAATCCGCCACCCAAGGTCGGCAGCGCCAGCACGAAGACACCGGCAAAACCGAGGAAAAGACCGGTCCAGCGGCGTATCCCCAGCCGCTCATCCGAGCCCATCAGCTTGGAGAGCGCGACGGTTACGGCCGGCGTCATGGCAATCAGCAGTCCGGCGGTGGAACTGTCGATGCTGACTTCGCCATGGGTGATCAGCCCCCATGGCAGGATCATCTCGACCAGACAGAATGCGGCGACCGCCCGCCAATGTGTCTTCAGCCATCCGAAACTGCGCTGGACAAGGACGAAGGGCAGCAGCGCCAGGGCGCCGACGGCTGTTCGGGCAAAGACCAGGAAGGGCACCGACACCTCGGCAACCGCCAGCTTGATCAACAAATAGGGAATGCCCCACAGGAGGCTGAGCAGCACGAACAAAAACAGTCCGCGGCGCGTCATGACGGCCTCACAGCCAGAAAGGTGGTCCACTCTTCGCGATCGCGGCCGACGTTGAATTCGTCTCCGACAAGAACCAGCCCGGCGTTTTCGAGGCGGGCCGCGAAGTCGTCCCTGCGCCAGTAGACCGTATGATATTCGCCGCTCTTCTCGCCGTCGCCAATGCGCATCGAGACGAGGAAGGCGCCGCCCGGCCGCAGCGACCCGGCAATCTTGGCAAGCACCTGGTCGGCCTGCTCGCGCGGCACGTGGATCAGGACGCACAATGCGAGCACCGCGTCGTAGGGGCCGCCGAGATCGTCGGTGATGAGATCGAGAAACTCACCATGCTTGCCGCGTGCGGCCTGCAACTCGAGAAACCGCTTCGTTGCGTCTGTGCGCCGAACCTGGACACCGAGCCCTTCGACGAAGTCCGCATCGTATCCGGGTCCCGAACCGACTTCAAGAATCCGGCCACCTTTGCCGGCGATCTTCACCAGGCGCTTCAGCCATTTCTGTTCTCTTTGGTTCGGAACGTGCCGCACCAGAGCGTCGTAGCGTTCGGCATAGTCCTCATAGGCGTTGATCGTTTGTCGGCTCTTCGCCAGATCCTCGGATAACACAGTCATCTTTCCCTCCCCTGGTCAAAGAGCTTGCTTAGCCAATGGTGCCGGGAGGCACGCGTCCGTCAAGCATGCCGATATCCCTGAGGAAATGATCCGACAGCGAGCGGCGGTCGAGCAGGCCGTGCTTGCGAGGTCTGAACGGCGCGGTGAAGAGGTCGAGCATCGGCCGGCGAAGCGTGTTGTAGAGAGCGATGGTGGTGGTCATTGCCGTATCCTCCAGGGTTTGATCCGATGAATGCAGCATGCCGTTTTCCGGGCTTGGTTTCCAATCGAACGTCGCGTAGTATGCATCAGCAGGATTGATGCGTCATGAGCTGGGAACTGCCACCATTAGGAGCCATCAGGGTCTTTGAAGCCGCGGCCCGGCTGGGCAGTTTCACCAAGGCAGCCGAAGAACTCGGCATGACCCAATCAGCTGCCAGCTATCAGATAAAGGTGCTGGAAGAACGTGCCGGAACGCCGCTTTTCGTAAGAAAAACAAGGCAGATCGCGCTGACCGAGGCCGGACAGCAGCTGGCGCCGCACGCAACAGGCGCGTTCTCGACCCTGGCCGACGCATGGGTCGCCACCAAGGGTGGAGCGACCGGCGTGCTGTCGGTGACGACGATGGAAACCTTCGCATCGAACTGGCTGGCCGTATGGCTTGGAACATTCCAGCTGATGCATCCCGACCTTGCCGTGAAGGTGAATACATCGCACGGGCTGGTCGATTTCACGCGCGGCGACATGGATGTCGGCATTCGCACCGGCAGTGGAAATTGGCCGGGACTGACGGCTCACTATCTGTTCAAGGCGGACTATACGCCGATGCTCAGCCCGAGACTCGCCGAAAGCGTCGGCGGCATCCACCGCCCCGAGGATCTCTACCAACTGCCGCTATGCTGTGCCGACGATCCCTGGTGGGAAATCTGGTTCAAGGCTGCCGGCGTGCCGTTCGAGCCCGATCGCGTCATCGCTGGCCCGAAACTGGGTACGCAGGCCTATGATGCGATGGCGGCGCTAACCGACAAGGGCGCCGCGATCCTGACCAAAAACCTTTACAGCGCCCTGTTGGAAAAGGGCCAGTTGATACAGCCATTCGGCGTGCTTGGATCGGACGGCGACGGCTATTGGCTGGTGCATCTGGAGAGCCGCCGCAACGCGCCCAAAATCAAGGTGTTTCGCGACTGGGTGCTGGCGCAGACGGCAGAGATACGCGAACGCGAAAAGCGCGACAGCCCTCTAGGCCCGCGATAAAACTCGCCCGCGCCTCAACCCTCAGTCCTTGAAGGTCAACCCGTACTTTGCAACCTGCTCCTTCGGCATATCCGCAAGCGCCTGGCGCGTGGTGTAGCCGCCGTAGATCACCTTGCCGTTCTTGATCATCCAGTCCTCGACGTCGGCCTCGGTTACCGTCATCCTGTCGCCCATCTTGTACTTGTTGCCATTGACCGGCACGTCAGCAAGCAGGCCGATATAGGAGCCTTCGCTGTAGCCCACCAGCTGCAGCCAAATATGCTCGGTGGCGCCGTTCTGGGTCAGCGGGAATTTTACCGTGTAGGTGCCCGGCGTGCCGGCGTCCATCAGTTCGTGGAAGCGCTTGAGGGTCGAGCGGCCGCTGTCCTTGGCGGCCTGCATCGCCTTGTCCTCGGTGGAATAGGACACGACGTTCTGCTTCGACTCCGCCAGCGAAGCGCCACTTCCGCCCGGCATGTGGCCGAGCGAACTGAAAAACCCGTAGCCGACGGCGGCGGCAAGTGCGACAGCCACAACTGGATTGCGCATGGATCCCTCCGAAAACCCGATCACGGGCACGTTACCGGAAGGCTGTTGCGATACCGCTAAAGGACACAGTGAGCGGATCGTTAGCGAGACGCTGAAAATTCAACCCAAGGCGCAGCGGCAGGCAGCGCAGGCGCACCGGCACCGGGCCTGACGTTCAATCGGCGTCGGCGACGGTCGTCTGCCCGCCTGCCCATGCCCGCCAGGCGCGCTCGTCGCCATGGAAGACGTTGAGGTCGATGCGGCCGGTCACGCCGTGCGACAGGCCGGAGCCGGAGTACTGCCAGAATAGCCATTTGCGGCCGGGATAGACTTTTGAGGGATGCCGCGCCACGGCGCGCAGCCAGAACGGATAATCGAGAAACGCACCCTTGAGATTGTCGCGATAGAAATCCGGTGCGGTGTAGATGATGGGCCGCTGGCCGTAATGGCGCTCCAGCTTGTCCATGAACACCTTCATCTTTTCCAGCACGGTGGCCCGCGACGGCCGCCGCTTGCAGGAAGATTCGCCGTTCCACTCGACATCGATTACCGGTGGCAGCGCGCCTTCGACCCTCGGCACATTGCGGATGAACCAGTCGGCCTGCTCGCCCGCAGTGCGGCACCAGTAGAAGAAATGATAGGCGCCGCGCTTCAGCCCGGCGGCGTCGGCATTGCGCCAGTTCTTCATGAACATCGGGTCGAGATGGTCGCCGCCATCGGTCGCCTTGATATAGGCGAAGTTGGCGCCCTGGGTACGCAGCTTGCCCCAGTTGACATTGCCCTGCCAGCGCGAGACGTCGACGCCGTGGACGGCAAGGTAGCGTGGCGAAGCCTTGCCGAAATTGATCGGCTTGGCGTCGCGGAAACCGTAGCGGGTGACCGGCGAGGCCAGCATGGCCGGCGCCGCGCGCGTCAACCGCTTCGGCGCAGACATCAGAGCGGCGGGCTCGAGCTGTGGTCTGGTGCTCCCCTGCGGCGTGCCCGCGACGATGGCCTCTTCTTCCTCGACCATGGAAAAGGGCGGCGCATTGTCGGCCACAGCGTTGTCGGCCACCATGTCGGACCGCATCGGCGCGAGGTCGGCGGTCTCCGCCGGAGCCGCTGCGACCGGCGCGCTCGGACGCACGACCGAACTGGTCGTCTCGTTCGACGGTTGCAAGCCATCGACGCCCGCTGTGGACGAACAGCCGGCAAGCCACAGCGATGCCAACATGAAACTGACGACGGCTGAAATCCGCATCTGGACCTGTACGCAAAACACAACAGACCGAAGGCAAACAGACGCCGCCGGACAAACCGGCCTCGATTACTAACGAGAAATTACCAACAAAGTTTGAATCAAGTTGTTAGGAATTGGCCCTCTTGTCTTCTCCCCCTGTGGGAGAAGGTGGATCGGCGCGTAGCGCCGAGACGGATGAGGGGTGTTCCAGCGGAGTGAGGCGTTGGCGTTCCCTGGAACACCCCTCATCCGACCGAGCTTCGCTCGGCCACCTTCTCCCACAAGGGGAGAAGGGGAAGCCCTTACCTTCCCAGCCATTGCTGCATGCAGCTTTTCGCCACCACATGCGCCGGTGGCACGGCGTCGGCCGCCGGGCGGCGGGCACGTTCGAGCAGCAGGCGAACCTGTTCGGGGCGCACGCGGTCACGCTCCATGACGAGGAGGACCATCGGATCGCTCAAAAGCTCGTCCAGGGTGCTGATTCTGTCGCTCATCGGTCGTCTCCTCGATACCGGCCCGCAGACGATAGATAGGCAGCCAATCATGGCCCGCCAATGACGCTTTGCCGGCTATGTCGTGGTTTCGGGATTAATTTCCGGTAAGGCCGGCGTCAGTTCGGAGGCGGCGCGCCTTCATGGTGCGGCAGGCCGTCATCGAGCTGCAGCCAGGGCTGCTTCGAGGCGGTCCACATATGCATCTCCGGCTTGAACAGCGAGGGATCGTCGAGCGAGCCGGTGGTGATGCCGACGATGCCGGCGGAGTCGCGTCGGGAAAACAGCGTGGTGCCGCAAGCGGCGCAAAAGCCGCGCTTGAGGTCCGGAGAGGTGTTGACCGTCGCCACCTCTCCCTCGACGGTGACATCGTCGATGCGAAACAAAAGGCGGGCGTTGAAGGCCGCGCCGATCACCTTCTGGCAGCGCCGGCAATGGCAGACGCGCTGATTGAGCGGCGCCGCCTCGGTGCCGTAGCGCACTGCCCCGCAATGGCATCCGCCCTGGTATTTCGTCATCATTCGAACCCATCACACTGAAGGTCTCTTGATGATATCGACAGGTACCTTTCGGTCAATTGAAAAGCCCTGATGGCGCCATCGATTGCGCCGATAGGACTAATGGCTGCGCCAGGGCTTCGTGGTTTCGCAGGCACAAAAAAGCCGGCCGCCTCTTCGAGACGGCCGGCATGTATCTCAGGCAAGCTATTTCGTTTCGCTGAGGACTTCGTCCCAGGTCTTCACCTTGGTTTCGCCATTGAGGAAGGGCAGTGCCGCGGCCGTCAGCTCCGGTGCGAAGAAGACGTCGTAGTGGGTGCGATTGGGAATGATGGCCAGCCGGTTCTGCGACAGGTTCTCACGCATCCAGCCGGCATCCTTCAGCCCGCCGCCGATCATCTGGTAGAACCTGATCTCGTGCTCGGGCTTGTACATGTCGCTGTCGCCATAGGCCAGCATGACTGGCATCTTCAGCTTCGCCACATCGGCGGAATAGTCGTAATCCTTGCGCATGAAATTGCCCAGCGCATCGAGCAGTTTAGGGAAATCGTCGGGACGTGGGGCGACGGCGACGTAGGATTTGTACATCGGCGTGTCCTTCATGAAATCGGCGGCGGCCGCGCTCACCTGCGCCTGCTGGCCGCGCATCTCGTCATAGAAGCCATTGGCGGCGAAGCCGGTCGAGACCAGGACCAGCCGGCGCACCGTCTCGGGATGCTGAACGGCCATGCGGAAGGCGACGCCGCCGCCCAGCGAATAGCCAAGCACGTCGACCTTGTCATAGCCGAGCGCCTTGACGATACCAGCCATGTCGTCGCCCATCCCCTCCAGGCTGAAGGGTCGCTCGCCGAGCGCGGTGCGGCCATGGCCCTGCAGGTCGACGGCAATGATGGTGCGGTTTTCCGCCAGCTTCGGCAGCAGCGGCGCGAACATGTCCGACGTGCCAAGGCCGCCATGCAGCAGAAGCAGCGGTTCGCCCTTGCCATAGACGGCATAGTAGTAATTCAGGCCGTCGATCGGCAGCAAGCCGGACTTTTCCGGCTTCGGCATGGCTGTTGCCTCGGTGGTCATGGCGGGCTTGGTCTCCTCTGCATTGGCTGGGCCGGGCGCTGCAAACAAGGCAGCGACCGAGGCAAGAATGGCGAAATAGATTCGTCTGGACATGTCGGTCTCCTCAGGTTCCCCCCAAGGACGAGCGAGCACGCCGCGTGCCGACATGCCCTGCGAAAAATCCGCGGAAGAATGACCGGTTTGGCTGTTGTCGATCGGTCGCGCGCCTCAGTGGCGCTTGGCCTGCACCAGATAGGCGTCGATCTCGGTCTCGCCGAGCCATTTGGCGGCTTCCAGCCGGTGCAGGCCCTCGACCAGGATGTGGCGCTTGCCGTCATGGCGAACCTGGATCGGCGTCTTCATGCCGTTTTCCAGTATGTCTTCGGCCAGATGCCGGACCGTTTCGGGATGCAGCGTCTTGTTGCGCGCCGTCGGCACGTAGATTTCGTCGACCTTGACCTTCTGCACTCTCAGCATACCGGCTCCCGAGGCGGAAAATGCCGCCTCGCCTGAGATAGTCGGTTTGCCAGGTGCGGCCAAGAGCGGCCAAGCAATTGTGTCGTATGCAATTGCTGGCCCGATCGTTTCCATTTGACGCTTGGCCGGCAGATGGCCGAAATGGCGGCCTGTCACTTTTCCGGTGTTCATGACCCAACTGCCGACCGAATTTCCCGATTTCGGACTGACGCCCGAGCAGCGCCGCGAGGCAGTGCGCGGCCATTACTATGAATGGCCGGGAATGGACGGCGAGCGGGGCGAGATCTGGTGCTATTCTGATCGATTTTCCTACCGCGCCGGCGAGACCGTGACGCTGCATGTCAGCTCGACGGCGCCGCGCTTCAGCATTGTCATTGTCCGCGACGGCGGCAGCGAGACAAAGGTCTTCGAGCAAACGGGGCTTTCGGCGCGCTGGCAGGATACGCCCGACCAGTGCTCGGTCGAAGGCTGCGGCTGGGAGGCGTCTTTCGAATTTCGCATCGGCAAGGATTGGCCATCCGGCGCCTATCGGCTGACGCTGACGGCGGACGGGCGCGAGCCCATCCATTGCCATCACCTCATCATCGTCGCGCCCCTGCCCGGCAGAAAACCCGGTCGCGTGCTGCAGGTGGCGGCGACCGGCACCTGGCTGTCCTACAACACATGGGGCGGCTCCAACGCCTATCAAGGCATCACCGGCCCGGGCCGCGACCAGTATGCGCGCATGGTGTCGACGCAGCGGCCTTGGTGCCGTGGCTTCGTGGTGTTGCCCAAGGACGCGCCGCGCGTGCCGCTGGAGGTTGCCGTGCCGCCGAAAACAGTGCCGCGCTATCCGCACATGGAATGGGCGTACGCCACGGGACATTCGAAGAAATACACCTCCTCCGGCTGGGCGAGCTATGACAGCCACTTCTTCCGCTTTGCCGAGCGCGCCGGCTACGGCGTCGATCTCGCCAGCCAGCACGATTTGCACTTCTCGCCCGAGATCCTCGACGGCTACGACTGCGTCGTCTTCGTCGGCCATGACGAGTACTGGACCTGGGAAATGCGGGACGCCGTCGACAGCTACGTCGAGCGCGGCGGTCATGCGGCTCGCTTTGCCGGCAATTTCATGTGGCAGACCAGGCTCGAGGACGAAGGCCGCCGGCAGGTCTGCTACAAATACCGGGCGCGGGCCGAAGACCCGGCCTATAGCGGCGACGTCACCCGGGCCACCAACTCCTGGGAAGCGCCTGAGATCGGTCGTCCCGGCGCAATGACCTTCGGCCTCAACGCGACGCGCGGCGTCTATGCCGGCTGGGGCGGATGCGCACCGCGCGGCGTGCGCGGCTTTCCGGTCTATCGGCCCGAGCACTGGGCCTTCGCCGGCACCGGCATCTATTATGGCGACCTGCTCGGCGCCGACAGCCATGTCTATGGCTATGAGGTCGACGGGCTCGATTTCGAGATCCGCGGCGGCCTGCCCTATCCGACACCGGACAGCGGTGCGCCTGACGGGCTGCAGGTGCTGGCCGTCGGCATGGCGAGCCAGGTCGAGGAAAGCGCCGATATCCCGATCGAGGACCAGTTTCTCACCGACGAGGATGGCCGCTTTACGGCCGAAACGCTGTTTGGCGAGGCGACCGACGCCAATCTGGAAAAGGTCAAACGCGGCAACGGCATGATCGTCAATTTCCCGCGCGGCAAGGGCGAGGTTTTCCACGCCGGAAGCTGCGAATGGGTCGCCGGCCTGCTCAGGCAGGACCCGATGGTCGAGCGCGTAACCAGGAATGTAATCGATCGCTACCTCGGAAAGTCCTGACATGCAGAAGCCCTCATCAACTGGTTCAGAAACGCGCGCGCCCTCGCACCTGTTCTACCTCTCCAGCCTGCGCCGGCCGCTGATCGACCGCGCCGAAGGCATTTATATGTGGACGCAGGACGGCCGCCGCTTCATCGACGGATCGAGCGGGCCGATGGTCGCCAATATCGGCCATTCCAACCGCAACGTGCTCGACGCCATGAAGCGGCAGATGGACCGCGCCACCTTCGCCTACCGGCTGCATTTCGAGAACGAACCGGCGGAAGAACTGGCGCGGGAACTCGCCGGCAAACTGCCGGAGGGCATGGACCGAATCTTCTTCGTCTCCGGCGGTTCGGAGGCGACGGAATCCTGCATCAAGCTGGCGCGGCAATGGGCGGTCGCGACCGGCCAGCCGAAGCGCTGGAAGGTTATCACGCGTTTTCCCTCCTATCATGGCGGCACGCTGGGTTCGCTTTCGATAACCGGCGACGATGCGCTGGCCGAAACGTTCACACCGATGATGCGGGTGATGCCGACCGTGCCGGCGCCGACGGCATGGCGCGACCGCGACAATCTTTCGATGGAGCAGCGCGGCGTCCGCTATGCCGACATGCTGGAGGAGAAGATCCAGGCCGAGGGCCCGGACAGCGTGCTCGCCTTCATCATGGAGCCGATCGGCGGTGCGGCGACTTCGGCCCTCGTCGCACCGGACAGCTATTATCCGCGTATACGCGAGATCTGCGACCGCTACGGCATCCTGCTCATCCATGATGAAGTGATGAGCGGCGCCGGCCGCACCGGAAAATTCCTTGGCGGCGACCATTGGAACTGCAAGCCCGACATCGTCGCGCTGTCGAAGGGGCTTGGCTCCGGCTATGCGCCGCTCGGCGCGCTGGCCGCCCCGATGCGGCTGGTCGAGCCGCTGCTGGCGTCGGGCGGCTTCCAGCATGGCCACACCTATGCTGGCAATCCGCTCGCCTGCGCGGCCGGGCTCGCCGTGCTCGGCGAGATGGACCGCCTCGACCTGATCGCCAATGCCGCCGCGATGGGCGACGTGCTGATGGACGGGCTGAAAGGGCTGGCGAAGCGTTTTCCGTTCATCGCCGATGTCCGAGGCAAAGGCCTGCTCACCGGCGCCGAGATGGTTGCCGATCCCGAAACTCTACGGCCGATCGAACAGGGCAAGAAAGCCACGCAGCGCCTGCTCGACCTCGCCTACGAGCGCGGGCTGATCATCTACGGCCGCAGGGTCAAGGGCGGTGTAGACGGCGACAATTTCATGGTGGCGCCGCCGATGATCGTCACGGCTGAAGAGGTCGGCGAGATCATTTCCATCATCGGCGATTCGCTGGAAGTTCTGGCCGCCGAACTCGACCTGCCGGTCGAAGGCTGAGGGCTAAAGAATGGCGCCGAGGAAAGTCATCATCACCTGCGCGGTCACTGGCTCGGTGCACACCCCGTCCATGTCGCCCTATCTGCCGGTGACGCCGGACCAGATCGCGACCGACGCCATCGCGGCGGCCGAGGCTGGCGCCTCAATCCTGCATCTCCACGCCCGCGATCCCAAAGACGGCCGGCCGACCGCCGATCCTGAGGTGTTCATGCAGTTCCTGCCGCGCATCAAGCAAGCGACCGATGCGGTGATCAACATCACCACCGGCGGTTCGTCGCTGATGACGCTTGACCAGCGGCTGGCGGCACCACTGCGGGCCGAGCCGGAAATGTGCTCGCTCAACATGGGCTCGATGAATTTCGCGCTGTTCCCGATGCTCGACAAGCCAAGGGAGTGGCAGCACGAGTGGGAACCAAAGCTGCTCGAAGCCACGCGCGACACCATCTTCAAGAACACCTTTGCCGATATGGAAGGCGTGCTCGAAAAGCTCGGCAAGGGCTGCGGCACGCGCTTTGAGTTCGAATGCTACGATGTCGGCCATCTCTATTCGCTGGCGCATTTTCGCGACCGCGGGCTGGTGTCGGGGCCGCTGTTCATCCAGTTCGTGCTCGGCATTCTCGGCGGCATCGGCGCCGATCCCGACAATCTCATCCATATGAAGCGCATCGCCGACAAGCTGTTCGGCGACAGCTACCAGTTCTCGGTGCTCGCCGCCGGCCGCCATCAGATGCCCCTGATCTCGATCGCGGCGGCGATGGGCGGCAATGTCCGCGTCGGGCTGGAGGACAGTCTCTACGATGGACGGCAATTGGCGAAATCCAATGCCGATCAGGTGCGCAGGATACGCGCCATTCTCGACGGGTTGTCGCTGGAAGTCGCAACGCCGACCGAGGCGCGCGAGATGCTGGCGCTGAAGGGTGGCGATAGGGTGGCGTTTTGAGATGATTGATCTGCGATGATGGCGTTCTGGCACACCCCCCTCTGGCCTGCCGGCCATCTCCCCCTCAAGGGGGGAGATCGGATGTCACTGCGGCCTTCGCCAATCTCAATCGTTGCAAAATGGATGGCAGCGCCAAAGCTGCCAATCTCCCCCCTTGAGGGTGAGATGTCCGGCAGGACAGAGGGGGGTGCCTGGGCGCCTTGCCTATCGTGAGTACAGTCACCCTCCGCCCCGGCACCATCGACGACGTCGACACCATCCATGCCGCGCTGCTCAAGCTCGGCACCCATATCGGCGCGCATCAGGAGATCACGTCCACTGCCGACGATCTCCGCCGCTACGGCTTTGGCGACAAACCCGCCTTCTCCACCCTGATCGCCGAGATCGGCGGCGATTTTGCGGGGCTCTGCCTGCATTTCCCGATCTTCTCGACATGGATGGGGCGGCCCGGCGTCTATATCCAGGACCTCTATGTCGAGGACCGGTTTCGCGGCCGCAAGATCGGCGAAAGACTGCTGCGCCGGGTCGCGCGCGACTGCCGCCGGGATGGCGGCGCCTATCTCAGGCTGTCCGTCGACACCGACAATGACGGCGCCAAGGCTTTTTATGAGCGGCTGGGCATCGCCTGGTCGAGCTACGAGCAGACGCAGAAGATTGTTGGCGATGCCTTTTTCGCCTTTGCCGATGCAGCGCAGGATGGGGACGCGGAATGAAAGCCTTCTTTGCCGAGGAGCAGAAACGCCACGACCCGAAGGCCTTTCTGTCCAGCGGTGCGCCGCAGCCCAATCCCGAACAGCCGGAGCGGGTAGAGCGATTGTTAGCCGGCGCAAAATCCGCCGGATTGATGATCGAGCGGCCCAGGGAACATGGCCTAGGCCCGGTGGCGGCCGTGCATACGCCGGAGTATCTCGCCTTCCTCGAACACATTTTTGCGCGCTGGCAGCGCATCGAGGGCGCATCCGCGGAAGTCATCCCCAACATCCATCCACTGGCCCGCACAGGGTCCTATCCGGCCTCGGCGGTCGGCCAGGCCGGCTACCACATGGCCGACACCGCTTGCCCGATCTCGGCCGAAACCTGGCACAGCGCGCTGTGGAGCGCCTGGAGTGCAGTCGAGGCAGCCGAAGCGGTGATATCGGGCGCGCCTGCCGCTTATGCGCTCTGCCGGCCGCCCGGCCATCATGCCTTTGCCGATGTCGCCGGTGGCTTCTGCTTCATCAACAACTCGGCGGTCGCAGCCCAGGTGTTGCGCAAGCAGGCGGCGCGGGTGGCGATCCTCGATGTCGACCTGCATCACGGCAACGGCACGCAAGGCATCTTTTATACGCGTTCCGACGTCCTGACGGTGTCGCTGCACGCCGATCCGGTGCGCTTCTATCCGTTCTTCTGGGGCCATGCCGATGAGCGCGGCGAAGGTCCGGGCCTCGGCTATAATTTCAACCTGCCATTGCCGCGCAAATCAGCCGACGCGGAGTTTCTGAAGGCCCTCGAAGTGGCGTTCCAGCGTATCCGCGCCTTTTCGCCGGACGCGCTGGTCGTGGCGCTCGGTCTCGATGCGTTCGAGGGCGATCCGTTCGGCGGGCTTGCGGTGACCACGCCCGGTTTCTCGCGGATCGGCGAGGCAATTGCCAAGCTTGGCCTGCCGACGGTTATCGTCCAGGAAGGCGGCTATCTCTGCGACGCGCTCGGCGACAATCTCACGGCGTTCCTCACCGGTTTCGGCGGCAAACAGCGATAGCTGACTAGCGCTGCTGCCTCAGCATGGCGATCACCCGGTGCACGCTTTCCAACGTCTCGTCGATCTCTGCCGCCGTGTTGTAGTGCGCAATACCGATGCGCACGACTCCCTGCTCGGCCGGAATGCCGAGATGGTGGACGATCTCCCAGGCGTAGTTGTGACCCGACCATAGAAAAATGTTCTCGGCATTCATCTGCCGCACGATCGTCTCTGGCACGATGCCGTCGACGGTGAAGGACACGGTCGGCACGCGCTCAATGACACGCTTCTGATCTGTGATGCCGCGGATGGTCAGGCCCTCAATGGCGGACAGCCCATCGATCAGCCTCAGCGCCAGCGGGTTTTCGTAGGCGATCGACACTTCGTATGCCTTTGCGATCTTTTGCCTTCGCGAACCGCCCTCGCCGGCCGAAGCACCGAGTTCGGCGAAGTAATCGACCGCTGCGGTAAGTCCGGCCATCAGTTCGATCTGTGGCGTGCCGAGCTCGAAGCGCTCCGGCAGGCCATTGGACGAGCAACGGCATTTGTAGGGTTGCAGCGCATCGATGATGTCTCGACCTCCCCACAATATCCCCATGTGCGGGCCGAAGAACTTGTAGGCCGAACAGATCAGGAAGTCGCAGCCGAGGTCCTGCACGTCGACCAGCCCGTGCGGCGCGAACTGCACGGCATCGACATAGACGAGCGCGCCGGCCTGTTTGGCGATGGCCGTCAGCGCCTTGACCCGGTTGATCGAGCCGGTGAGGTTCGACGCATAGTTCAGCGCAACGAGTTTTGTCCTGTCGGTAAGCAGAGCGCTGAGCGCCGCCTCCTCGACCTGCCAGCTGTTCTCGTCGAAGGGCAGGAAGCGCACCACAAGGCCGAGGTCCTCGGCCAGCTGCAGCCAGGGCGAGACGTTGCCCTCATGATCCATGCGGGTGACGATGATCTCGTCGCCGGGCTTGAAGTCGCGACCGAGCGTACGCGACATGTGATAGGTCAGCGTCGTCATGTTGGCGCCGATGATTATTTCCTCCGCGCTCGCTGCACCCAGGAAATCGGCCATCGCCGCATGGGCGTCGTCGAACACCTTTTGCGCGGCAAGCGTGGTTTCGAAATAGCCGCCGAGATTGGCGTTGGTGGTGAGGAGGCAGCGCGCCACCGCGTCGGCAACCGCTTGCGGCACCTGGGTGCCGGCCGGATTGTCGAGATAGATGCGCCGGCGGCCCTTGTCGGTCAGGTCCAGCGCCGGAAATTTTCCCCTGACGGTCTCGATCGGAAAATCCATGGCTGTCCCCTTCCCCTTGTCTTTGCTCGGCAATCCCGGCCAAACGGTCTGCTTATGGGCACGGATTGCCGACGCGCTGGTGGATCGCATCCACGCCCTTCTGCATCTCGTCGGTCCAGGTCACGTCGGCTGACGACAGCGCCATCTCAAGCTGGGCAATCGTCGTCGCGCCGATGATGCTGGACGTGACGAAAGGCCGGCTGGCGACATAGGCGTTGGCAAACAGCGCCGGTTCAAGGCCGAAGGAACGCGCCAGTTTGTTGTATGCGAGCTGCGCCTCCGCCGCATTTGGCGTCTCGTAGCGCTGGCCGCGGTTGAACAGCTGCGAGCGCGAACCCTGCGGCCGTGCGCCGTGGTCGTATTTGCCGGTGAGATAGCCCTGCGCCAGCGGCGAATAGGCGAGAAAGCCGACATCCTCGCGTTCGCAGGCCTCGGCGAGGTTCACCTCGAACGTGCGGTTGACCAGATTGTAGGCGTTCTGCAGCGAAACGACGCGCGGGCCGACGCCCTTGTCGGCCTCGGCGATGAAGCGCATGACGCCCCAGGAGCTTTCGTTCGACAGGCCGAGATGGCGGATCTTTCCCGCCTTCACGAGTTCCTCGAAGACGGCGAGTGTCTCGGCGATCGGCGTCTCGCCGGGCGGCGCGCCAACGGCATCGGCACGGCGCGGCACAGCACCCACGCGGGTCGGGTTGGCGCCCCAGGGGATGTCGCGCTCCGGCCAGTGGATCTGGTAGAGGTCGAGATAGTCGGTGCCGAGCTTGGCCAGCGATTTGTCGATGGCGTCAAAGATGTCGGCGCGCACCAGTTTTGACGGCCGGTCGCCACGAAACCAGCGGTTGGCGGTGCGGCCGACCACTTTCGAGGCCAGGATGACCTTGTCGCGATTGCCCTTGGCCTTCATCCAGCTGCCGATGAACTTCTCCGTCCGCCCCTGCGTCTCCTCCTTGGGCGGTATCGGGTAGAGCTCGGCCGTGTCGATGAAATTGACCCCGCGCGCAAAGGCCAGATCCATCTGCGCATGGCCATCGGCCTCGGTGTTCTGCTGGCCCCAGGTCATCGACCCCAGGCAGATCTGGGTAACAAGAAGATCGGTCCGACCGAGACGGCGTTTGTGCATGGGGTTTCTCCGGCGGGAGGTTTGCGCGGCTACGCGGGAAGGAAGCCGCATGTATAGGGAAAGCGGCGCCGCTCTCCAACCCTCAGGGAACCCGACTTTTGCGTGAACCCTGGAAAAGTCAGCGCCGGACGCCGGCCAGCGCGCGCCGCTTGGCCTCATCGATCAGCATATTGGCCACCTGCATGCGGATCATGGCGCGCTGGCGCAGATGCGGCGCGACGCGGTCGGGGTGGTTGGCGAAGGCGAAGCTGCGGCGCATGCGGCCGAGATCGGCGTTCTTGACTGGATGATCGAGGCCGAGCTCGACGGCGATCGCGTCAGGGTCGATCGGCGGCAGCTTTTCCTCGGGCTTTGCCTCCTCGCCGGCCAGCGCCAGCTTGGCATGATCGAGAAGGGCGGCAAATTCTGCGGCCAGATCGGCTCCCGCCTCGCGGTATTCGGCGGCGAATGTTTCGCCCGAGACCTTGATGCGGCCGGAATGAAGCTCGTCGGCCACGGAGAGATAGTCGAACGGGATCGACGGCCGGGCGCTCGTCTCTTCCGCCGCCTCATCCTTGTCGGAGGCAACGAACAGATCGTCGAGCAAGGAAGCGAAATCCCGCTTGGCGCCGATGTCAGCCTCCCCCTCGTTTAAGCGTGCGAACAGAGCCGGTCGCAGCATAGAACCGGCTCGTTAAAAATGAATGCCGCTGATCTTAACCAGTTTAGGCGTTTGCGAGGCTTGCGCGGGCCCGGTTGGCGATGTGCAAGACCCAACAAAAAGCCGGACTGCATTTGCATGCAGTCCGGAAATTCGCCAGGAGTGGCGAGGAAAAGCCGGCCATGTGCCAGCGTCTATGCATACGGTGGGGATGCGCCACAAGTTTCAGCGCACGCGGCAATTGTGCCGAAAAAAATTCGCTTGGAATGGCTGCCATGCAAATGCTGCACTGCACAATCTTCACAATTTTCCTATACTCGGCGCCGTGGAGGATCAACAAGGGGCCGAATCATGGGGTTCTTCACTGAAATGTTTGCCCGTCCGCGTCCGCAGGAGCATCTGCGTTATCGTTCCGCACTGGCGTTGCTGCATTCGATGAGCAATGCCGACCGCGCCGACATCGGCATCAAGCCGGCCGACTTCCCGCGCATAGCCCGCGAAATGTCACCGCGTTGATCAAGGCCTTGGCGCCGAACCAGCGTCAAACGAAGTTTCCCGGCAGCGACCGGGAAACCTCGGAATGCCGAATTCGTCAACGATTCCCGAGATAGGCACCCTTGGTCAGCGGCACGCCATTGTGGCGCAGGATGTCGTAAGCCGTGGTCACGTGGAAATAGAAGTTGGGCATGGCGACATGCAGCAGATACTGCATGCCGGGCATCGAGGCTTCGCGCTGGCCAAACTTCAGTTCGACCACCCTTTCATCCGAACCATCGAATTCGGCGGCCGAGAATGACGCCAGCAGATCGAGCGTCTTGGTCAGGCGCGCCTGAAGCTCGGCGAAGGTCGCTTCATTGTCTTCGTATTTCGGCACCTCGCGACGGGCCAGCCGTGATGGCGCGCCCTTGGCGTGGTCGGTGGCGACCTGCACCTGCCTGACCAGCGCGTACATGTCGGGCGCCAACCTCGCGGTCAAAAACACCTGCGGGTCGATCTTGCGCTCGGTTGCATTCTGTTCGGCCGCCGACAGCACGCCGGACAGCGCCTTCAGCCTGGCCGAAAACACCGGCACCGAGGCTTCATACATCGATAGTGTCACGTTCAAATCTCCATTGCGGCTGAAGCGCCGACGGCGGGACGTAGCGCCTTCCCGGAGGATTTTTCAAGCGTCACCACGTCGCCGCAATCTCTATGATAGACTCCTTCGTGGTGGAGATTCTCCGATGAGACGCGTCTTTCTGGCAGCGGCCGCCTTTTGCTCCCTTGCCGCATCCGGCCAGGCTGTGTTCGCCGACGATGAACCGGCAGCCGATGGCCAAGCCCCTTACGTCGATGACAGGTCGGACGCCGCAGCCGTCATCCGCTCGCTCTACAGCGCCATCAACCGGCACGAATTCGCCCGCGCCTGGGCTTACTACGGCGATACCAAGCCGGCAAAGGATTTTGATACCTTCGTCAAGGGCTATGACGGCACCGACAAGGTCGACGTCGAAACCGGCGCCATTTCCGATGAAGGTGCGGCCGGCAGCATCTATTACAGCGTTCCTGTCGCCATCCGCGCCACCGACAAGGACGGCAATGAAGCGGTCTTCGCCGGCTGCTACACGCTGCGCCAGGTCAGCGCTCAGATCCAGGCCCCGCCGTTCCGACCGATCTTTATCGACAAGGGCGCGCTGAAGCCGTCCAAGGCCGATTTCGAGGAGGCGCTGCCGCCAAGCTGTGGTGACGGGCCGCCGCCGCCGAAAAAGGACACCGCACTCGAGCAGGTGAAGAAACTGTTCGCCGCCGATTATGGCGATCAGTGTGACAAGCAATTTCTCGGCGAGGAGCCGAACATCTTTTCGATCAAATACAAGGCAAAGGACGCGGCTGCCAGCGATTTCGACAAGGAAACGCGGCTTTTCGAGTTCTACTGCCAAGCGGCAGCCTATAACGCAAGTTCGGTCTACTACATGACCGACGAAGTATCGGGCGTGCGGCAGTTGCAGTTCACCGAGCCCGAAATGGATATCCGTTACGAGAACAATGACAGCGACGGCAAACTGCTGGGCATGGATATCATCGGCTTCCGCACATCCGGCTGGGCGGCCAATTCCGAATATGACGAAGACGCCAAGACGCTGACCACGTTCAACAAATGGCGCGGCATCGGCGACGCCTCGGACAAGGGGATATACCTGTTCCGTAACGGCGATTTTTCCCTCGTCCAATATGATGTGGACGCGTCTTACGATGGCGAGGAGAACCCGCAGACGGTGGTCGACTACAACACCGCGCCGTAGGGATCTTATCAGGAACCGCCGCGCTCAAGCAGTCCTTCACATTCGCCTTCTCGTTTCAGGCCGGGAACGCATCGGCCGGAAGAAGGCGCGAATGTCCTCGACCAGAAGACTCGGTTCCTCCAGCGCAGCGAAATGGCCCCCTCGCGGCATCAATGTCCATCGCTGAACGTCAAAGACCCGCGCCACCCAGGATCGAGGCGGCATCGGCAACTCGCGAGGGAAAAGCGCTACCCCAAATGGCGGCGAAACGCGTTCCAGCGTCTCGAACGCAAGAGAGAACAGTCGATTCTCCTTGTAGAGCCGCAAGGACGAGGTGAGCGCGTTGCTGAACCAATAGAGCGAAACATCCGTAAGGAGCGTGTCCATGCCGAAGGTGCGCTCCACGTCACCGTCGCAATCGCTCCAGCTACGGAACTTCTCGATCATCCAGGCTGCGAGACCGATCGGCGAGTCTGTCAGAGCATAAGCAAGCGTCTGAGGCTTCGTGCCCTGCAGATGGGCATAGGCGCCCTCCGTTGCCGTCCAGGCCGCGGCCTTTTCCAGAAAGGCCTGCTCCTCAACGGTGACAGATGGCAGACCTGCACCCAAGGGTGGCCGATAGCTCCCGGGAATGTAATTGACGTGGACGCCAAGCACGCTTTCGGAATGGAGCCGTGCCATCCAGGCGGAAACGCCCGCGCCGATGTCGCCTCCTTGGGAAGCGAAGCGGTCGTAGCCGAGCCCGCGCATCAACTGTACCCATAACTCCGCGATGCGGCCGGAATGGAAGCCTGGTTCCGTCGGCGCCTGGGAAAAGCCGTATCCGGGCAAGGAGGGAACTACCACGTGGAAAGCGTCGGCCGGGTCACCACCATGGGCAGCTGGGTCTGCCAACAATGGAATGACGTGTTCCATTTCGATGAACGAGCCGGGCCAGCCATGCGTCATGATCAGCGGCAGCGGCGCCGGTCCGTTGCCTGGCTGGTGGACAAAGTGGACATCTAGGTTGTTCAGCCTCGTCAGATATTGCGGCAGCCGGTTCAGCCGCGCCTCTTGCACTCTCCAGTCGAAGCGGTCTCGCCAGTAATCCGCAAGGCGCTTGATGAATGGCAGGTCGGCCCCATCGTTCCAGCCCGCTTCGCTTAGCGGAATTGGCCATCGTGTTGCGCTAAGCCGGCGCTGCAGATCTTCAAGTTGTTCGTTCGGAATTTGGATCTTGAAGGGGTGAGCGTCCATCGCTGTGCTTCCGATCTGTTGGATGATATCAGCCTACCCCAATAAGGATATCGGCCGAACCATGATCGCCAAAACCAACGGGCACCCCTGGGCGATATGCCTCAGGGCGCCTTCGACAGCATCCAGTTCAGCGTTTGGCGCCAGTCGACCATGCGGATCGGCGTGCCATGGGTGCCGGTCTCGAACCGGACGAACCGGGTCGGATAGGCTTTCGAGTTCGCAGTGATGGAGCGGAAGAAGGCCTCCTGCTTCTCCACGGGAAAGACCGGATCCTTGCTGCCTTGGCCGAAGAACACCGGCACATGGCGCCTGTAGGCCGGGCTCGACAGGAAACTGTCATCCCATAGCGAGCCGAGCAGCAGCAGCCCGTTGATGCGCCGTCCCGTATCGTTGCGGCCGGCCAGCTTCCAGCACAGCGCACCACCCATCGAGCCGCAGGCGACGAAAATCTTGGCGTCCGGCGAGGCCTCGGCATAGTGGACGATCAGCGCCGCGACCTGGGCCGCGCCCTTGTCGCCGAAATCGGTGAAATCGGGTGAGAGATAGAGGCCGCCATTGCCGGCCATCAGGTTCTTGATGCGGTTGAAATTGCCGCCGAAGGTGAAGTCGTCGACGCCCTGCTTGCGGCTGCCGCCCTGCCCGTGCAGGTAAAGCACGATGATGCCGGCGCCCTCGGTCTTGCCGACGGCGACATGCCTGACATCGCCGGCATCGGTTTTCAGCATCAAATCCCGCTGCACCTTGCGCACGCCGGTGTCGGTATACTTAGCCTGCACGCGCTTTTCCGGCACCTCGTCGCGGTCGTTGATGTCGCGCATCTCGCGATAGTCGATGACGGTGTAGGCGCCTTTGTCCGTGGACGAGAGCGTCGCCGGATAGGCGAAGAGGTCATCCTTGTAGGGTTTTAGTTCGAGCGCGTCGGCGTGGGCGGCAGAGAACAGGAAAAAGAGCGAAATCAGAAGGCTATGGAGCGCGGCCGCCCCCCTCTGGCCTGCCGGCCATCTCCCCCTCAAGGGGGGAGATTGGATATCACGCCGCCTTCCGCCAATCATCAAAGCTGCAGGATAGACGCCGCCATCGAGGCTGCTGATCTCCCCCCTTGAGGGGGAGATGGCCGGCAGGCCAGAGGGGGGTAGAAGCGCTGAGGCAAGTAAAGAGAGAGCCATGCTAAAGGCATGCGTTTTTCGGCTTCGCTTTGTCAATCCTGCAGCACGCCGCCGGCGTCTTCCAGCGCCTCGCGGGTGTCGACATCGATCGACGCGCCGTCGCCGATCTCGACGTCGATGACATCCAGTCCCTCGGCCTCGACCAGATGGCGGGCGCCGGTGTCGCCCTCGAGGTGAGCGATGCCTCCAAACAGCGCGCGTGGCAGCAGCACCGGATTGCCGCGGCGGCCGTCATGGGCGGCACGCACCACTGAGCGGCCGCCGTCCCTACGGAAGGCCTCGATCAACCGGTCGAGATCGGCCGATGAGATACCCGGCATGTCGCCGAGGACGATCATGGCGCCGGCCGCCTCGGCTCCAACGCGGGCAATGCCGGCTTTTAGAGACGAGGACAGGCCGTCGGCAAAATCCGGATTGTCGGCGAAGATCACGTCGAGGCCGGTCAAGGCTTGGTGCACCCGCTCACGCTGGTGGCCGGTGACGACAACGGTGCTGGTTGCCTTCGAGGCCAGTGCGCGCTCGACTGTCCGGCGCACCAGCGGTTTGCCGTCGAACAGCGCCAGAAGCTTGTTCGGCCCGCCCATGCGGCTGGAGCGACCGGCGGCCAGAAGCACGATCTCGACCTTCAGCCCGGCTCTCGCCGGCAGCGGCTCGCGCGGCTGCGGCCGGGTCGGGATTTCCATCAAGAGGCCGCCAACGCCCATGCCGGCGATGTCCTTGGCGGTGACGTCGAGGCCGGCGATCAGCCTGTCGAGCACCCAATCGAAACCGTTCTCCTTGGGGCTGCGGGCGCAACCGGGCGCGCCGATGACGCGCTTGCCGTCGAGCGTGCCCAGCACCAGCAGATTGCCGGGATCGACGGGCATGCCCGCGCGGGTCACCGTGCCACCTGCTGCCTCGATCGCCGCCGGAACGACATCGTTGAAATCGCTCATCGCCGAGGCGCCGAAGATCACCACCATGTCGTTGTCGCGCGCCAGCGCGGCCGCTGCCTCGGCTACAGGCGCGATCTCGTGCGGCGTGCGGCGCTCCGTCGTCAGCCGACCGCCGGAGCGTGCCAGCCGGGCCTCGGTGACGCGCAGCGTTTTGTCGAGCACGCTGGGCTTGATGCCGGGCAGCATCGTCTGAATGACGCCGATGCGCACCGGATGGTAGGCGTTGACGGCGAAGATCTCGCCGCCGGCGCAGATCTTTGTCACCGCATCGACAAGGGCCGAGGCAACGGCGAACGGGATGATCTTGACCGTCGCCACCATCTGGCCCTGCTCAACCGGCGCGTGCTGCGCCAGCGTGGCGATGGTGATGGTCGGGTCGACCGCATTGATGGCGTCGATCATGGCGGCATCGACGGTGAAGAGACCGGCGGCCTTGGCATGGAGGTTGACGCGGCCGGTCGCGGCAGGTTTTGCCTCGATGTTGCGGTGGGCCATGCTGGCAGCAATCTTTTCGGCCGCCGCATCCTCGCTTAGGTCATCGGCGGCAAGCACCGCCACGACAATCTCGGTAATGCCGGCCGCCTTCAGCACCGCCACGTCCTGCGTGCTCAGCCTGTGCGCCTTGCGGAAACGCCGCTCGCCCGCCGTCGTGGCATGCGCCAGCACCGCGCCTTGCGCCTGGTCGATTGGAACCGGACCGAATCTCACGCCGCCGCGCCTTTGGCTTCGAGACCGCGCGAGCGAAAGGCGTGGATCGTCTGCGCCAGGATGGCGACGGCGATCTCGGCCGGGCTCGCCGCGCCAATGTCGATACCGATCGGTGCGTGGATGCGGGCGATCTGGTCGGCGCTGGCGCCGAGCGCCAGCAGGCGCTCGACGCGCCTGGCGTGTGTTTTGCGGCTGCCGAGTGCGCCGACATAGAAACAGTTGGCGTCGAGCGCGGCCTTCAGTGCGAAATCGTCGATCTTCGGATCATGGGTGACGGCCGCGAGCGCCGTATAGCTGTCGAGCGGCTGGCGTTTCAGCACATCCTCCGGCCATTCGGCATGGAGTGCTACATCGGGAAAACGGTCCGGGGTGGCGAAGGCGGTGCGCGGATCGACGATCTCCAGGGGATAGCCGGCGATCCTGGCCATCGGCGCCAGCGCCTGACTGATATGGACGGCGCCGACTACCACCAGGCGCGGCTGCGGCAAATGCGCGTTGAGGAAGAAGGTGCGCCCTTCAGCCTCGATCGAACCCGAATTGCCAGTGCGAAACGCCTTGGCGATCGCTGCTCCAAGATCGCCGGCGACGGGATCGCCTTCACGCACGATGCGGTCGCGGCCGTCGCCGAGATCGGTCACCAGGATCGCCGCACGGCGGGCACGGCGTTCGGCATTGAGGGCTTTGAGAGCGTAGGGATCCATGCCTAACCGAGCCGCTCCACATAGACTTTGATGCGGCCGCCGCAGGACAGGCCGACCTGCCAGGCGGTTTCGTCGGCAACGCCGAACTCCAGCATCTTCGCTTTCCCCGAGTCGATGACGTCCATCGCCTCGCTCACCACGGTACCCTCAACGCAGCCGCCCGAGACCGAGCCGTGAAAATTGCCTTCGGCGTCAATGACCAGATGACTGCCGGCCGGCCTCGGCGCCGAACCCCAGGTCTCGACCACAGTGGCGATGGCGACATCCTTGCCGTCCTTCATCCAGCCTTCCGCGATGATCAAGGGGTCGCGGGCCTCATCGAGATAGATGCTGTTGTCCATGATCGCTTGCCTCAAAGTCTGTTTTTCTCTGGGAGCCTGTTTTTCGGAATCCAATATGGCTATGCGGCGCGCCTGACACCAGCGTCCAGCCAGCGACGCGGATCGACCGAAGCGGCCGATTTCTTGTCCAGCGAGGCGCAGAGGTCGGCCAGCGCATCGAGATTGTGCACCGAGCGGAACTCGTCGACATGAGGCAGCATCGCTCTGACGCCGCGGGCGCGGGCCTCGAAACCGTCGAAGCGCAATAGGGGATTCAGCCAGATCAGCCGCCGGCAGGATTTGTGCAGGCGATCCATCTCCTCCGACAGGCCGGCGACATCGTCGCGCTCCAGCCCGTCGGTGATCAGCAGCACCACCGCGCCCTGCCCGAGCACGCGGCGTGACCAGTGCTTGTTGAACTCCGCCAGCGTATCGCCGATGCGGGTGCCGCCCGACCAGTCCTTCACCGCCGCCGAGCAGTCGGCAAGGGCGGCATCGGGGTCGCGATGGCGCATCTGCCGCGTGAGATTGGTCAGTCGCGTGCCGAAGACGAAGGTGTGCACGCGCCGCCGTTTTTCGGTCAGCGCATGCAGGAAATGCAGAAAGATGCGCGTGTACTGGCTCATCGAGCCGGAGATGTCGGCAAGCACGACCAGCGGCGGATGGACCTTGCGGGCGGAACGGAATTTCGGCAGGATCAGTTCGCCGCCGGTTCGGGCGACCGACCGCATCATGGCGCGTGGATCGATACGGCGGCCATGCAGGTCTGCCTTGAAGCGTCGGGTACGGACCATGTCGAACGGCAGCCGCAGCCGGGCAATCGCCTTCTTGGCGTCTGCCATCTCGTCGGCATTCATCTGGGCAAAGTCCTTGCCGCGCAGCACTTCATTCCCGGAGAAGGTTAGCCGGGCGTCGACTTCGATCTCCGGGATTTCCCTGACCGGCCGATTCTTCTCGTGGCCTTCGAACATGGCCTGGCTGACGCGGTTTTCTGCCGCGCGCGGCTTTTGCTTCTCCCTGGTGTCGGGCGCCACAGGCGAGAACATCGCCAGAAGTTTCTCGATCAGCTCGCGCGATTTCCAGAACAGCCGGAAGGCTTCGTCGAAAACAGGGTGATCCTCGTGCCGCGACACAAGCACGGCATGCAGCGTCCAGTAGAAATCGTCGCGCGAACCGATGCCGGCGGCCAGCACCGCCTCGATCGCATCCTTGACCGAAGCCGGCCCGACGCGCATGCCCGCTTTGCGCAAGGTGCGGGCGAAATAGACGATGTTGTCGGCGATGCGCCCGTCTTCCGTCGCCTCTCTGGGTTCGGTCTCTTTGGGGTAAGCACCCGGCGCCTTCACTGCCCTACTCCGCCGCCGCCAGTTCGGCCTTGACCTCATCGAGGATGCGCCGGCCCTCGCCCGCGCCGATGCGGGCAATGTCGTCCTGGTATTTCAACAAAACGCCGATCGTGTCGGAGACGGTTTCGGGATCGAGCGCCACCTTGTCGAGTTCGGTCAGCGCGCCGGCCCAGTCGATGGTTTCGGCGACACCCGGCGCCTTGAACAGCTCGACCCGGCGCAGCTTCTGGATGAACGACACCACTTCCGCGGAAAGTCGGCTGTTGGCCTGCGGCACCTTGCGGCGCACGATCTCCAGCTCGCGCTCGGCATTGGGATAGTCGACCCAGTGATAGAGGCAGCGCCGCTTCAGCGCGTCGTGGATTTCGCGGGTGCGGTTGGTGGTGATGATGACGATCGGCGGCTCCTCCGCCTTGATCGTGCCAAGCTCGGGCACCGTCACCTGGAAATCGGACAGGATTTCGAGCAGGAACGCCTCGAAGGCTTCGTCGGTGCGGTCGAGCTCGTCGATCAGGAACACCGGGGCCGCACCCGCCTTGCCGGTCAGCGCATCGAGCACCGGCCGGCGGATCAGGTATTTTTCGGAAAAGACATTGCGCTCCATGTCGGAGCGGTCGACCGAGCCTGCCGCCTCCTCCATGCGGATTTCGATCATCTGCGCAGCGTAGTTCCACTCGTAGACGGCGGAGGAGACGTCGAGCCCTTCATAGCATTGCAGGCGGATCAGCCGGCGGCCGAGCGCCTGCGCCAGCACCTTGGCGATCTCGGTCTTACCGACGCCGGCCTCGCCTTCTAGGAAGAGCGGCCGCTGCATGCGCAGCGACAGGAACAGCACCGTTGCCAGCGAGCGATCCGCGACATAGTCCGCACCGGTCAGGAGATCGAGCGTTTCGTCGATCGTCCGCGGCGCGGGGCGCGGTTTCAGCTCGGTCATTCTTTCTCCGTTGCCGCCTCTGCTCCGCTCTGCAGCACGTGGTAGTCGCGGGCGTGGTAGATCAGCGGCCGCAAATTATCGCCCATGCGCAGGCCTGTCACCTTGCCAAAAAGCACACGATGGGTGGCGAGATCCTTGGTATCGATCAATTCGCAGTCGAAAACCGCAAGAGCGCCCTTCAGGGTAGGCGCGCCCGTCGATATGACATCCCACTCGCCAAGCGCGAAACGCTCATCGGCCGACAGGCCGGTCAGGCCTGAAAACGCCACGGATAGGGGCTGCTGGTGCGAAGCCAGCGTGTTCAGCGCAAACCGGCCGTTTTGCACGAACAGCTCGTTCTTGGCATTCTCGCGGTTGAGACAGACGAGAACCGTCGGCGGCGTGTCCGACACCGAACAGGCGGCAATCACCGTCGTGCCGCGTTTGCCGGCGGCCCCGTCGGTGGTCACCACATGGACGTGGCCGGCAAAATGCGCCATCGCGTCGCGATAGGCCTGCGGCCCTATGTCGTTCAACTTCAACACCGATGATTTTCCATAAGCAGGAATCCAAGCGTTATATATGGCGGCACACAATAGGCCACAAGCGAAGTGGTTGACGCCAATCCGCAATTCCCGTGTTGCGCCTGGGGCGGGCAGCCTTTAGGTCTTGGCACAAGAGACGCTGGAAGCATGCGACCGGCACGGAGGAATTCGTCGTCAGAATGCGACCCCTAACAGCTGTAATAGCGGCACTGCTCTGGCTGCTGCCGGCAAGCGCCGGCGCGCAGACTTTGCTTGTCGGCGTCGCCGCACCCCTGTCCGGTCCGTCGGCGATACTTGGCAAGCAGATCGAGGCGGGTGCTGCCCTGGCAGCAGAAGCCAACGGCGCCGAGATCAAGACGGTCGACGATGCCTGCACCGCCGATGGCGGGGCTGCCGCCGCCAGGGAATTCGCCGCTGCGAAGGTCGATATCGTCGTCGGCTTCCTCTGCACCGAGGCGATCCAGGCGGCGCTGCCGATCCTCAAGGACGCCAACATACCGGTCATCACCGTTGGCGTGCGCACCGAAAGCCTGACCGACCGCCGCGCCAAAACCGGCTGGCCGGTCTACCGGCTGGGGCCACGCGGCGACGACGAGCGCAATGCGGTGGCCGGCATCCTGACCCGGCTGTGGCAGAGCGAATTGTTCGCCATCGTCGATGACGGGACCATCTATGGCCGCGAAATCGCCGAGACGCTGCGCGCAGCGGCCGAACAGGCGGCGCTGAGGCCGGTCTTCACAGACACGTTCCGGCCGCAGCTCGACAACCAGATCGGGCTGATTGGCCGGCTTAAGAAATCAGGCGCCACGCATGTCTTTGCTGGTGGCGACGGCGACGACATCGCCATTATGGGCCGCGACGCCGGCCAGCTCGAGGCCGGCATCGTCTTTGCCGGCGGCGAGAATTTGCGCACGCCACCCGGCGATGTGCCTTACGCCGTCGGCACGCTGATGATCGCGCCGCCGGAATGGGCCGATGTCGCCGATCCCACGGTGCTGGCGGCGTTTACGGCCAAAAACATCGCGCCGGATGGCTATGCCTTGCCGGCCTATGCGGCGGTGGAGATTGCCAAGGCGGCCTCGGCCCCGGCCGCGCCCGAGACCTCGGGCAAGGGGCTGGCCGACGCGCTAACCGGGCATGATTTCACCACCGCGATCGGCCCGCTGCGGTTCGACGACAAAGGCGATCTGAGCCAAAACCTCTATCGCGCCTTCCGGTTCGACGGGACGCGTTTCGTGCCGGCGGAGACGAATTGATGTTTCGCACCGGGCCGCGCAATCTGATCACCGATGTCGCCGGCCTGCGCGTCGGCAACGCGTCGGACGCAAGGTTGAAATCGGGCGTCACGACCGTGCTGTGCGATGAACCGGCGGTCGGTGGCGTGCAGATCCTCGGCGGCGCGCCGGGCACGCGCGAGACCGACCTGCTCGAACCGCACAATTCCATCGAGGCGGTCCATGCCGTGGTTCTTTCGGGCGGTTCGGCCTTCGGCCTCGACGCCGCATCGGGCGTGCAGGCGGCGTTGCGTGAAAACGGCATAGGCATCGATGTCGGCGGCTTTCGCGTGCCGATCGTGCCGGCGGCGATCCTGTTTGACCTGCGCAACGGCGGCGACAAGGATTGGGGCCGTTATCCTCCCTACCGCGACCTCGGCTACGAAGCCGCCCAGGCGGCAACAGTCGAATTTCCGCTCGGCACAATTGGCGCCGGCACCGGCGCGCTAAGCTCCGGGCTGAAGGGCGGCCTCGGCTCGGCCTCGACCGTGCTCGACAGCGGCATCACCATCGGCGCGCTGGCCGCCGCCAACCCGACCGGCTCGGTGACGATTGCCCGTACACGCTATTTCTGGGCGGCGCCCTTCGAGATCGGCGATGAGTTCGGCGGGCTTGGTTATCCCTCGCCAATGCCGGACGATGCTAGGCGGATCCTGTTGAAATACCGCGACAAGCGTGTCGGTGGACAAGCCGAGGCCGGTGGCAACACCACCATCGCCGTCATCGCCACCGATGCCGTGCTGTCCAAGGCAGCAGCCAAGCGGCTGGCCATTTCAGCGCATGACGGCTTCGTGCGCGCCATCTGGCCGGTGCACACGCCGGCCGACGGCGATCTGGTGTTCGCGCTGGCGACGGGGAAGAGCGGCATAGAACTCAGTGCCGACGATGCCGTCGATTTCTTTGCCGCCGCCGGCGCCACCATGGCGCGCGCCATCAGCCGCGGCATCCATGCCGCGACGCCGGCCGAAGGCGATCTGTTTGCGGTGTGGTCGTCGCGCTGACTTTCAATCAGGTCGGGTCGGACTCTTCTTCCTCGAAGCTGACCGCGACATCCGAATTCGCCGACAGCCAGACTTTCTGGCCCTCGACCTCGGCAAGCAGGCTCAAGGGAATGTAGTGGTGATGCCCCTGATGGGCGCCCTCGCCGCTGTCGGCCTTGGTCAACTTGATCCGCTCGCCATCGACCCGGTCGACGGTGCCGATGTGAACGCCGTCGGCGCCGATCACTTCCATATGCTCGCGAATCTTGCTGGCCTCATTCATGGGGTGTTCTCCTTTTGAAAACGATCGACGATAACAAACAGAGGCGAAATTGGATGCATCGCCTTTTGAATGGCACGATGTTTTGACTGTCTCGTGATAGGGAACGATCGAACCACGGCAGGCGGAGCGGAACCCCGATGCGAAATCTCGTCCTGATTGGCGTTTGCCTGCTGGTCCATCTGGCATCCGCCATCGCCGCCCGAGCGGGCGATGTCGCCGAGCTTGAAATCCTCGGCTTCAGCAAGGATGGCGGCGTCTTCGCCTTCGAGGAATATGGTGTGGCAGACGGTTCGGGCTTTCCCTATGCCAATCGCCACTACATCAACACCGCCGACGACACGTTCCTGAAGGGCACGCCAATCCGGGTCCGGCTGGAGGATGAGACCGCCTCGCTCGAGACGGCCCGTCAGCAAGCCAGGCAAAAAGGCGAAGCAATCATTGCCCAGGCCGAGCTTACCGCCAACCGCGGCATCACCGCCGGCTTCAACCCGGTGACCGAACTGTCGGCCGACCCGTTCCGCATGGTGGTGAACCCACGGCCGATCTTTTCGCCGGTCGACCCGCCGCTGGAATTCCGGCTGGACGAGATCGGCATGAATGACACCGAAAGCTGTCAGAGCCAGGGCGAGGTCAACGGTTTTCGCCTGCTGCGGATCGAGGCCAGGGATGGCGGCCAGACCCATCTGCTGCATGAGGATAAATCGATCCCGAAAAGCCGTGGCTGCCCGAACGGCTACAGGATCGGCGCGGTGCAGACGTTCTCGATGGACAGCATCAGCGCCTATGCGGTGCTGATCGCGGTGCGCCAATACGGCTTCGAAGGGCCGGATTTTCGCTGGATCGCCGTGACCGGACGCCTGTGACAGCGCTCGATCAATCCAGCTGGCGCAAGCGCGCCGGAAATCGCGTCAGCCGCGCCATACCATCGACGGGCGCGGCGCTTGTCGGCGCCTTGCTGTGGGCGATGGCCATGGGCGCCAGCGCGCTGACCGGTCTTTGGCTCGACAGTTGGGAGACCCCGGAAAAGATCCGCTTCGTCGTCCTGCTGTTTGCGACCGGCGCGGCATTGGCCTTTCCCGTCGGGTTGTTCGCGGCGCGGCTGGTCTCGCTCGACCGGCATTGGGAGGTGGCGTTCGCCGCCGCCTTCGTCTGCCTGCTTGCCACGACGCTCGCCTTCACCGGCGGGTTGTTTGCGCTGCAATACCGCTCCTATTATGCCGAATGGCACGCGGAGGCCTTCACCGCCCGGTGGGCGTTCGAACTGGTCTTCACCTCGCTGACGGCGCTCTACCAGTTCGTGGTGCTGGGTATCAGGCTCTATTTTCCGCTCGGATTCATCGCGCTTGCCGCCGCCAGCGTGTGGTTTGCACGCCAGCAGCGTTGAGCATTCGGTCCGCCTCTGATAGGAGGCGCACTTAACCACCGACATATCAGGACTGACGGATGATCCCTCGCTATTCCCGGCCGGAAATGGTCGCCATCTGGTCGCCGGAAACCCGCTTCCGCATCTGGTTCGAGATCGAGGCCCATGCCTGCGATGCGCTGGCCGAGCTCGGCGTCATTCCCAGGGAAGCCGCCAAGACCATCTGGGAAAAAGGCGGCGCCGCCCAATTCGACGTCGGCAAGATCGACGAGATCGAGGCCGTCACCAAGCACGACGTCATCGCCTTCCTCACCCATCTCGCCGAATTCGTCGGGCCGGATGCGCGTTTCATCCACCAGGGCATGACCTCATCGGATGTTCTCGACACCTGCCTTGCGGTGCAGCTCGGCCGCGCCAGCGATATCCTGCTGGCCGACCTCGACGGCCTGCTCGCCGCGCTGAAGCGCCGGGCCTTCGAGCACAAGGACACCGTCACCATCGGCCGCAGCCACGGCATTCATGCCGAGCCGACCACGTTCGGCGTCAAGCTGGCGCAGGCCTATGCCGAGTTCTCACGCTGCCGCGAGCGGCTGGTGCACGCGCGAGAGGATATTGCCACCTGCGCCATATCGGGCGCGATCGGCACCTTCGCCAACATCGATCCCTATGTCGAAGAACATGTGGCGAAAAAGCTTGGGCTGAAGCCGGAGCCGGTGTCGACGCAGGTCATCCCTCGCGACCGCCATGCCATGTTCTTTGCCACGCTCGGCGTCATCGCCTCGTCGGTCGAGCGGCTGGCGACCGAGATCCGCCATCTGCAGCGCACCGAGGTGCTGGAAGCGGAAGAGTATTTTTCGCCGGGCCAGAAGGGCTCGTCGGCAATGCCGCACAAGCGCAACCCGGTGCTGACCGAAAACCTCACCGGCCTTGCCCGCATGGTGCGCTCCATGGCCTTGCCGGCGATGGAGAATGTCGCGCTCTGGCACGAGCGCGACATTTCGCATTCCTCGGTCGAGCGCATGATCGGCCCGGACGCCACGATAACACTCGATTTCGCGCTGTCGCGGTTGACCGGCGTCATCGACAAATTGCTGGTCTATCCCGACAACATGCTGAAGAACATGAACAAGTTCCGTGGCCTTGTGCATTCGCAGCGCGTGCTTTTGGCGCTGACGCAAGCCGGCGTCAGCCGCGAGGACGCCTACCGCCTGGTGCAGCGCAACGCCATGAAGGTATGGGAACATGGCGCTGATTTCCTTGAGGAATTGTTGGCCGACAAGGAAGTCACCGCAGCGCTGCCCGAAGCCGAGATCCGCGAGAAATTCGACCTGGGCTATCAGACCAAGCATGTCGATACGATCTTCAAGCGGGTTTTCGGATAGGATCTTCCATGCGGCTGGATGTCCTTTCCGACATCCATGGGAATCTGCGCGCGCTTGAGGCGGTTCATGCGCAGATCAAAGACGCTTCTCCCGACATCATCGTCAATCTGGGCGATTGTCTCTCCGGGCCGCTATGGCCTGAAGAAACCGCGCAATATCTGATTGCACAGAATTGGCCGACCGTGCGCGGCAATCACGACCGTGTGCTGGTCGAGCCGCCTGCTTCCGGGTTGGAAGACGTCGATGCTTTCACTCACCAACGCCTGTCCCAGGCGTCATTGACCTGGCTCTCGGCATTGCCGGTCGCCCTGTCGCCTGCCCCGGACATCCTGCTTTGCCACGGCAGCCCGAGTGACGACAACGTGTTCCTGCTCGAGCAAGATGGAGGCAGCCACTTCCACCCGTCCAATGAAAAGCAGATCAGGCACAAGCTCGGCAGCGCCGGCGCCGGGCTGACCTTGTGCGGCCATACACATACGCCGCGCCTTGTGCGCTTGTCGGACAACCGGACAATCCTCAATCCCGGCAGCGTCGGCGTCCAGGCATTCCCCGGCCTGACCGTGACCGGCAGTCCGCATGCCCGCTACGCCATCGCGACGCGCAAGGACGGACAATGGTCGTTCAGCCATCACGTGGTCAATTATGACTGGACCGAAGCATCCGGCCGCGCCACGGCGACCGGATTCGACAACTGGGCGCACGGGCTGCTGACGGGCTACGCCGCCGGCTCGGTGTAGGACCCGAACCGCCGCTCAGCCTGCGGTGCCCGGCACGGTGCGGATAACCGTGCCCCACGGATCTTCACGGCTCGTTTCCTCGGTTGCCTTGTCCGAGCGCATCTCGACCCAGGCCAGCCCCGAGCGGGACGGATCGCGGCGGCCGGCGCCGGCGCTGTGCCACGAATTGCCACCGATATGATGGTGGTAGCCTCCCGACGACAGGAACACCGCCTGCCCTCCATACTTAGCGACCGTGTCGAAGCCAAATTCGTCGTGCCACCAGGCCTCGGCATCTTCCGGCCGGCCGACGCGCAGATGGACATGGCCGATAATGCTGTTTTGCGGCGCGCCCTGCCAGCCGGCGTCACCGGCCGGCACGCTGCCAACCACGGCGGCCAGATTCAGCCGCTCGGTCGCCATGGCGATCTTGTCGCCGTTCCACTTCCACTCCTGCGGCAGACGGTCCCTATAGATTTCAATGCCGTTGCCTTCGGGGTCGGTCAGGTACAAAGCCTCGCTGACCAGATGGTCGGAGGCGCCCTCGATGCGGATCTTGTTGGCGGCGGCATGGTTTATCCAACGGCCGAGATCGGCGCGGCTGGGCAGAAGGAAAGCGGTGTGGAAAAGGCCGGCGCTGCGCGGATCGTCGGGCTTGGCCGCTGCGTCAGGCTCGATGACCAGCAGCGGGCGCTCTGCAGCGCCCAGCGTGATGGCGCCATCGGCGCGGCTCAATTCCTGCAGGCCGACAACAGCCCGGTAGTAATCGGCAAGTCCTTCGGCGTCGCGCGCCTTCAGGCCCACGCGTGAAACGCTGACGGGGGTCGTCGCGGCAAAAGGCAGTTCGCTCATAAAACTCTCCGTTCAGCGCATTATCCCAGGCCGCGCCACCAGTCTATTCTGTTGTCGATCTCTTCCTGCCTCAAATCGTCGATCCTGATCGTTCACACAAGATGGAAAGAATCGAACAGGTTGTTCACGATTGTGATGCACCGCATGCGTCAGCGCGGGTTGCACGAGACACGGCCGCTCGCTATCTCAGCGCCATGAAAGTCAAAGACGCAGATATTCTGATCGTGCCGGGCTACACCAATTCCGGCCCCGAACACTGGCAGACACGCTGGCAGTCGAAACTGTCGACGGCGCGCCGGGTCGAGCAGGCGGAGTGGTCGAAGCCGGTGCGCGAGGACTGGACGACGAGCGTGGCGAACGCTGTCAACGAGGCCGAGCGGCCGGTGGTGATCGTTGCCCATTCGCTCGGTGTGGCGGCCGCGGTGCAGGCCATTCCGCAGTTCAGGAAGCCGGTCGCCGGCGCGTTTTTTGTCGCGCCGCCCGACGTCGCCAACCCGGAGATAAGGCCGCGTCACCTGATGACCTTTGGTCCCTATGCGCGCGAACCGCTGCCCTTCCCGTCCATCGTCATCGCCAGCCGCAACGATCCGTTCTGCGCCTTCGAGGTTGCCGAGGACATTGCCGCTGCCTGGGGTTCGCTGTTCATCGATGCCGGCGAAACCGGTCACCTCAATGAGGATGCCGGCTTCGGCCCGTGGCCGGAAGGGTCGATGACCTTCGCCAAGTTCCTGACCGACCTCAAGGCCTGACCGGGCAAGGCACCACGCCTCAGCCCTTTATCGAATCGTTCATGCTTTTGATGAGTATCTTTGCGCCGAGCGAAATCAGCGCATGGTCCGAGCCCATCGCCAGCAGCCGGTAGCCCATCGCCACGACGCGGCCGGCAATCGCCGGCTCAACGACGTAGATCGCCGCATGCTTGCCCGCCTTGCGCGTCCGCTCGGCGATGGAGGCGACGGTTTCCATCATGCTTTCCAGCGTCGAATTGACGGTGGCGCCATTCGACCAGGCGATGGAGAAATCCGATGGGCCGAGGAAGATGCCGTCAATGCCCGGCGTGTCGAGGATGCCGTCCAGCGCATCGAGTGCGGCGCGCGTTTCGACCATGGCAAAGGCCATGGTGCGTTGATTGGTGTCGCGCAGCCATTCGGCGTGGTCGCCTTTGCCATGGCGCGGAAAAGCATAGGTCGGGCCCCAGGAGCGCTCGCCCATCGGCGGATATTTCATCGCCGCGGCAAAGAGTTTTGCATCGGCCACCGAATTCACCATCGGTGCAATCACCGCCTCGGCACCGAAATCGAGGGCGCGGCTGGCCATGTCGAAGCGGCCGACCGGAATGCGCACCAGCGCCGGCTTGTTGGCGGCCAGCACCGGCACCAGGCCGCGCAAGACCGAGTCTTCGTGGTGTCCGCCATGCTGCATGTCGAGCGTGACGGCGTCAAAACCCTGCTTGGCGATGATTTCGACCGTCAAAGCGTCCGGAACGCCGGACCAGGCGGTGAACAGCGTTTCATCC
This sequence comes from Mesorhizobium sp. M0862, assembly GCF_040319795.1. NCBI lineage: Bacteria > Pseudomonadati > Pseudomonadota > Alphaproteobacteria > Hyphomicrobiales > Phyllobacteriaceae > Mesorhizobium > Mesorhizobium sp. M0862. Next base: position 177,474 of record NZ_JAMYOJ010000009.1, read on the forward strand.
GCCGCCAGGCGTGACTTCAGGGACATGGGTGCTTTCCTCGTTGGGTAGAGCCTTGTAACAGGCCTACGCACAGTTTCAGCCGGAAAAGGCTGAAAAGGCAAAGAAAAACCGCCCGGCTGGACCGGGCGGTCGATTGGTCCAGCGCTACTCGCTCTAGGTGTTCTTGATCTGCTCGATCGCCTGCGCCATCAATTCGTCCATGGTGCGGCGGATCTGGTGATCCGACTGGTCGACGCCGGCGGCGTCGAAATCCTTGCGGATCTTGCGGAATACGTCGTGATCGCCAGCTTCCTCGATGTCGGAAACCACAACTTCCTTGGCATAGGCGTCGGCGTCAGTGCCGGACTTGCCCAGCTTTTCGGCTGCCCACAGGCCAAGCGCCTTGTTGCGGCGTGCCGAAGCCTTGAAGCGAAGTTCTTCGTCGAAGGCGAATTTGCGCTCAAAACCCTCTTCGCGGTCTTTCATGCTGCTCATGGCTTCCCTCCGATGAAATCGATTCGCGTTGGTGATGGATATGTGTGCTGCCGCAGCACAAACCAAAAGGGCGCGGGCCGGTCAATATGCTACATCGCTTGCTGCGCTGCGGCATTTCATTCCTGAAAGCGGTCGATGGAAAGGATTTGCCGATTGAGCAAACGCTGTGATTGGGATAGACCCGGCATTGAACCCCACCCGTCGCCGCACCAATTTAGGCAGACGGACAGGAACTGGTCGCTTGCCGCCTGCCCGCAAATCCAGAGAAAAATCAGATGAAAAATCGCCGCCGCGTTTATGAAGGCAAGGCCAAGATCCTCTATGAGGGACCGGAACCGGGCACACTTATCCAGTTCTTCAAGGATGATGCGACCGCATTCAACAAGAAGAAACATGAGGTCATCGACGGCAAGGGTGTGCTCAACAACCGCATTTCCGAGTACATCTTCAACCATCTGAACCGCATGGGCATTCCGACCCACTTCATCCGCCGGCTCAACATGCGCGAGCAGTTGATCAAGGAAGTCGAGATTATTCCGCTCGAAGTGGTGGTGCGCAATGTCGCCGCCGGCTCGCTGTCCAAGCGCCTCGGCATCGAGGAAGGCACCGTTCTGCCGCGCTCGATCATCGAATTCTATTATAAGGCCGATGCGCTCGACGATCCGATGGTGTCGGAAGAGCACATCACCGCTTTCGGCTGGGCAAGCCCGCAGGAGATCGACGACGTCATGGCGCTGGCCATCCGCGTCAACGACTTCCTCTCCGGCCTGTTCATGGGTGTCGGCATCCAACTCGTCGATTTCAAGATCGAATGCGGCCGCCTGTTCGAGGGCGACATGATGCGCATCGTCGTTGCCGACGAGATCTCGCCGGATTCGTGCCGGCTGTGGGACGTGGCAACGCAGGACAAGCTCGACAAGGACCGTTTCCGCCGCGATATGGGCGGCCTCGTCGAAGCCTATCAGGAAGTTGCCCGCCGCCTCGGCATCATGAACGAGAACGAGCCGCCGCGCCCGACCGGCCCGGTGCTCGTCGCCTCGACCGATGGCCTCAAAGGCAAGCCGCACTAAGTCTTCATTTCTTGACGCAATTCCGGACGAAAAACCGCTTCAGACTTTTCCTGGAATTGCTAAGTCTTCGAACAGGAACCTGTCCAGCATGATCAAGGCCCGCATCACCGTCACCCTCAAGAACGGCGTGCTCGACCCGCAGGGAAAAGCCATAGAGCACGCTCTGTCCGGACTGGGGTTCGGCGGCGTCGGCCAGGTGCGGCAGGGCAAGGTCTTCGACCTCGAGCTCTCGGAGACCGACAAGGCCAAGGCTGAAGCCGATCTGAAAGCCATGTGCGACAAGCTGCTGGCGAATACGGTGATCGAGAATTACGCGGTGGAGATCGCTTGATATGAAATCAGCTGTCGTTCTTCTCCCCGGCCTCAACCGCGACCGCGACATGATTGCGGCGCTGACCAAGATCTCCGGGCAGGCGCCGGCGACCGTCTGGCAGACCGACACCGAAATCCCCGATGTCGACCTGATCGCCATTCCCGGCGGCTTCTCGTTCGGCGACTATCTGCGTTGCGGCGCCATTGCCGCGCGCATGCCGGTCATGCGGGCGGTGGCGGAAAAGGCGGCCAAGGGCGTCATGGTCATCGGCGTCTGCAACGGCTTCCAGATCCTGGTCGAGGCTGGCCTTTTGCCCGGCGCGCTGATGCGCAATGCCTCGCTGAAATTCGTCTGCCGAGAGGTGAAGCTCGAAATCGCCAACGCCAACACCATGTTCACCCGCCGCTACCAGCCGGGTCAGATCATCCGCACGCCGGTGGCGCATCACGACGGCAATTATTTCGCCGACGCCGACACGCTTGCCCGTCTCGAAGGCGAAGGACAGGTGGTGTTTCGCTATGCCGAGGGCAGCAATCCCAATGGCTCGATGAACGACATTGCCGGTATCGTCAGCGAGAAGGGCAATGTGCTCGGCCTGATGCCGCATCCCGAAAACCTGATCGAGGCAGCGCATGGCGGAAGCGACGGCCGCGCCCTGTTCGAAGGCGCGCTCGGCATCGCCGCCTGATATCTCTTCGAATTCCTTTCAAAACGCGGGGGCGGTTGACCATGAGACTGATGATTGTTCGCCTAGGTCCCCTGGCTGCTGCCGGCTTGGCGTTGGCGTCCTGCCAGTCCAGCCCGAAGAGCGCGCCGGTCCCCACGGGCAAGAGCGCTTCGCTGCTGGCCATGGAACAGGTAGCGATATCGGCCCACAAATGCTGGATCGCCAGCAAGGATCCCGCCTTCAAATCCTATCAGATGGCCAATGAGCTGAATTCGTTCAGCGGCACGCCCCGCTTCCTGCTGGTGCCGGCCAAGCATTATGGCGGCAAGCCGCTGCTGGTCGTCCAGGCGCAAGGCAATTCCAGCCGCGTCGACGTGTTCGGTCCGCTGATGGACGATCCGCTCGGCGCGCGCATCGGATCCGACATTGCGCGCTGGCAAACGGGCAACCCCTCCTGCAACGCGGCCGCCTGACGCCATGGGCCGCTTCCTGCAGTTTGCGGGATTGGTCATAGGTCTGGCCGGGCTTGTCCTGCAAGCGTGCATCACCATCCCGGCATCGATGGAGGCCGGCCGCAGTTTTCTCGGCTCCATCGTCTTTCTGTTCAGCTTCTTCACCATCCTGACCAACATCGGTGCGGTGCTGGTCCATGTCTCGCTGCTGTCGCCTTCGGGCTACGCCTGGCTGCCCGCCTTTGCCGGACCGCGGATGCGGGCCGGCGTCGCCGTGTCCATCGCGCTTGTCTTCATCGTCTATGCGACGGTTCTGGCGCAGCTCTGGCAGCCGCAGGGGCTGTTCCTGCTCTGTGACGTGCTGCTGCACTATGTGACGCCGGTGCTGTTCGTGCTGTGGTGGCTTATTGCAGGCGCTGACGGCAGGACACGCTGGAGCGACATTTCGTGGTGGATGGCCTATCCGATCGCCTATCTCGCCTATGCGCTGGCGCGCGCACCGATCGCAGGCGAAGTGCCCTACCCGTTCCTCGACGTTGCGAAAAACGGCGCGGCCAACGTCGCCCTTGCGGCGCTGGCCGTCACCGGTGTTTTCCTGGTGCTGTGCATCCTCGCCGTGCTTGCCGATAAGGGCGTCTCACGCCTCAGGGCTCCGGGCACACGCCGCTGACCAGACTACAAGTTAGTCCCAGAATCGCCTGATGCCTTCGCGGTGAGCGTCGTCACGCGACACACCGATGTCCCTGAGCTGCTCGTCGGTCATTTCGAGCAAAGCCAGGCGGCCGCGACGGCGCTCGATCAGCACGTCGATCCATCGCGCCAGCGATCTGACCACATGCACGATCCGGCCGACAAAGCCTCGCCGGCTGGACGGGCAAGGCCCGACGAATTCAATGCCCGCGCAGCGAATTGTCTCGATTGTATCCATTGTCTTTCTGCCAACCTTGCAAATTGTACCCATCTTGGTACGGTTCTGATATGCATTGACACCCGATCTGGTGCAATATACAGAATTGTCACCATGACAAATTGGCTCCCTGACCTCACCATCGGTTCCGGCCCGCTTTACCAGCGCCTTGCCGACAGCATCGAGTCGGACATCGACAAGGGCGTCATCGATGCCGGGGCAAAATTGCCGCCGCAGCGCGATCTCGCCTATGATATCGGCACGACGGTCGGCACGATCGGCCGAGCCTATCAGCTGCTGCGCGAGCGCGGCCTGGTGAGCGGCGAAGTCGGTCGCGGGACCTATGTGCTGGCGCAGCAATCGGAAGCGTCACCCGAATTCGCCGAGCCTGCCGTGCAAGGCACGCGCTATGTCGATGCGCCGCCCGGCAAACTGCGTTTCGACAGCACTGCCGCGCCCGACATCGGCCAGGGCGCCATTGTCGCTGACATGCTCTCGCGCACGGTGCAGGAACACCCGCACGAGATTTCGAGCTACACCAGGGATTTTCCGGAGCGCTGGTTCGAGGCCGGCGCCCGGTGGCTGTCGCGCAATTCGTTCCGTCCGGCGGCCGACACCATCGTTCCCACGCTTGGCACGCATGCCGCGGTGATGGCGGCGATTGCGGCACTGACCACGCCGGGCGACTATGTCGTCTTCGAGCACCTCACCTATTCGCAGATCGCCCGCAGCGCCGGGCTGATCGGGCGGCGCATAGCACTGGTGGCATCGGACGAAGAAGGCCTCGATCCCGAGGATTTCGAACGCGTCTGCGCGCAGAAGCACCCGAAGATGATCTTCCTGATGCCGACGGTGCAGAACCCGACGCTGGCGATCCTGTCGGTTTCGCGCCGCGAGGCGATCGCCCGCGTCGCGCGCGCGTACAATGTCATCGTCATCGAGGACGATCTCTATGGCGGCCTGACCGAAGATCCGACGCCGCTCATCGCCGAATATGCGCCCGAGCGCACCATTGTCGCCGGCGGTCTGTCGAAATCGGTCGCGGCAGGTGTTCGCGGCGGCTGGCTCTCCTGCCCGCCCGCCTATCGCCATCGCATCCGCGTCGCCCACAAGATGATGACCGGCGGAATGCCGTTCCTGCTGGCGGAGGTGAATGCGCGGCTGGTGCTGTCAGGGCAGGCTGGCGATATCCGCAAACGCAGCATTGCCGAAATTGCCGCCCGGATCGCCATCGTGCGCGAGACACTGGCCGGTTTCGCCTTCAAGTCACACGGCAGCGTGCCCTTCGTCTGGCTGACGCTGCCCGATCCCTGGCTGTCCGGCACTTTCAGGAGCGCATGCCTCGAAAATGGCGTGCTCCTCGACGACGAGGACGAGTTCAAGGCGGGGCGTTCCGAGCAGGTTTTTCACGGCGTGCGTTTCGGCGTCTCGCAGCCAAGGCGGCGCGAGGACATCACCGGCGGCGTCGCGGTGATCCGGCGGCTGCTGGAGGAAGGCCGCGCCGGCTACGACAGTTCGTCCTGACTCGATCCTCCTGTATCCCGATCTTCAGGTTCAGCCCTCTGCCTTGAAGTTTTTGGCTTCCTTCGCGCCCTTGTCCTTGCCGTGCTTCTCGGCCAGGTCCTTGGCCTGCTTGGGCGAAACGTCGGTGGTCTCGGCAATATGCATGGCCTCCTTGTCGGAGAGGCGATTGTCTTTCTTGCCTTGCTTGGTGGCCATGTCGAAATCTCCTGATTGGTTTGAGGCCTAACGGCCGGGATGCCATAGCGTTCCCCAGCGGCTCCCCGCTACCATCGTCGCCCTGTGGTTTTCCGGCGTTTTTCGTCATCCAATGGGGTGTATCACGCCAAAGCTTGCGATATGAGGGGACTCAAATTCCCCTCTCCCATGGACATCAATCGCCGCCCATGACCATTTCCAATTCCGTGCCGATCACCCCGGAACTCATAGCCGCGCATGGGCTGAAGCCCGACGAATACCAGCGCATCCTCGATCTGGTCGGGCGCGAACCGAGCTTTACCGAACTCGGCATCTTCTCGGCGATGTGGAATGAGCACTGCTCCTACAAATCCTCGAAGAAATGGCTGCGCACGCTGCCGACCACCGGGCCGCAGGTCATCCAGGGTCCGGGCGAGAACGCCGGCGTGGTCGATATCGGCGACGGCGACTGCGTCGTCTTCAAGATGGAGAGCCACAACCATCCCTCCTACATCGAGCCCTACCAGGGTGCGGCGACCGGCGTCGGCGGCATATTGCGCGACGTCTTCACCATGGGCGCGCGGCCGATTGCGGCGATGAACGCTTTGCGCTTCGGCGCACCGGACCATCCCAAGACCAGGCACCTGGTCAGCGGCGTGGTTTCCGGCGTCGGAGGATACGGCAACGCCTTTGGCGTGCCGACCGTCGGCGGCGAGGTCAATTTCGACGCCCGCTACAACGGCAACATCCTGGTCAACGCCTTTGCCGCGGGCCTCGCCAAGACCGATGCGATCTTCCTGTCGGAAGCCAAGGGCGTCGGCCTGCCGGTCGTCTATCTCGGCGCCAAGACCGGGCGCGACGGCGTCGGCGGCGCCACGATGGCCTCGGCCGAGTTCGACGACAAGATCGACGAGAAGCGCCCGACCGTGCAGGTCGGCGATCCCTTCACCGAAAAATGCCTGCTCGAAGCCTGTCTTGAGCTGATGGCGTCTGGCGCCGTCATCGCCATCCAGGACATGGGTGCGGCCGGCCTCACCTGTTCGGCGGTCGAGATGGGCGCCAAGGGCGACCTCGGCATCGAGCTTCACCTCGACCAGGTGCCGGTGCGCGAAGAGCGCATGAGCGCCTATGAGATGATGCTGTCGGAGAGTCAGGAGCGCATGCTGATGGTGCTGCGCCCCGAGAAGGAAAAGGAAGCCGAGGCGATCTTCCACAAATGGGGCCTCGACTTCGCTATCGTCGGCAAGACCACCGACGATCTGCGTTTCCGCGTCATCCATCAGGGCGACGAGGTCGCCAATCTGCCGATCAAGGACCTTGGCGACAAGGCGCCGGAATATGACCGCCCCTGGGTCGAGCCGAAGAAGCCGGCGGCGCTCGCAGCCGGCGATGCGCCGAAGGCCGACGTTGCCGATGCGCTGTTGAAACTGCTCGGCGGGCCGAACCTGTCGTCGCGCCGCTGGGTGTGGGAGCAGTACGACACGCTGATCCAGGGCAATTCGCTGCAGCTTCCCGGCGGCGACGCCGGCGTGGTGCGCGTCGAAGGCCATCCGACCAAGGCGCTCGCCTTCTCCTCCGACGTCACGCCGCGCTATTGCGAGGCCGACCCGTACGAAGGCGGCAAGCAGGCGGTGGCCGAATGCTGGCGCAACCTCACCGCCACCGGCGCGCTGCCGCTGGCGGCCACCGACAACCTCAATTTCGGCAATCCGGAACGGCCTGAGATCATGGGCCAACTGGTCGGCGCGGTGAAAGGCATTGGCGATGCCTGCCGGGCGCTCGGCTTCCCGATCGTGTCGGGCAATGTCTCGCTCTACAACGAAACCAATGGCCAAGGTATCCTGCCGACGCCGACCATCGGCGGCGTGGGGCTGATTGCCGACTGGTCGAAGATGACCCGTATCGGCTTTGCCGCCGAGGGCCAGATGATCCTGCTGGTCGGCGCGCCCCCAAGCTGGGGCAGCCATCTCGGCCAGTCCGCCTATTTCAGAGACATTCACGGTCGGACCGACGGGCCGCCGCCACCCGTCGACCTCGCCCATGAAAAGCGCGTCGGCGACCACGTGCGCGCGCTGATCGCGTCGGGCGTCGTGACCGCGGCGCATGACCTTTCCGATGGCGGCCTGGCGATAGCCCTGGCCGAAATGGCGATGGCGTCCGGCATCGGCGCCACCATTCCGGGGCTCGCCGGCACCGACCCGATCCCGGTCTGGTTCGGCGAGGACCAGGGCCGCTACCTCCTGACGCTGTCCGTCGATCCGCAGAGCAAGGAATGGGACGCCATCCGCGACGAACAGAGCAGGCTCGGCATCTTTGCGCCATGGATCGGCTCGACCGGTGGAAACGAAGTGAAGCTCGGCGATGCCAGGGCGATCCCGGTCAGCGAATTGACCGCTGCCCACGAAGGCTGGTTCCCGAACTTCATGGACAAGTCCAGTTGACCAGCCTGGCAGCCCGGACGCTGATCGCAGTCGTCTTCTGGCCGTCGCTGTTCTTCTTCTGGTTCCTCGGGCCGTTCGTCTTTTTCCTGCTGTCGACGACCTCGAGCGAGGTCTGTCCGCTGCTGGAAAGGCGTGACCAGTTCCTTGAGGCGGCCAATGGCACACTGCAGATGCTGGCCTTGCAAAGTCTGATCTATGCGATCCCCATCGTCTGCCTGGTGCTGTGGAGCCGCCTTTTGCCGAACCCGGCGCGCGCAAGGCATGTCGCCACCTGCATCAAGCTATTTGCCATTGCGGTCATTACCGGCGCGCTGTGGGAATACGGGTCATCGCTGATCTGCGACGGCTATGGCCAACCATTCTTTTCGCCCTTGTGGCAGATGACCAGCTATCTCCCGATTATCACCCTGGCGCTCAACATCCCGCTCTATGTCCTGGTGTTCAGCCTTGGCCGGGGGTTCTCGACCCGCGACGACATTACAGAAGATGGTGTGGTTCACCCGCGGCAGGATGGCCCTTAGACACTGCGTCGCCGACAGAACGGCTTCAACCCGGACCAGAAAGGCTTTAGGCTGCCGTCCGAGTCACTCGTGCCTAGCCGCCCAGAACAGGATTTTGCCATGGCAATGGATGCCCACGACATCGAAAAACTGATCAAGGACGGCATTCCGGACGCCAAGGTGACGATCCGCGACCTCGCCGGTGACGGCGATCACTATGCAGCCGAAGTGGTGGCCGAAAGCTTCCGCGGAAAGAGCCGCGTCCAGCAGCACCAGATGGTCTATGATGCGCTGAAGGGCAATATGGGCGGCGTGCTGCACGCGCTGGCGTTGCAGACCAGTGTGCCGGACTGACGCCAGGCTGGCCTAGCGCGTCGGCGGCTGGCTTGCCAACACGGCAATGATCGGCCCTGCCGGATATCTTCCGCCGACAATCATCCTGTCGCCATCCGACAGCGCGGAGACCGCGCCGTCGAGGAACAGCGCGTTGCGGCATTGTAGCGCGTCGCGAAACAGCCGCGCAAAGCTGCCGAAACTTACCTCAGACCGCGAGATCGCCAGCAAAACGGTGTTTTCATCGCGCACGCCGACGCCGTTGCGGACGTAGCGCGAGGTTCCGTTCGGCTCGAAGCGTGGATGAATCTGGCCATCGATCACCAGCATCGGGCCCGACTGCGTGGCGAAGGCGACATCGGGTTTGGCGGCGGCATAGGCGTTGCTTTCCATGACAGCCGCCTTGCCGTCCTTGCCGACCAGAAAGACGCCGTTCGGCTTCAGGAAGAAATTACCTTCGCTATCGGCAAGGTTGAGCGGCGACTTTTCGCTGCCGTTCTCGACCAGCAGGCCGACCGGCGACAAATCCTCGTGATACATGCCGCCATTCATGGCGAGCAGCACCGGCCTCCCCTCGCCCGCAACCGCCTTGCCGAAGGCCTCCAGCGAGCCGAAGGGCTTGCCGTCGGCACCGACGTGAAAGACAGCGAGGTTGTAGGTCCGCAGGTCGACCGTGCAGACGACATAGGTCACCGCCTCGAAGGCGACATTCCGGCAAGGCGCGGGCAGGTCACCGCCAATGACCAGCGGCGGCGGCTCCGGGCGTCTCGGCCACCAGACAACGGCAATCGCGGCCAGCAGGATGGCGATCGGAAGGGCGGCGCCATATCGTCTTTTCATCATGTCCCGGAGGCTGCAATCGGCAGGGATGCTTGGCCCAAGACAGGCGATCCTTTGCGCCATTTCCGCGACGGCGGCGCAAACATCTTGTTTCGGCCCATCTATGGGTTTATTTGATGGCTATGCTTCGAGCCTGACTCCCACAGGCGTGAAAGGATATCTCATGAGCGGCATCAACGACTACATCGACAGCGAAGTGAAGGGCAACGACGTCGTCCTTTTCATGAAGGGCACGCCCGGTTTTCCGCAGTGCGGCTTTTCCGGCCAGGTCGTCCAGATCCTCGATTACATCGGCGCCGACTACAAGGGCGTCGACGTGCTGACCTCGGCCGAACTGCGCCAAGGCATCAAGGAATATTCGAACTGGCCGACGATCCCGCAGCTTTACGTCAAGGGCGAATTCGTCGGCGGCTGCGACATCATCCGCGAAATGTTCCAGGCGGGCGAGCTGCAGACGTTGCTCGTCGACAAGGGCGTCAGCGTCAAAGCGACAGCCTGATTCTGAGTTGAGACGGGGCAGCCCCGCCCCGGCAAAATGTTACCTCCCCCTATCGGAGTGAGGACGAACTTATGCGCCGGCATGCCGGCGCATATTCGTTTTGAAGATCGGACCCGCCGTGGACCAGCCAGCAAAAGCGCCGCAACAGGCACGCAAATTGCCTATTCCGCGCTGGGAATTCATCGCGCTTTGCGCGGCACTGATGGCGTTGAACTCGCTGGCCATCGACATCATGCTGCCGGCACTGCAGCAAATCGGCGCCACGCTTGGCGTTGAGAATGAAAACCACCGCCAGTATGTGATCACCGCCTATATATTGGGCTTCGGTGGCGGACAGCTTTTCTTCGGACCGATCTCGGACCGGTTCGGGCGCCGCGCGCCACTCGTTGCCGGGCTGGCGATTTATGTCGTGGCGGCGGCAGCTGCCGCCATCGCCCCGTCATTCGCCGTCCTGCTGCTGTGCCGGCTGGTGCAAGGCATCGGTGCGGCGGCGACCCGCGTCATCGCCGTCTCGATCGTGCGCGACACGTTCGACGGTCGGCGCATGGCCGAGGTGATGTCTCTGATCTTCATGGTGTTCATGGCCATCCCGGTGATCGCGCCTGGGATCGGCCAGTTCATCATGCTGTTCGCAACATGGCACTGGATCTTCGTCACCATGGCCGTCGGAGCGCTGATCGTGTCGGCGTGGTCGCTGCTGCGGCTGCCGGAGACGCTGCATCCGGAGTACCGCCGGCCGCTGACAGTCTCATCCGTCGTCGGTGGTTTCCGCATCGTGCTCACCAACCGCATGGCGCTTTGCTACGCCTTTGCCAGCACCTTCATTTTCGCCGCCATGTTCGGCTTCATCGCCTCCGCACAGCAGATCTATGTCGACATTTTTCATGTCGGCGAATTGTTTCCTGTCATCTTCGCGGGTGTCGCCGGCGTTCTCGCTTTTTCGAACTACCTCAACTCGCGCCTGGTCGGCCGCATCGGCATGCGCCGCCTGTCGCAGAGCGCACTGCTGTTGTTCCTGGTGATCAGCCTTGCCTGGCTCACCGTTTCGCTTCAAATGAAGATGCCACTCTGGCTGTTCATCACCTTCTTCGCCAGTGCGATGCTCCCGTTCGGCGCGCTCGGCGCCAATTTCAACGCGCTCGCGATGGAACCGCTCGGCCAACTGGCGGGCACCGCGTCGTCCATCCTGGGCTTCATGCAGACTTTTCTCGGCGGCATCCTCGGCACGCTGATCGGCCAGGCCTTCAACGGCACGGTGACGCCGCTTGCCGCCGGCTTCTGCAGCGTCTCGGTCGCGGCCCTGCTGATGATCCTGATCGCCGAGCGCGGCAAGATGTTCCAGCCGCACAACCCACCCATTTCAGGGCACGTCACCGACCTGCATTGAGCGACGCGCCTTGAGATTGTTGGTCTCAAAACCGCATCCACCTTTATGCGACGCGTTTCAGGATGCGCCGCCAATCACTGCCGTGAAACGAGGGAACAGCGGGCGCCCTGCGATGGCGCCACCCATGCTGTCCGACAGCGGCATCGGCAGAGCCTTGTCGAGCGCTTCGAGCACGGATGACACAAAGACCCGGTTGAGCGAGGCATCATCTCCCATATGGGAGAAAGTGGCGCGCGGCTTGCCCATCAGCGTGCCGTTTTTGCGAATTGAAAAACTCAGCGTCAGGGTCAGGCCAGCACTTCCAGGCGGCGGCTGCCAACAGGCAAAGATCGCGTCGAACATTTCGTCGATGGTGTCGATGGGATCGGGGCTACGACACGCGCGCTCCTGCGATCGTGCCTCAGTGGCGCAGGCGACCAGGGCAAGTGCAAGTGCCGTTGCGACAATTGCGGACCGATGTTTCATTTCGCGGCTCCGGCTTCGCGAGAGATTGGACCACTATAACAGAGCCAATATACTTGACGAAAGCGTCTACCGGCAGTTGGACCGACTATTGCGCCCAGAGTTCCCTGCGCAACTCCTGCCAGCTTTCCTTGTCCGGGGCGACAAGAATGCCGCCGTCGATATGCGAGGGCAGATAGGCGCTACCGTCGATCCGCGCGGTGTAGCCGCCGGCCTCGGCGTGGATCAGCACACCGACCAGATGGTCCCACGGCATCAGTTTGTTGTAGACGACGAAATGGGCATGGCCGCTGGCCAGAAGACGGTATTCATGTGCCGCGCAGCGATAGCCGAACTGCGACAGGGTCTTGGTCTGGTTGCGCGCCAGGAGCGAGCGTTGCGGTTCCGCCAGATATTGCCAGGAGACGGAGCCGGTCATCTGCGAGATCGGCACGGCATCGGCGACGTGCACCGTCTCCAGCGCGCCATGCGCATGGCGGATATGGCTGCCGGCGCCCTTGGCGCCGATCAGCCAGTCCCGGCCTACGGGGTCATGGATGATACCGGCGACGGTTTCGCCCTTGACGACGACGCTCAGCATGACGCCGAAGAGCGGCACGCCGGAGGCGAAGTTGAAGGTGCCGTCGACCGGGTCGACGACGAAGGCGAGGTCGGCATCGCCGAGCCCCTGAAGCAGCGCCGGATTGTCGGAACAGGCTTCCTCGCCGACGATCATCGCCGTGGGATAGCGCTCGCGCAGCCTGGCCGTGATCAGCCGCTCGGCGTTGATGTCGGCCTCGGTCACCAGGTCGGCAGCCGAGGTCTTCTGTCTGATGTCGCCCTCGCCCAGCCGGCGAAAGCGTGGCATGATTTCGGCCCTGGCTGCATCGGCGAGAAGCTCGGCCAGCCAGTCGATCGCTTGGTCGTCAAATATCATCGGAAATGTCTTGTCCTGTGCTGAGGCTGCCATTGAGGGCGGCAAAGTCGAACAGCTTTCTGTCGAGCAGATGCGACGGCCTGGTGTTGGACAGCGCGCGCAGCATCGTATCCTTGCGGCCCGGCATGCGCTTTTCCATATCGTCCAGCATCGCCTTCATGGCGTTGCGCTGCAGGCCTTCCTGGCTGCCGCAGAGATCGCAGGGAATGATCGGGAATTTCATAGCGGCGGCGAATTTTTCCAGATCGACCTCGGCGCAGTAGCTCAGCGGCCGCAGCACCATGACGTCGCCGTCGTCGTTGAGCAGCTTTGGCGGCATGGCGGCAAGGCGGCCGCCATGGAACAGATTCATGAAGAAGGTTTCGAGAATGTCCTCGCGGTGGTGGCCGAGCACCAGCGCCGAACAGCCCTCCTCGCGCGCGATGCGATAGAGATGGCCGCGCCGCAGCCGCGAGCACAGCGAACAATAGGTGCTGCCCTGAGGCAGCTTGTCGGTGACCACCGAATAGGTGTCCTGATACTCGATGCGATGGGCAATGCCATGCGCATCGAGGTAGTCGGGCAAAATGTGCTTCGGAAAATTCGGCTGGCCCTGGTCGAGATTGCAGGCCAGCAGCTCGACCGGCAGCAGCCCGCGCCATTTGAGATCGAGCAGCACGGCCAGCAGCCCGTAGGAATCCTTGCCGCCGGACAAGGCCACCAGCCAGCGGTCGCCGGGCCTCGCCATGGCGAAATCCTCGACCGCCTGACGGGTTAACCGCAACAGCCGCTTACGCAGTTTGTTGAACTCGACGGAAGACGGCACTTCGGCAAACAGCGGATGGAAGCCGCCTTCAGCAATCGGTTCAACTGTTTCGATGTCTGCCAGCATGTTCATGGCTTGTCGCTTTCCATAGCCGAGAGTGCCGGATTAGCGGACATGGCCGACAAAGAAAAGGCCGCCTCGACGGGCGGCCCTTTCCAGTATCGCAGAAAAGCGATCGCTTAGCGCGAATAGAATTCGACGACCAGGTTCGGCTCCATCTGCACGGCGAACGGAACATCGGCCAGGCCGGGGATGCGCGAGAAGGTCGCGACCATCTTGTTGTGATCGACTTCGATATAGTCCGGCACGTCGCGCTCGGCGAGGCCGACCGCTTCCAGCACGATGACCAGCTGCTTCGACTTTTCGCGCACTTCGACGACATCGCCCGGCTTGCAACGGTACGAGCCGATGTTGACGCGCTTGCCGTTGACGTTGACGTGGCCGTGGTTGACGAACTGGCGAGCCGCGAAAATGGTGGGCACGAACTTGGAGCGGTAGACGACCGCGTCGAGACGCGACTCGAGCAGGCCGATCAGGTTCTCGGAGGTGTCGCCCTTGCGGCGATCAGCCTCTTCATAGACTTTGCGGAACTGCTTTTCGGAGACATCACCATAGTGACCCTTCAGCTTCTGCTTGGCGCGCAGCTGCAGGCCGAAATCGGAAAGCTTGCCCTTGCGGCGCTGGCCGTGCTGGCCGGGGCCGTATTCACGCTTGTTGACCGGGGACTTCGGGCGGCCCCAGATGTTTTCGCCGAGACGGCGGTCGATCTTGTACTTCGCGGATTCGCGCTTGCTCATCGCATTCCCTTTCAAAACAAACCACCCGGAGCCTCATGGTCCGGGTGAAGGAAACGCGCCCTCCTCTGGCCTCCGTTTTCGAGGCCTGACAGGGTTTTCCCACGCAACGCGGCGGAAAACCCACGGGACACGTCAGTCTAGACAAAACCCAGGAAACGATAAACCTGCTTTCCCGGGCTTGCCATGCAAAAGAAACAACCGGGCATTGCGGCCCGGTGTTGGTGCGCTCGTTAAACGGAGATTTGAGCAGAGTCAAGCGCGTCGCTGGCGCTGGGCCCGGCAACCATATCACGTCTTTGGCGTTGAGTGCCGTGCCGGATGCGGCGGGAGGTTGTTGCGCCGACGGCATTTAGGAAGGGACTGGAGCCAAAGGAGCCCGAAGTCGCATGAAGAAGTTTTTCCTCTCGTTGGTCGGTGCGGCCGTCCTGGCCGGGACGATGTCGATCGCCGTGCCCGAGCCAGCGATGGCCAAGCATTGGCAGGGCCACAAGCATCGTCAGACCTGCCATGTCGTGGTGAAGAAGAAGGTCATCTGGCGGCATGGCCACAAGAAGGTCATCCGCTACAAGGTGAAGCGCTGCTGGTGACGTCAGGGGTTTCGGGCTTGGCCTGAACCGAAGAAGCCCGTGGTTTCGGCCACGGGCTTTGTTTATCGACTCGGTTCAAGGTTTCAGTCTGCCGATTTCTTCTCCGGCAGGCCTTTGCGCTTGGTCTCTGCGAATTCCTCGAGCTGCTTTTCGCTCATCGAATTGTACATCGACTTCGACGCGCCTTGAAGTTCGCTCTTCCTGGTCTCGCCGCGCTTGGCCGACAGGGCTGCGCCCGCGGCCTTTTGCTGTGCTTTTGAGGTTGCAGGCATATCGGCTTCTCCTTTGCTGCCAGAGGAAGAAACGTTGCGCTCCGGCGACGGTTCCAGCGCTGGCGGTCAACTTCCGTTCCGCGCTCATGCCTGCCCATGGTCGGCCGGCACTGCCGGCAAACCACCTTCCCGTGCCCGCAACGCCGGTGTAGGACGGCGCCATGAAATCGTTGAACGATCCCTCGCAGGCACTCGCTACCGGCCTCGCGAAAATCCGCACCGAGTTCCATGTGCCGGAGGCATTTCCCCCTGATGTAATGGCCATGGCACAGACGGCGGCCAGGCGCGTGCCCGACCAGCATGCCGACCGCACCGCGATGCCCTTCGTGACGCTCGATCCCGCGGCTTCCACCGATCTTGACCAAGCGTTTTCGATCGAAGCGAGCGGTAGCGACCTTCTGTTGCACTATGCGATTGCCGACGTAGCCTGGTTCGTCGCGGACGGCGACGCGGTGGATCGCGAAGCCTGGGCGCGGGGCGAAACCCTGTATTTGCCGGACGGCAAGGCCGGGCTCTATCCCCGGGTGCTTGCCGAGGGCGCCGCGAGCTTGCTGCCCAGCGGTCCGCGTCCGGCTGTCATCTTCACGGTCCGGATCGCCGACGACGGAGCGGTAAGGCTGGATGGCGCGGAGCGGGCAATCATTCAAAGCCGCGCCAAGCTCGCCTATGACAGCGTGCAGGCCGCCGACGTCCCAGTCGGCTTCGCCGAAATCGCGCGGCGCATGGCGGCGGCCGAAGAGCGTCGCGGCGCTTCGCGCGTCGACCCGCCCGAGCAGGAGGTGGAACAGCTTGCCGATGGCACGTTCCAGCTTGCGTTCAGACCGCTGCTGCAATCCGAGCAAGACAACGCAGCACTTTCGCTGGCCGCCAACATGGCGATTGCCGACGCCATGCTGGCACACAGGACCGGCTTGTTCCGGGTGATGGCGCCGCCCGATGCTTCCAAAGTACAAAGACTGCGCAGCGCGGCACGGGCCTTAGGCCTGTCCTGGCCTCCTTCGACCAGCCTGCCCGACTATCAGCGAACCCTCGATCCGACCAACAGGCAACAGGCAGCGCTGATGCTGGAAATCCGCCGCGCCGGCTCCGGTGCGTCCTACCAACCCTATGAGGAAGGCGTTGTCCCCTGGCACGAGGCGATGGCCGCGACCTATGCCCACGCCACCGCGCCCCTGAGGCGGCTGGCCGATCGCTACGTCGTGCGCTGCGTGCTGGCCATCGCCAACGGCCAGCCGGTGCCGCAAGCCGTTACCGAGGCGTTTTCCAGACTGCCGAAGGTGATGGGCCGCGCAGGCGCCCGCGCCTCGCAGATCAACCACGCGGCCATCGACCTTGCCGAGGCGGTAATGCTGAGGGGGCGCATGGGTGAAACATTCAAGGCCGTCGTCACCGACGTCGGTGATCAGCGTGTGCGCGTTCAGCTCTCGGACATGCCTGTCGTTGCTAATGTGAAGGCCTCAGGGTTCAGGCAGGGCGATGGCCTGACGCTAAGGCTTGTTTCGGCCGATCCGGATCGGCGCGTCATTGTCTTCGAGCCTGCCTAAAGCGCGTCGGCGACGCGCTTTAGTTTTTTCGTTTTATGCATGTCGTTGTCCCAAAACCGCTGCGCACTTTTGGGCGACATGCATTAGTCTAGCGCGCGCTCAATCCAAAACCCTGCATCAGCCGGCTGATGGCGAAGTCCGCCTTTCCCGAGGTAAAGACGGCGATGTCGGGCTCGCTTTGCGGCAATGGCCCGTCGACAGCCGGAAGCAGCGACAGAGCACGCCGCGCAATCGCTTCGGCCGGGTCGATCCAGTCGACCGGCCAGGGCGCGGTCTTGCGCATGCGATTGGCCAGGAACGGATAGTGCGTGCAGGCGAGCACGACGATGTCCGTGCGCAAATCGTCATGCTGGACGAAACACGGTGCGATCTCGGCACGCACGGCCTCCTCGTCGACAAAGCCCTCGCGCATGTAGGCCTCGGCCAGTCCGGCGAGATTGTTGCTGCCGACCAGCCGGACATGGCATTTCTGCGCCCATTTGCCGATCAGGTCGCGCGTGTACTGGCGCTTCACCGTGCCCGGCGTCGCCAGCACCGAGACCAGCCCGGACCGGGTGCGCTCGGCCGCCGGCTTGATCGCCGGCACGGTGCCGACAAAGGGATGGCCAGGGAATTTTTCCCGCAACGCATCGATCACCAGCGTCGAAGCGGTATTGCAGGCGACGACCGAAATTTCCGGATCAAAACGGTCGAGCAGCTTGGCGAAGAGCTCGACTATATGGGCCTGCAGCGCCGGCTCTTCCCACGCGCCGTAGGGAAAGGCCTTGTCATCGGCGACGTAGACGAAGCGCCGGTCGGGCATCAGCACGCGCGCTTCGCGCAGCACGGTCAATCCGCCAACGCCGGAATCGAACATCAGTATCGGACGGTGGCTCATTGATATCGGACCATGAAAGAGGCTGGATCAGAAGGCTTGGCGGTCATTGGCCAATGCCGTTCTATCTGCAACCATCATGGCCTTGAAGTGGCGAATGTTAGCAACTTCCATGCAAAGCCGGCGAAGACGACCTTGCCTCGGTTGCTCTAGAGCCCGCGCTTGCCGAAGCCGGCGGGCCGCGGACGGCCCAGAGGCTGGGCGGACGGCACCGAGCGCGTGGCCGGTGTGGCGTTGCGCATGGAAGACTGTGTCGTGCTGCTGGCCGTCCGGCCGGATGCCGCAGGCATGGGCGTATCGCCATCGAAATCGAAAACCGATGTCAGTTCGTCGATATTGATGCCCGCCACCGGCTTAGCCACCAGAATCGTGCACCAAAGGCCAAAGATCGACAGCGCCAGCAGGTTCAAACCGCTGGACGTGCTTTCCGGATTGTTGAAATCGATGACCAGCAGCGTGCCTGCCTGCAGAAAGGCGTAGATGGCGCAGAACACGATGTAGGACCACAGGATCCAGGCTTTGCCGTTGGCGTCGCGGCTGCGTCGCCAGGCGATGTTGGCACGCATGACCACGGCCAGGAGGGAAACGACCAGAACCGCGCCAAGGCCGAAATTGGCCATGGCGCGCGCGACCATACCGATATTCTCGCCGAGCTGCGGCTCGACCAGGATGATCGCCGGCCCGGCGGCGGATGCGTTTTCAGGATGATCGACGGCGGACATGATCTCAATGAACTGCTGTTTGCGGCATTTCAGCGTTCCCTGCCATATCCGCTTGGCAAAATGAAGCTTTTGCAAACACCGGTCGCGGCACAGACGACCCATTCTGCACGGATCGTCGTTTGCGCGGCCAAATAGGCTTTGATATACGCTCCGCATACCCGGCCGAAGCCATGCGGGCGAGGCCGTTTTGTTCCCCAAAAGCGAGGCATTCTTTTCATGGCGAAGATCAAGGTGGCGAACCCGGTCGTCGAGCTCGACGGCGACGAGATGACCCGCATCATCTGGCAGTTCATCAAGGACAAGCTGATCCACCCTTATCTCGACCTGAAGCTCGAATATTACGACCTCGGCGTCGAGCACCGCGACGCCACCAACGACCAGGTGACCATCGATTCGGCCAATGCCATCAAGAAATGGGGCGTCGGCGTGAAATGCGCGACGATCACGCCCGACGAGCAGCGCGTCGAGGAATTCAAGCTGAAGAAGATGTGGAAGTCGCCGAACGGCACCATCCGTAACATTCTCGGCGGCACCATTTTCCGCGAACCGATCATCATGAAGAACGTGCCGCGTCTGGTGCCGGGATGGACCAAGCCCATCATCGTCGGCCGTCATGCTTTCGGCGACCAGTATCGCGCCACCGACTTCCGCTTCCCCGGCAAGGGCAAGCTGACCATCAAGTTCGTCGGCGAGGACGGCAAGGTGATCGAGCATGACGTGTACGACGCACCCGGCGCCGGCGTTGCCATGGCGATGTACAATCTCGACGACTCCATCCGCGAATTCGCCCGCGCCTCGCTGAATTACGGCCTGCTGCGCAATTATCCGGTTTATCTCTCGACCAAGAACACCATCCTCAAAGCCTATGACGGCCGCTTCAAGGACATTTTCCAGGAGGTCTACGAGGCTGAATTCGAGGCCGAGTTCAAGGCGAAGAAGCTGTGGTACGAGCACCGGCTGATCGACGACATGGTGGCCTCCGCCCTGAAATGGTCTGGCGGCTATGTCTGGGCCTGCAAGAATTATGACGGCGACGTCCAGTCCGACACGGTGGCGCAAGGTTTTGGCTCGCTCGGCCTGATGACCTCCGTGCTGATGACGCCGGACGGCAAGACGGTGGAAGCGGAGGCCGCGCACGGCACCGTGACGCGCCACTATCGCCAGCACCAGAAGGGCGAGGAAACCTCGACCAATTCGATCGCCTCGATCTTCGCCTGGACGCGCGGCCTCGCCCACCGCGCCAAGCTCGACGATAATGCCGAGTTGAAGCGATTTGCCGACACGCTGGAGAAGGTCTGCATCCAGACGGTTGAGAGCGGCTTCATGACCAAGGACCTGTCGCTCTTGATCGGTCCCGACCAACCATGGCTGTCGACCACCGGCTTCCTCGACAAGATCGACGAGAATTTGCAGAAGGCGATGGCGTAAGCCGGCAGCCATGGCCAAGCCGGTCGTCTACGGGGCGGACTACAGCGTCTATGTGCGCATCGTCCGCCTCGTGCTGGCGGAAAAAGGCATCGACTACGACCTTGTGCCGGTCGATGTCTTTGCCGCCGAGGGCACTCCCGCCTGGTACTTCGAGCATCACCCTTTCGGCCGCATTCCGGCCGTCGAGCATGACGGGTTTCGCCTGTTCGAAACCAGCGCAATCGCCCGCTATGTCGACGAGGCGTTCGACGGCCCGGCACTGCAGCCAAAAGACGCCCGCACCCGCGCAACGATGAACCAGATCATCGGCATGCTCGACGCCTATGCCTACAGATCGATGGTCTGGGACGTCGCCGTCGAGCGGCTTGAGAAGGAAGCGCCAGACGAGGCACTGGTCGCCAACGGGCTGCGCCAGGCGGAAACGGTGCTGCGGGTGCTCACCGCACTCAAGCCTCCCGGGCCGTGGCTGCTCGGCGACCAGCTGACGCTGGCCGACCTGCATGCGGCATCCATCATCGCCTATTTCGTCAAGGTCGCCGACGGGCAAAAGCTGCTTGCGGCGTTCGCCGACATCCAGGCCTGGTGGGACGGCATCGCAAAACGTCCGAGCCTGGCGGCGGGCTGATATGGGTTCGGGCCATGGCTGACCCATCTCGCCAGGACGCGCTCACCATCGCCAGAATTGTCAGGGTCAACCACGCCGGTGAGTTCGGTGCGATCAGGATCTATTCGGCGCAGATTCTTGTCGCCAGGCGCTTCTGGCCGGATTGCGTGCCATCCTTGTCGGAGATGCTCGGGCACGAGCGCACGCATTGCGCCGCCTTCCGTGCCGCCATGCCGGCGCGGAAGGCGCGACCGTGCCGGGTGATGCAATTCTGGAGCTGGGGTGGCTGGCTGCTGGGTTCTGTCACCGCCCTGCTCGGTCCGCAAGGCATCTGGGCCTGCACGGCGGCGGTTGAAGCGGCGGTGCATCGCCATCTGGACGATCAGCTGTTTTTCCTCGCCAATCGCGACCACGACTTGCAAGGTCTCATCCTGGCGATCCGCGAGGAAGAGCTCGCCCATCTCCATCACGCCGAAGAGCAGCTGAAATCGCCCGGCCCGGCGCTGAACTTTTTACGGTCGCTGATTTCGATCGCCACGGACGTGCTGATCTGGCTGTCCACCTGGGGCGATTCCAGCAGAATGACGCGCGCCCTGAAGGCGGCGAAAAGAACTAGACTAGCTAGACGGACCGTCTAAGAGCTGATTGCCGGCTTGCCACTATCAGCCACAGAATGGCAAGCACGGCGGCGAAGGCCGGAAAGCCGCACACGAACCAGATACGACATAGGGTGGCTTTCAGGCTGCCTCCAGCGCCGCCCTCACCGCGGCGATCGCATCATTGGCCTTCGAGGCGTCCGGACCGCCGGCTTGCGCCATGTCGGGCCGTCCGCCGCCGCCCTGCCCGCCCAATGCGGCCGAGGCAACGCGCACCAGATCGACAGCGCTGAAGCGGCCGACGAGATCGTCCGTCACGGCGACCACGACGCTTGCCTTGTTGTCTTCGCCCGCACCGACGAAGACGACGACGCCGGAGCCGAGCGATGTCTTGCCGGCATCGGCCAGCGGCTTCAAATCCTTCGGCGACACGCCGGAAACCGCTTTGCCGAGGAAGCCGATACCGGCGACGGTTTCGGTGGTGGCCGGAGCATCGGCCGCGGCACCACCGCCCAGCGCGAGTTTCTTGCGCGCTTCGCTCAGCTCCTTCTCGAGCTTCTTGCGCTCCTCGAGCAGCGTCTCGACACGCGCCGGCACGTCGGCCGGCGAGATCTTCAGCACGGCCGCAGTTGCCTTCAGGCGCCTGTCCTGCTCATCGAGATGTTTGCGCGCGGCTTCGCCGGTCAGCGCCTCGATGCGGCGCACGCCGGCGGCGACCGCGCTGTCGGAGACGACACGGACCAGGCCGATATCGCCGGTCGCCCGGACATGGGTGCCGCCACAAAGTTCGACGGAATAGGGTCTATTGGCCTTGGCGCCATGCACGCCGGTGCCCATCGAGACGACACGCACCTCGTCACCATATTTCTCGCCGAACAGCGCCATGGCGCCCTCGGCAATGGCGTCATCGACCGACATCAGGCGCGTCGTCACCGGGCTGTTCTGGACGACGATTTCGTTGGCCATGCGCTCGACCTCTTCGAGATCTTCGGCCGAGATCGGCTTGTTGTGCGAGATGTCGAAGCGCAGGCGCTCGGGCGCGACCAGCGAACCTTTCTGCGCGACATGGGTGCCCAGCACCTCGCGCAGCGCCTCATGGATCAGATGCGTTGCCGAATGGTTGGCACGCAGCCGGGTGCGGCGCGCATGGTCAACCTTCAGCTCGACGGCTGCACCTGGCTTGACCGTGCCGTTCGTCACCTTGCCCAGATGCACGAACAGGCCGTCGGCCTTTTTCTGCGTGTCGGAAACCTCGATCGAGAAACCTTCGCCGGAGATGATGCCGGTGTCGCCCATCTGGCCGCCCGACTCGCCATAGAACGGCGTCTGGTTGACGACCACCGCCACCGCGTCGCCCTTGCCGGCGCTATCGACTGTCTTGCCGTCCTTGACCAGGGCCTGGATGAGGCCTTCCGCCTGTTCGGTCTCGTAGCCGAGGAATTCGGTGGCGCCGGCCTTCTCGCGTACAGAAAACCAGATGGTCTCGGTGGCCGCGTCGCCGGAGCCAGCCCAATGCTTGCGCGCTTCGGCCTTCTGCTGCTCCATCGCATGGGTGAAGCCGGCAAGGTCGACCGAGATGTTGCGCTGGCGCAGTGCGTCCTGCGTCAGATCGAGCGGGAAGCCGTACGTGTCATAGAGCTTGAACGCCGTCTCGCCATCCAGCATATCGCCGGCGTGCAGCGTATCTGTCGCCTCCGAGAGCAGGCCGAGGCCGCGCACCAGCGTCTTGCGGAACCTGGTCTCCTCGAGCTTCAGCGTCTCGGTAATCAGCTGTTCGCCGCGCAGCAGTTCGGGATAGGCCTGGCCCATCTCACGCACTAGCGCCGGCACCAGCTTCCACATCAACGGCTCCTTGGCGCCGAGCAACTGCGCATGGCGCATGGCGCGGCGCATGATGCGGCGCAGCACATAGCCGCGGCCTTCGTTCGACGGCAGCACGCCGTCGGCAACCAGGAAGGAGGACGAGCGCAGATGATCGGCAATGACGCGGAAGGAGGCGACCGTCTCCTTGTCCGGGCCCTGCCCGAGCGCTGACGAGGCCGCATCGATCAGATGACGGAACAGGTCGGTCTCGAAGACGCTCTCCACCCCTTGCAGGATGGACGCCATGCGCTCCAGGCCCATGCCGGTGTCGATCGACGGCCGCGGCAGGTCGATGCGCTCATCCTTGGTGACCTGCTCATATTGCATGAACACCAGGTTCCAGAATTCAAGGAAGCGGTCGCCATCCTCCTCCGGGCTGCCGGGAGGGCCGCCCCAGATGTGCTCGCCACGGTCGATGAAGATTTCCGAGCACGGCCCGCACGGTCCGGTGTCGCCCATAGCCCAGAAATTGTCGGAGGTCGGGATGCGGATGATGCGGTCATCGGAGAAACCGGCGATCTTCTTCCAGAAGCCGGCCGCCTCGTCATCGGTGTGATAGACGGTGACCAGCAGCTTGTCCTTGTTCAGCCCGAACTCCTTGGTGATCAGGTTCCAGGCCAGTTCGATGGCGCGCTCCTTGAAATAGTCGCCGAAGGAGAAATTGCCGAGCATTTCGAAGAAGGTCAGATGGCGCGCGGTGTAGCCGACATTGTCGAGGTCGTTGTGCTTGCCGCCGGCGCGCACGCTTTTCTGCGCAGTGGTGGCGCGCGAATAGGACCGCTTCTCCAGGCCGGTGAAGACGTTCTTGAACTGCACCATGCCGGCATTGGTGAACATCAGCGTCGGGTCGTTGCGCGGCACCAGCGGGCTCGAGGCCACGACCTCGTGGCCCTCCTTGCGGAAATAGTCGAGGAATGTCGACCGGATCTCGTTCACGCCACTCATGAGTGCTGCCTTTTCGCGAAAACCGCCGGCACGGCCGGCGGACACTGGTCTCTGCTTTTTAGAAGATTGACTTGGCCTTTTAGCGGGCACGCCCCACCCTGTCCAGAAACACGGAATTGGGCCAATCCGGCAACTGCCAAGCCGGCTTCACGCTGCCCAAAAACGAAAACCGCCGGCGCGAAGGCCGGCGGTTTGAAACGCAATACTAAAGAACTCGGTTACTTAAGCATCGGATAATAGACTGGATTTATGGCCGAACTCTGGCCGTGCCCTACATGGCGCCGGATTCTTCCTCGAAGCCGTCGTCGCTTTCGCCGCGCTCGGGGCCACCATTTTCAAGAAATTTCTCGGCGATCAGCCCGGCATTCTGCCGCAGCGCAAGTTCGATCTCACGCGCCGTGTCGGGATTGTCGCGCAGGAACAGTTTGGCGTTTTCGCGACCTTGGCCGAGACGCTGCGAATTGTAGGAGAACCAGGCGCCGGACTTCTCGACCACGCCGGCCTTGACGCCGAGATCGACCAGTTCGCCGGTCTTGGAGACGCCCTCGCCATACATGATGTCGAACTCGACCACCTTGAAGGGCGGCGCCAGCTTGTTCTTGACCACCTTGACCCGGGTCTGGTTGCCGACGACCTCGTCGCGGTCCTTGACCGAGCCGATGCGGCGGATGTCGAGGCGCACCGAAGCGTAGAATTTCAGCGCGTTGCCGCCGGTCGTGGTTTCCGGCGAACCGAACATGACGCCGATCTTCATGCGGATCTGGTTGATGAAGATGACCATGGTGTTGGAGCGCGAGATCGAGGCGGTCAGCTTGCGCAGCGCCTGGCTCATCAGACGAGCCTGGAGACCGGGCAGCGAATCGCCCATCTCGCCCTCGATTTCAGCGCGCGGCGTCAGGGCGGCCACCGAATCGACCACCAGAACGTCGATGGCGCCGGAACGCACCAGCGTGTCGCAGATTTCCAGTGCCTGCTCGCCGGTGTCCGGCTGCGAGATCAAGAGGTTTTCCAGATCGACGCCGAGCTTGCGGGCATAGACCGGGTCGAGCGCATGCTCGGCATCGACGAAGGCGCAGATACCGCCCTTCTTCTGGGCTTCGGCAACTGTGTGCAGCGCCAGTGTCGTCTTGCCCGAGCTTTCCGGCCCGTAGATCTCGACAATGCGGCCGCGCGGCAGGCCACCGACGCCAAGCGCGATGTCGAGGCCAAGCGATCCGGTCGGCACGGTTTCAATCTCGACGACCTGCTCGTTGGCGCCCAGCCGCATGATCGAGCCCTTGCCGAAGGCGCGCTCGATTTGCGACAGCGCCGCGTCCAGAGCCTTTGATTTGTCCACCGCTTTGTCCTCTACAAGCCGCAAAGTATTCTGAGCCATGATACATCACCCCTTGGTCGTCAATGAAGGCCGGACAATCCGTAATCCCTGCCCTATTTGTACCTTTTTTGTTCTCGTTTGGCAAGAGGGGTCAAATATCTGAAAAGCAATCTTTATCCGGATTTGTTCTTTTTTTGTCTCATGGTTTCGTTTCCGGATGTATCCACCATTGGGCCAGGCGCTCCGGCGGTTTGGCTCCGCCCGAATCGCTGGCTTGCTTGCGAAGCTCCGTCGCACAGCCTAGCGCTTGTCTGGTTCGAATAACAAAGGTCATATCGCCTACATGGTGAAATCAGCAAAAATACTGGCGGTGGGCGGCGCCCATATCGACCGGCGCGGTCAGGTGTCCGGTGCTTACGTGCCGGCGGCGTCCAACCCCGGCACGATGCGCGAGGATGTCGGCGGCGGCGTCTTCAACGCGCTGCGCAGCCTCGTGCGGCGCGGCGTCTCGGCCTCGCTTTTGTCGGTGCGCGGCGGCGATGCCTCGGCCGAGACGGTTGCGCGCGCCATCACTGAGGCCGGCATTGCCGATCTGTCGGCGGTGTTCCTCGACCGCACCACGCCGAGCTACACGGCGCTGATCGATCGCGACGGCGAGCTGATCACCGGCTTTGCCGATATGGCGCTCTACGATTTGGCGTTCCCCAAGCAGATCCGCCGCTCCAAGGTGCGCGAGGTGGTCGCCGAGGCCGATGCGGTGCTCTGCGACGCCAATCTGCCATCAACGGCGCTGGAGCGGCTGGTGGGGCTCGCCGCCGGCAAGCCGGTGTTCGCCATCGCCATTTCGCCGGCCAAGGTGGTGCGGCTGATACCGGTGCTGAAGGAACTCGCGCAGGTCTTCATGAACCGGCGCGAGGCCATGGTGCTGGCCGGCGTCGATGCCAATGCCACCGAGCGCGAGACCGTCGACGGACTGCGCTGCAGCGGCCTCACCAGTGGCGTGGTGACGGCGGGCGACGGCCCGGTGCTGGGATTCGACGAAGCCGGCGCCTTCTCTATCCTGCCGCCGGCGCCGAGAAAAGTCGCCGACGTCACCGGCGCCGGCGACGCGCTGGCCGGCGCCACCATCGCTGCCCTGCTGCGCGGCCTGCCCCTGCGCCAGGCATTGCGCGAGGGCGTTGCCGCCGCCACGCTGGCCATTGAAAGCGCCGACGCGGTTCCGGCCTTCACGATTGCGACCTTCACCGAGGCACTGGCTCTTGTGCCCGACGCGCAGGAAATGGCATGAGGGCGGCCAATTGCCATTGCCGGAGCGCGACGTCCAAGCGGACGCGCGGATCTCCGGATCGGAGACCATCATGACACCGCAAAGCGCCCGCCCCTTCATCGACCTCCACGCGCCCGTGGCCGAGGCGCTCGCCGCTGGCCGCCCCGTCGTGGCGCTGGAAAGCACCATCATCACCCATGGCATGCCTTACCCCGACAATGGCGCCATGGCCGCCAATGTCGAAAAGATAATCCTGGACAATGGCGCGGTGCCGGCGACGATCGCCGTGGTCGCCGGCCGCATCAAGATCGGGCTTTCCGACGGCGAGCGCGAGTCGCTGGCGATGACCGGCGACGCCATGAAGCTGTCGCGCGCCGATCTCGGCTTTGCGGTGGCGCAAGGCCGCACCGGCGGCACCACGGTCGCCGCCACCATGATCGCGGCCGACATGGTCGGGATAAAGGTGTTCGCCACCGGCGGCATTGGCGGCGTCCACAAGGGCGCGGAAAAAAGCTTCGACATCTCGGCCGATCTCGACGAGTTGGCGCGCACCCCGGTCATCGTCGTCTCGGCCGGCGCCAAGGCGATCCTCGACATCGAAAAGACCCTGGAAGTGCTGGAGACGCGCGGCGTGCCGGTGATTGGCCATGGCTGCGAGACGATGCCGGCCTTCTGGTCGCGGCATTCGCCGTTCCGCGCGCCGCTGACCCTGCACAGACCGGAAGAGATCGCGCATTTCTACAAGACCAGGGCGGCACTTGGCCTGGTCGGCGGCACGCTGATCGCCAACCCGGTGCCGCAGGACGATGAAATCCCGGCCGACGAGATGGCCGGCTATATCGAGGCCGCGCAGAAGGCGGCGGAAGTGCAGAATGTGACCGGAAAGGCGGTGACGCCGTTCCTGTTGGGCAAAATCCTCGAACTGACCGGCGGCCGGAGCTTGAAGACCAACATCGCGCTGGTCGAGAACAATGCGCGGCTGGCGGCGAGGATTGCCAAGGCGCTGTAGGATCGCCTACGTCGGCGGGACAGCACCCCCCTCTGGCCTGCCGGCCATCTCCCCCGCAAGGAGGGAGATTAACAGCTTAGCCGCAGGCTCCCATTTTCAACGATGGTGATTGGCGAAGGCCAATGTGACAACTGATCTCCCCCCTTGCGGGGGAGATGTCCGGCAGGACAGAGGGGGGTGGGAAGAAACGCGACGGTCCCGGTTCACTTCCCCGCCCGCCGCCCCGCCTCATACGCCCGGCGCGCCCACACCCTCATCTCGTCAGGATCATCAAACGCGTCGTCGGGAATGCTCCAGTACGGCATCGCGACCAGCTTGCCGTGGCGGGTGCCGGTATAGGTCCATTGCTTGCAGCCGGCGGCTTCGAAGTCGGGCGCGCTTTGCTCGTCAGCCTTGAGCAGCAATTCGCCGCGCAGCACGATAGCGACGATGACGCCGTCGAAATAGATACCCTTGCCGCCGAACAGTTTTCGGATACTGACCGGGCCGAGGCCTTCGAACAGCTCTTCGATGCGTTCATTGTCCATGCCGCAATCATGTCACCGGGCTTGCCATGGCTGCAACCAAAAACCATGCTGGCAAGTTGAGAGCCATCCGTCGGAGTTTTGTCATGCCGCTGCTGCTCAAGGGATCCTGCCGCTGCGATGCCGTCCATTTCGAGGTGGAGAGCAACACGCCGGTGCCGTTCATGCTGTGCTACTGCTCGATCTGCCGCAAGCAGCAGGGCGGCGGCGGCTTCGCCATCAATCTCGGCGCCGATTACAAGACGCTGAAAATCAAGGGCAAGCGCAATCTCGGCGTCTACCAGGCCGAGATCGCGGACGACGAGCATCCAAAGTGTGAGATTTCGACGGGCGAGCGCAATTTCTGCAAGAAGTGCGGTTCGGCGCTCTGGCTCTACGATCCGACATGGCCGGACCTGGTCCACCCCTTCGCCTCGGCAATCGACAGCGAGTTGCCGAAGCCGCCGGAGAAGGTGCATCTGATGTTGAAATACAAGGCGAGTTGGGTCGAGCCGGTGATCGGCAAGAAGGACAATGCGTTCGACGTCTATCCCGAGGAATCGATCGCCGACTGGCACAAGCGGACGAAGATGTGGGTGAAGTGAGGACTCGGAGCGCGACTTCCGATGGTTAGCGCTGCCCCTCACCCGGCCCTTCGGGCCGTTCGTCATTCGAAAAGCCAAGCAATTGGCTTTTCGCCCGCTGCGCGGACCATTCCTCACCTCCCCGTGAACGGGGCGAAGGAAAGATCAGGCGGAAGCGCGCGCTTCAGCCAGCGCCTTCAGGTCGGCGGGCTTCAGTTCGACGGATTCGCCGCAGCCGCAGGCCGAACTCTGGTTCGGGTTGTGGAAGGTGAAGCCGGTGCGTAGCGTCGTCTGCTCGAAATCCATCTCGGTGCCGAACAGGAAAAGCGCAGCCTCGGGCGCGACATAGACATGCGCGCCGTCGCGCTCGATATGGTCGTCCTTGGTGTTGGGCTCGGTCACCAGGTCGACCGTGTATTCCATGCCGGCGCAGCCGCCCTTCTTGATGCCGAGGCGAATGCCATGCGCATTGTCGCGCGTAGCGACGATCTCGCGCACCCGGTCGGCTGCCTTTTCGGTCATCGTGATGACGGCGAAGCGTCCCATTCTTTTTCCTCTTCCATTCCATGCAGGTTCAAGGCCTGCCGAATGATTCCTCACCTAAAATGGTGAAGTTTTACCACTGGTGCAAGTGCACCAACCTCAGTCAACCTAGTACCAGCCCACCGCCACCTGCGCCTCTTCCGACATGCGGTCGGGCGACCAGGGCGGGTCGAAGGTCATGTTGACCTCGACGCCGGAGACGCCTTCGACGGCGCCGACGGCGTTTTCCACCCAGCCGGGCATTTCGCCGGCCACCGGACAGCCGGGCGCGGTCAGCGTCATGTCGATCTTGACCGCGCGGTTGTCCTCGATGTCGATCTTGTAGATGAGGCCGAGCTCATAGATGTCGGCCGGTATTTCCGGGTCATAGACCGTCTTCAGCGCCGAGACGATGTCGTCGGTCAGCCGCGCCAGTTCGTCGGCGGGAATGGCCGAGGCGGAAACCAGCGGATTGATGGCTGCTTCCGGCGCGGTGGTGTGGCTCGCATCATCCATGGTCGTCATCCAAAGAACCTGTCACCCGAAGAACTTGCGCGCTTTTTCCAGCGCATCGGCCAAAGCGTCGACTTCGGCCCTGGTATTATACATGCCGAACGATGCCCTGCATGTGGAGGTTACGCCAAAGCGTTTCAACAGCGGCTGGGCGCAATGGGTGCCCGCGCGGACGGCAACACCTTGCCTGTCTATCACCATCGACACGTCATGGGCATGAATGCCCTGCAACTCGAAGGAAATGATGGCGCCCTTGTCCGGCGCGTCGCCGAAGATGCGCAGCGAGTTGATGGCGCGCAGCCGCTCGTGCGCGTAGGTCTTGAGGTCGGCCTCGTGCGCGGCGATGCGCTCGCGGCCGATCTTTTCCATGTATTCCAATGCTGCGCCCAGCCCGATCGCCTGGACGATCGGCGGCGTGCCGGCCTCGAAGCGGTGCGGCGGCTCGTTGTAGGTGACGACGTCTTCCGCCACTTCCTCGATCATCTCGCCGCCGCCCATGAAAGGGCGCATGGCCGAGAGAATATCCTTCTTGCCGTAAAGCACGCCGATGCCGGACGGCCCGTAAACCTTGTGACCGGTGAAGACGAAGAAATCGCAGTCGAGGTCCTGGACGTCGATCGGCATGTGCACGGCGCTCTGGCTGCCGTCGACCAGCACCGGAATGCCGCGTGCATGGGCGATGCGCACGATTTCCTTGATCGGCGTCACCGTGCCCAGCGCATTCGACATCTGGGTGATGGCGACGAGCTTGGTCTTGTCGGTCAGGCGCTTTTCGAAGTCCTCGATGTGGAAGACACCGAGATCGTCGACCGGCACCCACACCAGCTTGGCGCCCTGCCGCTCGCGGATGAAATGCCACGGCACGATGTTGGAGTGATGCTCCATGATCGACAGCACGATCTCGTCGCCCTCGCCGATGTTGGGCATGCCATAGCCGTAAGCAACCGTGTTGATCGCGGCTGTCGTGTTCGACGTGAAGATGATGTTGTCGGTGCTCGGCGCGTTGAGGAAGCGGCGCACCGCCTCGCGCGCCTTTTCGTACGCGTCGGTCGCGGCATTGGACAGGAAATGCAGGCCGCGATGGACGTTGGCGTATTCCTGGGAATAGGCGTGCTGGATCGTATCCAGCACCACCTGCGGCTTCTGCGCCGAGGCGCCATTGTCGAGATAGACCAGCGGTTTGCCGTAGACTTCGCGCGACAGGATCGGGAAGTCGCGGCGGATCGCCTCGACGTCGTATGGGGTGGTTTCGATCTTCTGGTCCATTACAAGCTCTCTTGAGGCACCGCCTCACTTCGTCACGCACCCCTCATCCGACCGAGCTTCGCTCGGCCATCGCCCGGGGCGAGTCACTTGCCTCGCCCGTCCTTCGGACCCCACAAGGGGAGAAGGGAAAGAGGCGCTTACCCGTGCGCCACAAACCAGTCGTCGAGCCTTGTTTCCAGGGCCTCGACGATGGTTTCGTCGTCCAGTTCCTCGATCACTTCGGCGACGAACGCCTTGACCAGCAGGCCGCGGGCGCTCTTCTCGTCGATGCCGCGCGCCATCAGATAGAACAGATGGTTGTGGTCGATCTCGGTGACGGTCGCGCCATGGCCACAGATGACGTCATCGGCGAAGATTTCGAGCTCCGGCTTGGTCGAGAACTCGCCATCATCCGACAGAAGCAGCGTGTTGCAGGCCATCTTGGCGTTGGTCTTCTGCGCGTATTGGTGGACGTTGATGCGGCCCTGGAAGACGCCGCGCGCCTTGCCGGTCACGACATTGCGGATTACTTCCGTCGACGTCGTATGCGGCACGGCATGGTCGAGCACCATGGTCACGTCGGTATGGGTGTCGCCGGCGAGCAGGTTGATGCCGCGCAATTTGAAGTCGGCGCCTTCGCCCGTGGTCTTCACCACGATCTCCTGGCGCACAAGCTTGCCGCCGGCATTCATGAAAAACAGTGTCAGTTTCGAATTCTTGCCGAGATGCGCCTTGAACTGCGCCAGATGGGTGGCCGTCTCCGGCTGTTCCTGAATGATCAGCCAGGTCACCTCGGCGCCTTCGTCCAGCACCAGCTGGCTGACGGAGCTGGCCAGAGCCGCGCCCTCGCCCGCCTGACGCTCGACGATCGCAGCCTTGGCGCCGGCGCCGACACGCACGGGAAAGCGCACATGGGTCTGTCCGCCGGCTTGCAGGTTCTGCAATTCGATCGGCTTCTCCAGTGCTGCGCCATCGGCGACGTCGACGAAATAGCCGTCGGCGACGAAAGCAGTGTTCAGCGCGCCGATGGCGTCATCGCTGCCATAGGGGTCGAGGCCGGGCGCAATCGAGCCATCGGTCAGCTTTTCCGACAGGCGCTGGACGGTCACGCCTTCGATGGCAGGGAATTTCGCAATCGAGACGCCGTTCAGAACTGCCAGCACGGCGGAACCTTCGACGATGGGCGCCAGCCCCTTGGCGGCGGCCGTCGGATCGAACGCCGGCACCGCAGTCAACAGCCGGCGCAGGTCAGTGTAATGCCAGGATTCGATGCGCCGCGTCGGCAGCCCGTGCTTGATCGCCTCAATGGCGTCGTCGCGCTTCAGCATCACCGCGCCGTCGCCCGGCAGCAGCGACAGCCGCTCGCCGAAAGCGTCGATCAACGCCGTTTCGGCCTGTGTGCGCTGGGGTTGTGTATGCATATTCATCAGTTTTGCCCCGCCTTTCAGCATAAAATGGCCTTCTGGCATCTCACGCGGCTTCGCCGATCACGCCGGCATAGCCATTGGCTTCGAGATCGAGCGCCAGCGACTTGTCGCCGGACTTGATCACCTGGCCCTTGTACAGGACGTGCACGCTGTCGGGCACGATGTGCTCGAGCAGGCGCTGGTAGTGGGTGATGACTATGATGGCACGGTCGGGCGAACGCAGCGCGTTGACGCCGTCCGAGACGATCTTCAGCGCGTCGATGTCGAGGCCGGAATCGGTCTCGTCGAGCACGCAGAGCTTCGGTTCCAACAGCTTCATCTGCAGGATCTCGGCCCGCTTCTTCTCGCCGCCGGAGAAGCCGACATTGAGCGGCCGCTTCAGCATCGCCATGTCCATCGAGAGCGAGGCTGCCGCCTCTTTCACCCGCTTCAAAAATTCCGGAATTTTTAGCGGCTCCTCGCCGCGCGCCTTGCGCTGCTCGTTCATCGCCACCTTCAGGAATTCCATGGTCGCGACACCAGGTATCTCCATCGGATACTGGAAGGCGAGGAAGATGCCCGCGGTGGCGCGCTCGGCCGGGTCCATTTCGAGAATCGACTGGCCATTATAGAGGATATCGCCTTCGGTGACCTCATAGTCCTCGCGGCCGGCGAGGATGTAGGACAGCGTCGATTTGCCCGAGCCGTTCGGGCCCATGATGGCGGCGACCTCGCCGTTTTTCACCGTCAGGTTCAGGCCGCGGATGATCTCGGTGCCGTCATCGACGATGCGGGCATGCAGATTCTTGATCTCAAGCATTTTTTCTTTCCTGGATATATATTGTCCGGTCAGCCGACCGAGCCCTCGAGGCTGATGCCGATAAGCTTCTGCGCTTCGACCGCGAACTCCATCGGCAGCTGCTGGATGACATCCTTGACGAAGCCGTTGACGATCAGCGCGATCGCCTCTTCCTCGGGAATGCCGCGCTGCATGACGTAGAATTTCTGGTCCTCGGAAATCTTCGACGTCGTCGCTTCGTGCTCGAACTGCGCCGTCGAATTCTTGGCTTCCATGTAGGGCACGGTGTGCGCGCCGCACTGGTCGCCGATCAGGAGACTATCGCAATTGGTGAAGTTGCGGGCGTTGGTCGCCTTGCGGTGCGCCGAAACCTGGCCGCGATAGGTGTTCTGCGAGAAGCCGGCGGCGATGCCCTTGGAGATGATGCGGCTCGACGTGTTCTTGCCGAGATGGATCATCTTGGTGCCGCTGTCGACCTGCTGGTAGCCGTTCGACACGGCGATCGAATAGAACTCGCCGGAGGAATCGTCGCCGCGCAGGATGCAGCTCGGATATTTCCAGGTGATCGCCGAACCGGTCTCGACCTGTGTCCACGAGATCTTCGAACGGTGGCCGCGGCAGTCGCCGCGCTTGGTGACGAAATTGTAGATGCCGCCCTTGCCCTCGGCATCGCCGGGGTACCAGTTCTGCACCGTCGAATATTTGATCTCGGCATCGTCGAGCGCCACCAGTTCGACGACGGCGGCATGCAGCTGGTTCTCGTCGCGCTGCGGCGCCGTGCAGCCTTCGAGATAGGAGACGTAAGCCCCCTCCTCGGCGATGATCAGCGTGCGCTCGAACTGGCCGGTGTTCTTCTCGTTCATGCGGAAATAGGTCGACAGCTCCATCGGGCAGCGCACGCCCTTGGGCACGAAGACGAACGAGCCGTCGGTGAAGACAGCCGAATTCAGCGTGGCGTAGAAATTGTCGGATGTCGGCACGACCGAGCCGAGATATTTCTGCACCAGCTCCGGATGCTCGCGGATGGCTTCCGAGATCGAGCAGAAGATGACGCCGGCCTGCGCCAGTTCCTTCTTGAACGTGGTGACGACGGAAACGGAATCAAACACCGCGTCGACGGCGACACGGCCCGATTTGTAGACGTTGTCGCTGGGCTCCTCGAGATCGGAGACGTCGGTTTTCTGCACGCCGGCGAGGATTTCTTGTTCCCGCAGCGGAATGCCGAGCTTCTCGTAGACCTTCAACAGCTCGGGATCGACGTCGCTCAGCGAGGTCGGGCCGGGCGTGCTCTTGGGCGCCGCGTAGTAATAGAGGTCCTGAAAATCGATCTTCGGATAATGGACGCGCGCCCAGGTCGGCTCTTCCAGCGTCAGCCAGCGCCGATAGGCTTCCAGACGCCATTCCAGCATCCAGGACGGTTCATCCTTCTTGGCCGAGATGAAGCGAATAATGTCTTCGCTCAGGCCCTTGGGGGCCTTGTCCATCGCGATCTCTGTCTGGAATCCGTATTTGTACTGGTCGACGTCGATCTTTCGGACCCGATCGATCGTGTCCTGCACAGCAGGCATAAGCGTTCTCCATCCACGCCGGGGTCAAGGCCCGACAGTTTTCAAACTATGGCATCGCCGAGGGCTGCCCATGAGGCGCCGAAGGCGGCGTAAGTTTCATATAGTGCGTCTCGGCCGGGAATTCACCCGGCCACTTGCAAACGCACGGCTCTACCAGGCCGCGAGGCCTGAATTCTTTGTCGCCGCCTCAGGCGGCTTGTTCCCTGCCCGCCCGGCGCTGGGCAATACCGGCCAGCGCAGCACGGAACAGTTCGATATCCCCGGCACTCGTTGCGTGGCCGATGGACACGCGCAAAGCGCCCAGGCTGTCGCCGTAACCCATGGCTTTCAGCACATGGCTCGGCCCGACCTTGCCCGACGAACAGGCCGATCCCGCCGACAGCGCAACGCCAGCCAGATCGAAAGCGATCTGCGCCGTCTCGGCCTTGATGCCGGGAATAGCGAAGAATGTCGTATTGGCAAGCCTTGGCGCGCCGGTTCCGAAGATTTCTGCGTCCGGCACCAGTGTTTTGAGTGTTTTCTCGACCTCGCCGCGGCGTTGCGCGATCGCTTCGACGTCTTTCAGTCCAGCCAAAGCCTGCCGCGCCGCGGCGCCAAAGCCGGCGATGGCCGCCAGGTTTTCGGTGCCGCCGCGATGGCCCTTTTCCTGGCCGCCGCCATTGATCAGCGGCTTCGGCATCATCAGATCGGCTGCCGCAACGACGGCGCCGACACCCTTGGGGCCGCCGATCTTGTGCGAAGACAGAATCAAATAGTCGGCGTAAGCCGCTGACATATCGATGGGAACACGGCCCGCAGCCTGCACCGCGTCGACCACCAGAACGCCGCCCGCCGCCTTGACGATCGCGGCGATGCGATCAATCGGCTGGATGACGCCGGTCTCGTTGTTGGCCGCATGGATCGCGACCAACGGCAGGCCTTCGGCCTTGTCATGCGCGGCCAGAGCGGCTGTCAGCTGAGCGAGGTCAGCGATGCCATCGGCGTCGACGCCGATCCGCGAAACCTGTGTTGCCGGGAAGCGGCCGCCGTTCAACAGGCAAGGGTGGTCGGCCTCGCAGACATAGAGCTGGCTCATGCGCACCGTGCCACGGCCCATCCGCCAATCCGGTGTCAGCAGCGTCGATGCGGCTTCCGTCGCGCCGGAGGTGAAGACGACATGCTCGGCCTTGGCGCCGACAAGTGCCGCCACATCGCGCCGGGCAGTGTCGATCAGGCGCCGCGCCGCGCGCCCCTCGGCATGCACCGACGACGGATTGGCGACGAGATCGAGCGCGGCAATCATCGCCTCGCGCGCCTCGGCAATGAGCGGCGCGCTGGCATTGTAGTCGAGATAGGCGCGTGCTGCGGCCATTTTCACCCAATCGATCCCGTCAAGACCCTTTCCGCAAGGATAGCGCGTTATTTCCTTGAAATTGCAAGGCAAGACGTCCTATTTACGCGGCTTGCGGCGAGGATGGCCGGGCCGTCACGGCTGGCTATCCAGTTTTGAACAATTCTAAACTAGCTTCTAAGAAGACGCTTGCCCTGCGTCAAGGCCCGGAAGGGCTGGGGCTGGAGTAAGAATTGTTCCGGGCGCCGCGCATTCGTATGCCATTTGGAGTATTTCATGCCTGAGGTCATTTTCACCGGTCCGGCCGGCCGCCTGGAGGGCCGCTACCAGCCTTCCAAGGAGAAGAGCGCGCCGATTGCCATCGTGTTGCATCCGCATCCGCAATTCGGCGGCACGATGAACAACAAGATCGTCTATGACCTCTTCTACATGTTCCAGAAGCGCGATTTCACCACGCTTCGCTTCAACTTCCGCGGCATCGGCCGCAGCCAGGGCGAATTCGACCACGGTACCGGCGAATTGTCGGATGCCGCCGCAGCGCTCGACTGGGTGCAGTCGCTGCATCCGGATTCCAAGAGCTGCTGGGTGGCCGGTTATTCCTTCGGCTCCTGGATCGGCATGCAGCTTCTGATGCGCCGGCCCGAGATCGAGGGCTTCATCTCGATCGCGCCGCAGCCCAACACCTATGATTTCTCGTTCCTGGCGCCCTGCCCGTCATCGGGTCTGATCATCCATGGCGATGCCGACAAGGTGGCGCCGCCCAAGGATGTGCAGGGCCTGGTCGACAAGCTGCACACGCAAAAGGGCATCACCATCACGCAGAAGACCTTGCCAGGCGCCAACCACTTCTTCGCCAACGACGCCGATCTGCTGCTCGAGGAATGCGCCGACTATCTCGACCGACGGCTGGCCGGCGAATTGTCCGATCCGCGGCCGAAGCGGCTGCGCTAAGAGCAATTCCAGGAAAAGTGTAAACGGGTTTTCCGTCCGGAATTGCGTCAAAACAAAAACTCCCGGTCCGATGCCGTCACAGTCGTGCCCATCCTGGGCGCGACAATGCCATTTCGGCTGATCCAAACGGTGAAGCCAGCCTGACATGTGGCGCGGCTCGGCTGAACGGTGCACAATGCCGGTTCAGCCAGCGCAAGAAGGCATGACCGATCATGTACCAGCCTCCCCATTTCCAGGAAACGCGGCCGGACGTCCTGCACGGGCTGATCCGGACGCATCCGCTGGGGTTGCTGATCTCCAACGGCACCGATGGCCCGGTCGCCAATGCCATTCCTTTCCTGCTTGATGCAGAGGTTCGGCCGAATGGCCGGCTGCGCGCCCATCTGGCCAGGGCCAACCCGCAATGGCGTCAGCTGGCCGACGATCCGACATCGCCGGTGCTGGTCGTCTTCCAGGGCGCCGACGCCTATGTGACGCCGTCCTGGTACGAGACCAAGCGCGAGACGGGCAAGGTCGTGCCGACCTGGAACTACGCCATTGTCCAGGTGCGAGGAACCGTCAGAGTGATCGAGGATTCCGCCTGGATCGCACAGCAGATCACCGAGCTGACGCTGTCGCAGGAAGGCGCCCGCGAGGCACCCTGGGCGGTGACCGATGCGCCGCCGACCTTCATCCAGTCGCAAATCAAGGGCATTGTCGGGCTTGAGATCGAGATCGCCGAAATCAGCGGCAAGTGGAAAGTCAGCCAGAACCGGCCTGTCGCCGACCGCGTCGGTGTCGCCGAAGGGCTGGAGAAGGACGCCGCCGGCGCGCCTGACATGGCTCGGCTGGTGCGGAGCTGGGGTGGCATCGACAGCTAGCTGGGGTGGTCTTAGATGGTTCCAAAGGCGTCAGCAATTCAGTTGCTTGCCGGCGCTGCTCCAATGCGGAAATTCGTCTTGTCTCGGCGCATCGTTTTGGTTTGGTTTGCGAGCCCGACGGAATAGGCGGAACGTAGTTTTTGCCACCGGCAACCCCGACGCCGTGTAGCGAAAGATACATCCCAGCCGGCCAAGCACCATCGCGCAGACGATGGCAACAGCACAGCCAAGGCCGAAGCCGGCGACAGTGTCGCTCGGATAGTGCGCGCCGATAAAGATCCGGGTCGATGCGACCGACAAGGTTGCAGCCAGCAGCACCCATCTGCGCTGGGGCAACAACAGCAGCGCAATGCCGAAAATGACACCCATGGTCGTGGCATGGCCGGATGGGAAGCTGGCAAAGCGCGCCTCCATGGAAAAAGGATGCAGCGACAGATCGCCGAGCTTGTCGAAATTCATTGGCCTGGCTCTGCCCACGCCATATTTCAGCACGTTGACGACCATGGCCGAGAGTGCGATCGAACCCAGCACCATGAAAGCAAAGCAGGTCCAGTTGTAGAAGGTCATCCGCGCGCGCCGGGAAAGGCTGCGCCAATCCGCCAGATTCGCCGCAATCAGCACCAGTACCGACGGGACAAGATACCAGCCGCCGAGGCCGAAGAAGGTAAAAAACTCGGCGATGCGGAAGACATTGGTCGAGCCTAAAGCCCACTGCCTCGCCATGGTGCCCGCAAGATGGTCGAAACGGAGCGACACCGCGACCGTCAGCAAAAGCCAGGCCACGACCCAGACCGACCACAGGATTTTCGGGTAGCGCGCCGGGCGCGTCGCCAGGCGATGCCGTACAATCCCGAAAGTATCGCGGAAATTATCGACAGACTGCCGGAGCATGGCAGGCATAGCGGCACGCGCCGGTGATGGCGACTTCGTCAACATGCGGAGCTCGAAGCGATCATCGAAGAGATATCAGTTCGCCACACGGTACAGGCCGAGCGACAATTTATCACCTGACGAATAGTTGATGCCGTCGATCTCGGCGACGCGGCTGGCCTTCTTGCCTTGCCCTGCCAGCAGGTCATCCAGCCGTTTTTCATCGCCGACCGGCGCCAGGCCCAAAGCGCAGGCCGGATCGCCAAGCAGATGTTGCGCAACCCCATCGACATCGGTCAGTACCGTCTTTGTGCCCACCAGAAATACCAGGCTCGGTTCGTGATATTGCGCGGAGGCGAGCACGCTCATCTCACAGGGACGATCGGCGCGAACCGCCGCCTCGATTTCCCGACTCATCCAAATCGGTTTCAGTGACGGCACGATGACACCGAACAGCAGGGCGTAGGTTATACCGGCGCAAACCGCAGCCCCGCCGATGCGGACCAGCGGCACCAGCGTCTGGCGCGAAACAGCGAGGTAGCCGGCGCCCAATGCTGCCGCGGCGGCCGGAACGCTCCACCATAAAAATGTCTTCATGAGATAGATCGGCGCACCGACGCAAAGCACGGCGAGACCGACTGTCACCAGGACGGTGCCGAATGCGGTCGCCCACCACAGCCATGTCTGCCAGCGCCTGAGCGGCGCATTTGCCTCTTGCGGCGTCAGCGTCAAAAGCCAGCCAATGAGCAGGGCCATGCCGGGATAGGCCGGCAGCACATAATGCGGCAGTTTCGTCGGGATCAATTCGAAGACGAGCCAGAACGGAACGTACCAGGCGAGGCAGAAACGCAGGCGCGGATCGTCGCGCAATCGGTTGAGCGCCTGCAGTCCGGCGCCGAGCGCCACAAGGCCGAACGGCCACATGAACAAGCAATAGGTCAGCACGTAGAAGCCCGGCGGAACGCCGTGCGACTCCTCGCCTTGCGCGACCTTGCCGAGCATATCCTTGCCGACGGCCTGCTGCAGGAAGGCGCCGTTGCTCTTCCAAGTGATGAGGGCGAGCCAAGGCAGCACGATCAACAGCACCAGAATCAGCCCACGCCCGGCTTTCAGCCTCGCCAGCCAGCGCCAGTCGCGCTCGAAAGCAACCAGCGTGAGCACCGTCAGCGCCGACAGCAGCGGTGCAATCGGCCCCTTGATGAGGATAGCCGCGCCCTGCGCAGCCCAGAAAATCCACGGCAGATGGCCGGCGACAGGCTCGTTGCGGCGCGATGCCAGATAAATCTGCGCCAGCGCGCCTTGCGCCAGAACGCAGCAGGCAAGCAGCATCGCGTCGGTCTTGGCGTCACGGCCTTCGAAGGCGGTGGCGAAAATCGCCGCCATGACCAGGCCGGCGGCAAGACCGGCATTGGCGCCGAACAGATTGGCCCCGGTCCAGGCGATTGCGACGACGGCGATGGCGATGCCCAGCGCCGAGACCAGCCGGTAAATCCAGATCGGCGCCTGTGCCCCCTGGCCGCTCAGCGTCACCGCCGCCGATTGCAGCCAGTAGATGCCGATCGGCTTTTGGTAGCGCGACGCGTCCTGGAAGCGGATGTCGACATAGTCGCCGGTCTCCGTCATCTGCTTGGTCGCCTGGACGAAGCGCGGCTCGTCGCGGTCGAGCGGCGGCAAAGAGGCCAGTCCCGACGCCGTCATCATCAGGCTGAACAGGAAGAGAAAGATGTAGTTCCTGCTCATTTCGACACCGGACAGACTGAATTTGGCGGGACTGGTGGCTCAGTCGACCTTGGTCATCGCCGCCTTGCGCTCATTGGCGATGAGCCATAAATTTCTGACATAGATCACCATGCCCATGGCCTGGCCGGCGATGAACACCGGATCCTCACGCTGGATGGCGTAGACGAGCAGCAGCCCGCCGCCGAACAGCGAGAAGAACCAGAAAGCGATCGGCACGACGCTGCGCTTGGCCTTTTCCGAAGCGATCCACTGCACCAGGAAGCGCATGGTGAAGAAGAACTGGGCAACGAAGCCGAGCAGAACCCAGGCGTCGAACTGCTTGACGAAAACCTGGTGCAGCCAGGTCGCCAATTCCTGAAACACGTTAGCCATGCGTGATTTCCTCTACCTTTGGCATTCTGCGGCGCCGGCGCCGAAGCCACCAGACGCCGGCGAGATCGAGCGCGCCCTGCAGGCCGCGATCGAAGATGCCGTAATTCGACTTGCCGTGGCGGCGCGAGCGGTCGACGACGTCGCAATGGACGACGCGGTAGCCTTCCTGGATGACCAGGGCCGGAACGAAACGATGCGTGCCGTCGAAGAACGGCAGTTTGCGCAGGATATCGGTGTGGATCGCCTTCAGGCCGCAGCCGGTGTCGCGGGTGTCGTCATGCAGGATCGCGCCGCGCAGCCAGTTGGCGAAACGCGATGCCAATTGCTTGATCTTGCTGTCGCGGCGCTTCAACCGCTGCCCCTGCGCGGCGCCGAAATCGGGCCCTGCCCGACGCAGCGCATCGACCAGCACGGGGATATATTGCGGGTCGTTCTGGCCGTCGCCGTCGATGGTGGCGATTATCGAGCCGCGCGCCGCCCAGGCGCCCGAGCGCACCGAAAGCGACTGGCCGGCGGATTTTTCGTGCCGAAGCTGCCGAAGCGGAAACGGACGTTTGGCGGCTTCAGCGGCAAGCACCGAAGCGGTGTCGTCAGTCGAACCGTCATTGACAACGATGATTTCGAAGTCGCGCCCGGTCATCGCCGCCTCGATCTCGTCGATCAGCAGCGGCAGGTTCGCCGCCTCGTTGCGGCAGGGAATGACGATGGATATCAATGCGTCCGGCATATCGCGTCG
Organism: Mesorhizobium sp. M0862; assembly: GCF_040319795.1. Taxonomy (NCBI): domain Bacteria; kingdom Pseudomonadati; phylum Pseudomonadota; class Alphaproteobacteria; order Hyphomicrobiales; family Phyllobacteriaceae; genus Mesorhizobium; species Mesorhizobium sp. M0862. The sequence continues at coordinate 219,060 of NZ_JAMYOJ010000009.1, forward strand.
GGCTCTGTCACAAGATATGGCATTCGGTGGATGCCGTGCGGTGCCGTTCCAGCGGATCGAACCCGTTGGCGCGGCGCCTCATTACGCCAGCCGACAGGATGAAGCAAGCATGCGCGGCAGTGCAGAATAGGCTGTCCATGCCGGCGCAAAATCGGAAACCACTTTTGCTTGACGCGCTTGGATGCTAAACGCCCGCGTTCAGGCCATGCCGGGCCGTTCGGACCCGGCGCTTTCAGGAAGAAACAATGCCCGCCTTCAAGTCCGATTTCCTGCGCGTCATGAGCGAGCGCGGCTTCATCCACCAGATTTCGGATGAGACCGGGCTGGATCAACTTTTCGCGAAGGAAACCGTGACCGCCTATGTCGGCTACGACGCCACGGCGACCAGCCTGCACATCGGCAATCTGATATCGGCGACCATGCTCTACTGGATGCAGGAGACCGGCCACCGGCCGATCGCACTGATGGGCGGCGGCACCTCGATGATCGGCGACCCGTCCTTCCGTGACGACCAGCGCAGCCTTTTGACGCCCGAGGCGATCGCCACCAACATCGAGGGCATCAAGCGAATTTTTGGCCGCATCCTGCGCTTCGGCGACACTGGCAACGACGCCATCATGGTCAACAATGCCGACTGGCTGATGAAGCTCAACTATGTCGAGTTCCTGCGCGATGTCGGCCGCCACTTTTCGGTCAACCGGATGCTGACCTTCGACAGCGTCAGGCTGCGGCTCGAGCGCGAACAGTCGCTGTCCTTCCTCGAATTCAACTACATGATCCTGCAAGGCTATGATTTCGTCGAGCTCAGCCGCCGCCACGACTGCCGGCTGCAGATGGGCGGTTCGGACCAGTGGGGCAACATCATCAACGGCGTCGATCTCGGCCACCGCATGGGCACGCCGCAGCTTTATGCGCTGACCACGCCGCTGCTGACGACATCGTCGGGCGCCAAGATGGGCAAATCGGCCAAGGGCGCGGTGTGGCTGAACGGCGACCTCTTCTCGCCCTATGATTTCTGGCAGTACTGGCGAAACACCGAGGATGCCGACGTCGAGCGCTTCCTGAAGATCTTCACCCGGCTGCCGCTGTCGGAGATCGCGCGGCTGGCCGCCCTTGGCGGCTCGGAGATCAACGAGGCCAAGAAGGTGCTGGCCACCGAAACCACGGCCATCGTGCACGGCCGCGAGGCGGCGCTCGCGGCCGAGGAAACTGCGCGCAAGACATTCGAGGAAGGCGTGACGGCCGAAACGCTGCCGACCGTGGAAGTGGACGACGCCGCGCTGGAAGCCGGCATCGGCATCCTGTCGCTGCTGGTCAGCGCGGGCCTTGCCGGGTCAAACGGCGAGGCAAGGCGTCACATACAGGGTGGCGCCGTGCGCCTCAACGACCAGCCGGTGGCGGACGACCGGCGGATGGTGACGCCTCTTGATTTGAGTCCGGAAAACGTCGCAAAGCTTTCAGTGGGCAAGAAAAAACACGTTCTGGTGCGGCCGGTCTGACCCGTCTTCTGGGATCCTCAGCGATATTCGAAGATCGAGCGGAAAATGCCCGGCGCGATTACCGATAGCGGGTTGATGTCCAGCACCGGCTTGTTGGCGTTGCCCTTAAGCCGGTAGGTGACGCCGATCAGGCCTCGGTCGCGGCCGTTGCCGAGCAGAACGCCGACCAACGGCAACTCGCCGAAGATGCGGTTGAGGCCATAGGCCGGCATGAAGGTTCCGGTCATGTCCATATTGTTGTTCTGGTCGTAGAGCGTGCCTTGGAAGGTGGTGCCGATGCGCGGGCCGCGCAGCACGCCATTCGCCAATTTCAAATAGCCCGACCCCTTGTCGATCTCGGTAAAGCCGCGCTCGAACTTTACCCGCGAAGTGTCGATCTTGCCCTTGACCGCTTCGTTCAGGCTGCGGCTGTCGCCGGCTGGCGTAGTCGATACGATGGACGCAAGCTTCGGTTCATTGACGATGAAGAAGTTGCTCGAATCGACCTGTCCCCGCATCGGGCCGTCGGCTGCGCCGCTGAGCGCCAGCGTGATCGATCCGCCTTCCATATGCTCGTAGATGTTGAGGAAGCGCAATATGGCGCCTGCGTCGGCCGACTTCATGGTGAGCGCGCGAGCACCATTGCCTGCCGTATTGCTGATGGTGATGGCGGCGCCGGAACTTGCCGCGGCGCTGACCTTGAGCCTGTTCACCCTGGAGCCGGCGGCACTGTAGTCGAGCTTCAAATTGGACAGGACCTCGTCATGGAACCCGCTTAGCGAATTGACGTCGGCGCTAACCGAAACCGCGTCCGTGCCGGTGGTTTTGGTGGCGGTATCGACATCGGAGGTGAACTGCTTGATCAGCGAGCGGGCATCGAGCGCGTTGCCGCTGACATCGACTGCGAAGCCCTTGCCCGACCGCTTCACCGTCACGGCGACATCGTCGCCCCGGTTCAAGGCGACTTTGCTGAAGCGCGCCGAAGACAGCGCGCCCTTGACCAGGACGACATCGCCTTCGACCGAAAAGCTCTTTCCGTCGAGGTCGAAGTCGGACAGCGTCGTGGTATCGCCGGACTTGCTCATGGTAAAAGTGGCATTGGCGGCAATGCCCGGCCCCTTGCTCCAGCCTGCCCAGGGAATGTCCAGCCTGGCGCTCGTCAGGTCAACGTCGACGTTCTGGCTGCCGCCTTCGCCGCTCTTGTCGATTGCCACCTTGATGGTGCCGGAAATCAGCGGCGACAGGCCAGGCATGGCGATGGCGCGCGTCTTGTCGTCGAGCACAAGCGCCACCTTGCGGCTGCGCGGCGGCCCGCCATCCCTGAGCGGCTCAACCAGATCGAGCTCGGCTGGAATGCCGTTCAGCCGCGCCTTGGCAGAGATCACCGCCTTGCCGGGCCCGACTTCGATCGAGCCGTCGGCATCGGTCACCATCTGGCCTTCGAACGGCTTGGCGAGCGACAGGTCCTTGTAGTCGAGCGATACCAGCCAATCGAGCTTCGACGTGTCGACGCCGGATTGCAACGGAATGTCGGCCTTGACGTGGCCGGTCACCGTGCCCGAAAGGTCGTCCGGCAAGATGCCGACATGGCGCATGGCGTTGATCGGTTCGTAGGAGGCAAGTTCGGCGATGGCCGGCGCCTCGCCGGCGACGTCGATGTCGAGCGCGCCGATCACCGGCGGGTGGTTTGCCGCCTTTACCGACAGTGTGCCATTGCTTGCCGCCACGGTGCGGCCGCTCGGCATATAGACGCTGCCCGACGACAGCGCGACGTCGACATCGTTGCCGTGGAAGGAAACGACGCCGACGGCATCGCGTATCGGCGGGATGCGGCCGGCGGTGTCGAAACGCGAGCCCTCGACCTGGAAGCGGCCGAACACCTCGTCGGCCGAAAGCGGCACGCCGTTGCCGAGACGCCCCGGCACGACCTGGAACTGCAGGCTGGCATCGACGACGCGGCCGCCAAACAGGTTCTGCAGCACCCACAGCCGCGCGTTCTTGGCCGAGAACCAGGGCCACAATTGCTTGACGTGCGAGACCGCCATGTCGTGGACGTTGAGCGACACCGAGATACCCGGCGGTCCGTTGTCGATGAAGGAAACCGCAGCGGTTCCCAGCACTTCGCTCCCCGATCCCGACCTGATGCCGATCTGGTCGGCGACAAGCTTGCGGCTCTTGACCTGATAGACGCCGGCGATGCGGGCGAAGAAATTCAGCGCCGGCTCGGGCGATTCCGAAGGCGCCAGCGTCGAGCCGTCGCTGGTCAGGTCGTAACGATAGGAAGGCTCCTCGCCGGCCGCGCCGGTCGACGGCTTTGGCCCGATCGAGCCGGCGAAATTGAACGCCGAGCGCCCGGTCTTTAGAACCAGCCTGCCGACATCGATCTTGTTGGAGCCGGAGACGAGGGCGGCGTCGACATTGACATCGGCCGGCAACAGCCCGCGTGTGCCGAGGTCGAGCACCGAGCCGGTTAGCGACAGCGAGCCCGTCAGCCGCGAATCGGTCTCGCCCGAGCCTTCGGATCCGGTGAGCTTCAAAGCAATCGCGCCGGTTCGCCCGCCGGCCGCCGGCGTTGTCTCCGCGACATCCGCCATGTCGATGGCGGCGTTCAAGGCGGTGACGCGCATCGAGCTCGTATCGCGGGTGGCGGTGGCCGTGACGGTGAGCGCGCGGCCATCGACATCCGCCTCGGACGAGAACTCCACGCTGCCGGGGCCCGACTGCAGCACCGTCGCGTTGGCGATCATGACCAGCTTGACCGATCCGGCCTCGGGCAGCTCGAATGCGACATTTTTGAGATCGATGCGGCGCATGGAATCCTCGCGCACGGCATCGAGTGCATGATTGACGTCACTGAAGACGGCGGCGGCCAGTTTTTCCGGATCGATGAGACCGTCTTGATTGCGCAGGCGCGCTGTCCAGTCACCACCCGACGGCATTGCCGCGGTGACGATATGGGCGTCGGAAATCCTGGCGCTGGTCAGCCGAACCTCGCCCGAAAGCAGCGGGATCAGCCGGATGCCGAAGCGGACGCGCCCGGCATCGGCCATCGGCTTGCCGTCGGCCGTCTCGACGCTGACATCCTTGACCTGCAGCGCAATGAAGCTCGATCCGTCAAGTGTCAGGCTGGCAGGACCGACGGCGACTTTGACGTCGAAACCTGCCAGTTTCTCGATCGCCGTTTCGGCTTCCAACCGCAGCCGTTCGTTGCCGATGCCGGTGGCGCCGATGACGTAGACGGCGGCCGCTGCCAGCAGCACAAGGGCTCCAATGCCGGCAAACAGCCGGGCAAGGATGCGAAAGCCGCGGCCGATCCGTGCCTTGCCGAGCGGCGGCACGCGGCAAGCGGACGGGAAAGCCCCCAGGTCGGTGATCTCGTCACGCCTGAACCGGATTTTCTCGTGCTGCGGTTCTTCCTGATCCACGCAATTTTCCGTTGTGCGAATTCGATCGTGGACGAATCCCCGCCCGACACTATAACGACGCAGGCTAGAGCATGATGCCGAAAAGTGTGAGGCGGTTTTCTCGGACAAACGGTTTCCGTTTGTCCAGGCATCATGCTCTATCTCTTTGATTTAGGGCCGCGTAACCTCAAACAAGGGCATCGATATGGCTGATCTCGACGTTGGCGACGTTGCGCCGCAATTCGATCTTCCGCGCGACGGCGGCGGCTCACTCAGCCTTGCCTCGATGCGGGGGAAGCCCGTTGTACTTTATTTCTATCCGCAGGACGACACCACAAGTTGTACCAATGAGGCGATCAGCTTTTCGCAGCTGAAGCCGGAGTTCGAAAAGGCCGGCGCCGTGGTGATCGGCCTGTCGCCGGACAGCGTGAAGAAGCACGACAAGTTCAAAACCAAATACGATCTCACCGTCGACCTGGTTGCCGACGAGGAGCGCAAGGTGATCGAGGCCTACAATCTGTGGGTCGAGAAGACGATGTATGGCCGCAACTATATGGGCGTCGAGCGGGCGACGTTCCTGATCGGCAAGGACGGGCGGATCGCCGGGATCTGGCGCAAGGTCCGGGTGAAAGGCCATGCCGAAGCAGTGCTGGAGGCGGTCCGCGCGCTCTGAGGCGCCACCGATCTGGCCAACGCCGCGCAGTGCATTAGGGGCATAAGACATATATGCGGTTGGCTGACACCGTTGGTCACTAGCGCGCCCGCGACGGCAAAACTTTGTTAACCCTAATAATGTGTAATCGGGCTTCGTTGGTGTCGTAACGAAAGCTTGGTCCCGTGAACCTAACCGGTCAGTCAGCGGTCTTCGGCAGGCGCAAGGAGCCGCATACGGTCATCATTGCGCGGGGCAATGAAATACGGCATTTCACCATCCGGCCGTGGCTCGTCGCCTTTCTCGGCTCGGCACTGGCGGCGATCGCCATCGGCTATCTCTTGGCGACCTCCTATCTCGTACTGCGCGACGATCTGATCGGCGCCACCACGGCCCGGCAGGCGCGCATGCAGCAGGCCTATGAAGATCGCATTTCCGCATTGCGCGCGCAGGTCGACCGCATCACCAGCCGCCAGCTTCTCGACCAAAAACTGATGGAAACCAAGGTCAGCGAATTGATCGAGCGGCAGAGCCAGCTCAGTCAGCGCCATGGCCGCCTCGGCCCGATTCTCGAGCGGGCTGAAAACGAGGTCGGCACGCCGGCCGCCGCGGATGTGGCGGCAAAACTCGACGAGCATGCCGAACTGACTGGCGGCGAGCCACTCGCCTATTCGGTCGCCAGCCTCGGTTCGGGCGACACCAGGCCATTCTCGCTGTGGTCGACACGCTCCGACCCGCTGCCCAGCGAAACGGCTGCGGACCGTGCCGACAAATTGTTCGTCTCGATCAATGATTCACTGAAGGCTATCGAAAGCCAGCAACTCACCCGCATCGAAACCCTGGCCGACAACGCCTACAAGAACGCCGATGCCATCACCCAGGCGCTGGAAGCGGCCGGTCTGCCGGTCGACAGTGATTTCGGCAAAAACGAAAGCGATGTCGGCGGACCGCTGATCCCGCTTGACAGCTCGATGATGTTCGACAGCAAGGTCAAGGAACTGGACGAGGCGCTGGATACGCTCGACCAGTTGAAGAAAGAGGCGCGGCGGCTGCCGCTCGCCAACCCGGCGCCGGGCCACTCCGTCACCAGCCCGTTCGGCGTGCGCACTGACCCCATCCTCGGCACCGCTGCCCTGCACTCGGGCATGGATTTCCGCGCGCCGGTCGGCATGCCAGCCAAGGTCACCGCGGCCGGGATCGTCACCAAGGCCGGCTGGAACGGCGGCTATGGCCGCATGGTCGAGGTCGATCACGGCAACGGCTTTGCCACGCGCTACGGCCATCTGAGCGAGATCGACGTTGCCGTCGGCCAAAAACTCGCGGCCGGCGACATCATCGGCAAGACCGGCAGCAGCGGCCGTTCGACCGGCCCGCACCTGCACTACGAAGTCCGCCACAATGGCGAGGCCATCGACCCGCTGCGCTTCCTGACCGTCGGCAAGAAGGTCGAGCAGTATCTGTAGGGTCAAGCCAGGCGGCTGGTTGCTGCCCGACTTCTCCGCGCCCTGCCCGCTGGTTCCGGATCCAAGGTCGCACCAAGCGCGGACCCGTGCCGACAAAACTGTCCCTGGGCTGAGACAGATGCACGGCCACTGCGAAGCCCATCGAGGCATGGGCGTCATGGCCACGGGCATGCATCACCCTTATCGCCACATTGCGATTGACGGCCTCCCGGAGCCGACAATATCGACGGCCAGGCCGTAGCGGGCGACGTCGCGGATCTGATATCCCCTGCCCGGCCAGCATCGGCCTGAGATAAGCTCGCGTGCCAATCTCGCGGTTCGATAATTCGGGATGGCGGTGCAGATGACGGCGGATCTCGACCATCCGATCGAGAATTCCGGCATCGATGGCGGGGTCGCGGCACCGCCCGGTGCTGCGGGCCGGTCAGGATTTGACATGGATGTCTCGCGGGAATTTGGTTAGCGTCTCATGGCCGGTCTCGGTCACCAGAATGGTCTCGCTGATCTCGATGCCCCAGCCATCCATCCACATGCCAAGAATGGAGTGCACGACATTGCCGGGTTGCAGCGCGGTCTTGTCGCCGGGCCGCAGGCTGATCGTGTGCTCGCCCCAATCCGGGGGATAAGCGACGCCGATGGAGTAGCCGATGCGCGATTCCTTCTTCAGCCCGTAGCGCTGGATAACCTTGCGCCATGCGGCCTCGACCGCTTCGGCTGTGGTCCCCGGCCTGACCGCGTCGAGCACCGCATCCATGCCTTCGATCACCGCCTTTGCGGTGTCGGCGACACGGGCCGGCGTCTTGCCGAGCTGCATCGTTCGGGCGAGGCCTGCGGCATATCGGCGGCAAACGCCGGCGAGTTCGAGCGCGATCGTCTCGTCCTTGCCGAACCTCCGGTCGCTCCACATGATGTGCGGAGCCGATGCATTCTCGCCGCCGAGGATCGTCGGCGGAAGTGCCGTGATGTCGCCGGCGAAGTCTGGACTGCCGGCAATCTGCGCCGCCTGGATCGCGGCAATCGCATCGCATTCGCGCACGCCTGGCGCGATGACTTCGAAGGCCCGCGAAACCGCCGATTCGGCAAGTGTCGACGCCTTGCGCAGATAAGCAATTTCGGGCGCGGATTTGACGGCGCGGATCCAGTTCACCAGCAGATCGGCGTCGTGCCATTTCGCATTGGGCAGGCCGGCGACGAGCCGGGCATGCGCCTTCGGCGAGAAATAATAGGCTTCGAGCTCGATGCCGATATGTCTCGCGCCCCAGCCCTTGGCGACGATCCAGGCCGCTATCCAGTCCATCGGATGGCGATCGGCGCGCTGCACGTGGTCCTCGGGGAAGCCGACCACATTCTCCGGCTTCATCCAGGCCGTCAGCAAGCCGCCTGCCGCATCCATGGCGCGGCCGATCCAGACCGGCTCGGCCTCGTTTTCGATCGGGACAAGCACGACCTGCGGCGTGTAGAACGACCAGCCGTCATAGCCGGTGATGTAATGCTGGTTGGCGACATCGTTGACGACCAGCAGTTCCAGCCCACGCGCCGCCATCTCGGCGCGGATCTTCTTGAGCCGCCGCTGGTACTCATCGCGCGCAAAAGGCAATTCGATCATCGGTTTTCCTGCTGGATCACTGGTCGGGCGAGCCCCGCGCCCGCCTGACGTCATTCACCATTGCGGTGGTTTCAGCCCGGCTGCAATCGGCCAGCGCGGCGCATGGGACAGGTCCTGCACCGCGTCTGGGAACCATTCCGAATTATTTTTGAATTCCATTTGACTGAATAAATTGCCTGTGCAAGTCTGGCCTTCGTAAAGGGCGCGGGACATGGCACTGCGGGGAACCAATCAGGAGTTCGGGCGGCCTTACAACCGGCGCATCGTGCTGGAGTCCATCCGCCTTCACGGTCCCATAGCTCGCGGCGACATTGCCGGCCGCGTTGGCCTCACCGTCCAGACCGTATCGACCATCGTTCGCGAACTCGAAGAGCATGGCTATGTGCTGTCGCTGCGCGAAGAGCCGCGCGGACGCGGGTTGCCGCCGGCGACGCTCAGGATCAACCCCGAGGGCGGCTATGCCGTCGGCGTCCACCTCACCCCGCTGGGGATCGACGCGGCGCTCATCAATCTCAGCGGCGATGTCATCGAGAGCATGCATCGCGAGGCGCCGCATGCGACGCCCGACCATGCCTTCGAGCTGATCGGCGCGATGGTGCCCGAGCTGACCGCGCTGCGCCCCGGCGGACGCGTGCTCGGCATCGGCATGGCGCTGCCTGGACCCTTCGGCGTGGAGTCGATGAGCTTCGTCGGCCCGACGACCATGGCCGGCTGGAAGGATGTCGCGCTGCCGGAACGGCTGGCGGCGTCGACCGGGCTGCCGGCCTTCTTCGAAACCGACATGGCGGCGGCGGCCATGGGCGAACGGCTTTACGGTCTCGGCTCCGGTTATTCCGAATACTACTACCTCTATTTCGGCGTCGGCCTCGGCGGCGTCATCGTGCATGACGGCGCGGTGATGCGCGGCGCCTGGGGCAATGCCGGCGAAATCGGACACATCCCTGCCGTTCCCGGTGGCGAGCCTTGCCCATGCGGTAACAGCGGCTGCCTCGAACGGTATCTCTCGCTCGAAGCACGTCGCCGCCGCAACATCAGCGACGCCGCCTGGGTGGCCGAGATCGCGCCGATCTTCCGCAACGCCATCGTCACCATCGAGAATGTGTTCGACCCGGAAACCGTCATCCTCGGCGGGCTTGCGCCCACCGACCTGCTCGAAAAGCTGGTCGGCGCGGCGGGACAGCTTCCCAATTCGGTCTCGGCGCGGCGCGACCGCAAGACACCGCGCGTGACGGTGGCGACCGGCGGCAAGCATTCGGTGCTGCGCGGCGCTGCCGCATTAGCCGTTTCGGGCGTGCTGTCGCCGCGCTTCGGCCAGATGTTCATTGCCGAGCGCGAGCGCCGGTCCGACCTCATGCACAGCAAGGGAGTGGCGGCATGACCGAACCGCTGCTGGTACTCGAAAACGTCACCAAGAATTACGGCGCCATTCATGCGCTGAGGGGCATCAGCTTCTCGATCGGCAAGGGCGAAGTCGTGGCGCTGCTCGGCGACAACGGCGCCGGCAAGTCGACACTGGTCAAGATCATCGCCGGCGGCCTCGAGCCGAGCTCCGGCCGCATGCTGTTCGAGGGCAAGGAATTCCTGGCGAAAACGCCAGCCGAGGCCAAGGCTGCCGGCATCGAGACCGTCTACCAGGACCTGTCGCTCTGCACCAATGTCGACGTCGTCGCCAATTTCTTCATGGGCCGCGAAATCACCCGCAAGGTTCTCGGTGTCCCCATCCTCGACGAGCGCGCCATGGAGGCCGTGGTCGGCAAGGCGCTGGCAAGTGCCGGCACCCGCATCCCGTCGCTGCGCACCAATGTCGAGCATCTCTCGGGCGGCCAACGCCAGGCCATCGAGCTCAACCGCTTCGTGCACTGGGGCGGCAAGCTGGTGCTGCTTGACGAGCCGTTCGCGGCACTCGGCGTCGAGCAGACCAGGCGCGGTCTCGAGATGATCCGCCAGGTGGCCAACCAGGGCATCGGCGTCGTCATCATCACCCACATCATGCAACAGGCTTTCCAGGTCGCCGACCGGATCGTGGTGATCCGGCAAGGCGTCGTGGCCGGCGATGTCGCACGCAACAAAACAAGTCCCGATGCGGTGATCAACATGATCACCGGTGAGACGCTTGCCGGTGCCGGACCGGCAGGTTGAGGGACAAAAGAGGGGTCCGGTATAAAAGAGGAGCGAACGACATGAAGCGAATACTGGTTCTTGTCTTCGGTATCCTGGCACTGGCTCTTGCCTCGCTCACGCCGGCAATGTCCCAGACCAAGGGCACCGTCTATTATATGGTCCCGACCCTGCTCGATGAATTCCAGACCGGCTCGGTGAGCGCGCTGGAGCTGTTCCTCAAGCAGGTCGGCTATGAGGTGAAAACACTCAACGCCGACAACAAGACCGACGCGCAGCAATCGCAGATGAACGACGTCATTGCGCTGAAGCCGGCGGCGATCATCCTGGCCGCCGTCGATTTCAACGCGCTGAAGCCGTCCATCGAAGCGGCGCGTGCGGCCGGCATCCCGGTGGTCGAGTTCGACCGCCAGATCACCTCGACCCCGTCCGATTTCACCTCGGTGGCGGGCACGGTCGAGATCGGCTACGTCGCCGCCGAGCAGGCGCAAAAGCTTCTGACCGCCAAGAACGGTTCTGTGAAGGGCAAGATCCTGCAGGTGCTCGGCGATCCCGGCGATCCCTACACGCTCGACATCCAGAAGGGTTTCGAGGAGAAGTTGAAGGCGTTTCCTGACGTCAAGATCATCTCGCTGCCGGCCATGCAATGGGAAGCCAGCAACGCCGGCACGATCGTTGCCGACCAGATGCTCGCCAACCCCGACATCGACCTGATCTTCAGCCATGCCGCGCACCTGTCGGTCGCAGCCGTCGCCTCGCTCGAGGCCGCCGGCAAGAAGCCGGGCGACGTCATGCTGATGAGCTCGAACGGCGCTCCGGTCGGTCTCGACCTGATCCGCAAGGGCTGGCTCAATGTCGAAGTCGAGCAGCCGCTCTACGCGCAGGCCGCGGCCGTGGCGATGTTCATGGACAAGATCGCCGGCAAGCAGGAAATCAAGCCTGGCGAGTATGACGTGCTCGGCTTGAAGTCGACCGTGACCAAGGAGAGCTGGGGCCCCAACATCAAGATCCCGGGCGCCGCCATCACCAAGGAAAACGTCGACAATCCGGCCTTCTGGGGCAACCAGAAGCCGCCGACGGACACGATCAAGTCTGTCGAATAGTCGCCTAGCGAAGCGCTCCGGGCCATTGCGGCCCGGAGCCTGCCCATTCACGACGCCGCGTCCCAGGACACCGTGGCGAACCTAAACCCGCGCCTGAACCCGATGAAATCGAGTTGATTTCTCAGCCTGATTTTCTCGGGGGCGCCAACCGGATCAGCCCATGAACCCGCGCAGCCGCAAAGCCCTGGAGTTCGTCCTCGACAACCTCGTCTGGTTCATGCTGATCTTTGTGCTGGTTGTCTTTTCCGTCTTCGTCCCCAACTATTTCCAGCTCGGCATCTTCGCCAACATCATCGAGGCCTCGAGCGTTCTCGGCGTGATGTCGATCGGCCTGTCGCTGGTCATCATTGCCGGCCATATGGACCTGTCGGTGGAATCGGTGGCCGCACTCAGCGCCATGGCGGTCGGCATCCTGTTCTGCTCATCGGGCATCGGCATGGGCATACAGCTCAATCCGCAATGGCTGATGGTTCCGGTTTCGCTGCTGGTTGCGCTGGCCGTCGGCGGCCTCATCGGCGCCTTCAACGGCTATCTCGTGGTCAAGGTGAAGATGAGCGCCTTTATCATTACGCTGGCGTCCTACATCTGGGTGCGCGGCCTGGTGCTGGTGATTTCCGGCGGCCGCTCGGCACAGGATCTGGCGCCGGCCATCCGCTGGTTCGGCATCCAGCTAATGGCCGGCCTGCCGCTGACCGCCTGGATCGCGGTCGCCTGTTTCGTCCTGTTCTCGCTGATCATGGCCAAAACGCCGTTCGGCCGCCACCTCGTGATGATCGGCGGCAACGAGACCGCGACCTTCCGCGCCGGCATCCGCGTCAACCGCAATCTGATCATCGCCTTCGTACTTGCCGGCGCCATTGCCGGCCTCGCCGGCTGGCTGCTCGCCATCCGCACCTCGGGCGCCACCGCCAATCTCGGCACCGGGCTGTTGTTCAACGCCTTTGCCGCGGTCGTCATCGGCGGCGTCAGCCTGAAAGGCGGTGTCGGCACCTTGCCCGGCGTCTATGCCGGCGTGCTGCTGCTCTCCTCCATCAACACGGCAATCAACCTGATGGGCCTGCCGGCCAATTTCACCCAGGTGATCCATGGCCTGCTGGTGCTCGCCGCCGTGCTGCTCGACGCCTTCAAGCAAACCATTCGCCAAAGACTCGCATGACAGGACAGCTCACATGACCGGACGGCTGCAAGACAAGGTCGCGCTTATCGTCGGCAGCGCGCGCGGCATCGGCAAGGGCATTGCGCTGCGCTTTGCCGAGGAAGGCGCAAGGCTGGTCCTGGCCGACAGCGAGGCCGAAGCCGGCCAGGCGACCGCGGACGAGCTCGGCGCGGATTTCATTCGCACCGACATCTCGCAAATGGCCGATGCAGAAGCTGCGGTGGCGCTGGCGCTGAGCCGCCATGGCCGCCTCGACATCGTCGTGCAGAATGCCGGCATCTATCCCTGGCAGCTGATCGAAAACACCAGCCCGGACGACTGGGACCGGGTGATGGCGGTCAATCTGCGCGGCACGTTCAACACCACGCTGGCGGCGCTGGCGCCGATGAAGGTGCAAGGTTACGGGCGCATGCTCTACACCTCGTCGATCACCGGTCCGCACGTCACCAGCCCCGGCCACGGCCACTATGCCGCCAGCAAGGCCGGCATCAACGGCTTCATCCGCTCGGCGGCGCTGGAATTTTCGGGCTACGGCATCACCGTCAACGGCGTCGAGCCCGGCAACATCCTGACCGAAGCGATCGAGCTGCATCGCGGCGCCGCGTACATCAAGAACATGGAGGACTCCATCCCGTTGGGACGCCTCGGCAGCCCGCGCGACGTCGCAAACGCCTTCCTGTTCCTCGCCTCCGACGATGCCAGCTATATCACCGGCACGACGATTATCGTCGATGGCGGCCAGTTGCTGCCCGAAGGCAAGGATTTCCGGCTGCTGCCGCCGTGATCAGCCGGATTTCTTGTACAGCAGCAACTCAGGCCGGTACTCGAAGTGCATGGTGTCGTAGTGATACCAGCGCCCGCCCCAGATGAAGCCGTTTTTCTCGAACAATTCCACGATTTCCAGCGGAATCCGGTTCTTGAAGGGAATGTGGGCCTTCGGGTTGGTTTTGTTCCTGTTGTTGTACCAATAGTCGGAGAAGCCGACATTGATATCGAAGGCCGCTCCGAACGAGTGAACGCTCAACCGGTCGGTGCCGGCGATCGGCCGCCAGACAAAGCCGCCGCCGGGCTTGAGCCCGTAACGGCTCAGCTCCGCGGGCATCGCCTCAAGCGCAGCGGAGACCTTGCCCAGCTGGTCGTTGATGCCGAAAATCCTGGTGACCTGCACGGTCTTCTTGCCGAGCTTCGGCAACCATTTGACGTTGGCGATGTGCTTGCCCACCTCGGCGGCACTTGCCCCGTAGAGCTTCTCGAAGAAAGGTTCATTGCGGATACGGCCGGGATCGAAATCCTCCGCCGGGACCAGCGCGCCCTCGGCTGCTCTGGGATAGACGTAGCGAAACATGTCTTCGATGTCGGGGCTCTCAAGCAACGCGTCGGCGTCGCGCGCCTTGCCGTCGTTCCACACCATGGTGGTGCCGTCGGTCCAGGTCAGGACATTGCCCGAAATGGTGAAAAGGCCGGGATAGGCCTTGAGCAAGGCTGCCTTGGCGGCGGGCTGGTCGACGCCGTCGCCCACATTCCCCGCATAGGCGAAGCGCCCAATACCAGAGATTGCCAATGCGAACAGCAACCGCAGCATCAGGCGCCCTGGATGATCCATCATTGTCCTGCCTTCCCGGAGGGCTTTCGTTCATCGTGTATTTAACAAGGCTGCTGTACCATGCTGGTCGAATCGAACGGGAGACAAATCGTGTCAAAAACCTTCAATGCTTTGATCCGGATGACGTTTACATTCATCTGCCTGGTCGGCCTGGCCTCGTCCGTCTCTATTCTTTTTCCAGCCACCGCATCCGCCCAGCGGATGCAGCGATGCGCCGACGAAGGCGAAATCTGCCGCCTGCCCTACCCCTCGGAAGTGGTCTACGGCGCGCGCGGCCAGACCACCTCCCGCTTCTTCGATCGTCGTTCCGTGCCTTGCTCGAATCGCGTCTTCGGCGACCCGGCGCCCGGCCGCGACAAGGCCTGCTATATTGCGAGGCGCGATAGCAGTAATGATTATGGTGACAACGACGACGACAATTACGGCAATGATGACAATTACGGCGATAATGATTACGGCCAGGGCCGCGGCAGATGGGTGGCCTGCGCCTCGGAGGGGCGGTTCTGCGAGTTCCGTGGCCGCAAAGTGGTGAGATACGGGGCGCGTGGCCAGTACGTCCAGGGCGTATTCAGGAACGGCGTCACATGCAGCGTCGACGCCTTTGGCGAGGATCCCATCCGCCGCGTGAAGAAGAACTGCTACGTCAAGCGATAGACTAGCGCGCCAGGAAAGAACGGCGGGTGCGGCTCATTGCGGCCGCGCC
Source organism: Mesorhizobium sp. M0862 (assembly GCF_040319795.1). Classification (NCBI taxonomy): domain Bacteria; kingdom Pseudomonadati; phylum Pseudomonadota; class Alphaproteobacteria; order Hyphomicrobiales; family Phyllobacteriaceae; genus Mesorhizobium; species Mesorhizobium sp. M0862. Next base: position 234,346 of record NZ_JAMYOJ010000009.1, read on the forward strand.
CGGCATTCGGGATATGCGGGCCGGATATGGTGGGCGATGACGGGCTCGAACCGCCGACATCTTCGCTGAGAACGCTATCGTCAACTCGACCGCTGTGAACCCTTATCGCGGCACGGTGACACGGCACCTACGCCGATATCGAAGCCGTATGCGAACAACGTCGACAAGTACACGCTTGCCCGCATCTGCGAGCCGAAACAGGAAGAAGTGACGGAGCCGATCGTCTTTCTGTGCTCACCCAATGCGTGTCGCTCAAAAGCGGTTCCCCGGTTTTGAGAGAGCGACATTGCATAGACGCTCAAGATATTAAGCTTCCTGATGAACCTACCCGTGCAGGTGAACCCACCCTTCCAGAACACCCTGCCCTTCCGGATGAACCTGCTTTCCGGATACGCCAAGTTAATCCGGTAAAGGCATTGTTCGCCTGGCTTTGCGGGCGTGGGCCGAACTTGCTCTGCAGCTGCCATCCAGACGGAAGACATTTGTGTATATTCCGCTTTGGCGACGCGCCGTAATGGCCTCTTGTACTTAGTCCACCGTGCGACGCGAAGGGGGTAGTGTGCTGAGAGTTCTGCAAATTCGCTGAGAGAGGGCGGTCATGGCAGGCTGGTGATTGTTCACGTCACCTGATTCCCGCGAAGGAACGCCACCATGACCAAGACTGAAGTTAAGACCGCCAGCGCTG